>JBIICE010000212.1:0-6872 GCA_044239025.1 Verrucomicrobiales bacterium
TGATGGCTCCGGTGCCGTAGCCCATCATGACGTAGTCGGCGATCCAGATGGGAATTTCCGCGCCGTTGACCGGGTTGATGGCGAAGGCCCCGGTGAAGACGCCGGTTTTGTCCTTGTTGAGGTCGCCGCGGTCGAGGTCCGACTTGGAGGCGCAGGCCGCGATGTAGGAAGCGACAGCGGCTTTCTGTTCCGCGGTGGTGATCCGGCTGACGAGCGGGTGTTCGGGAGCCAGCACCATGTAGGTGGCTCCGAAGAGGGTATCGGGTCTGGTGGTGAAGACCGTGATCTTCTGTCCGGCGACACTGAAATCCACCTCGGCTCCCTCGCTTTTTCCGATCCAGTTCTTCTGGAGGAGTTTGATGCCATCGGGCCAGTCGAGGTCATCGAGTTCGTCGATGAGGCGCTGGGCGTATCTGGTGATGCGGAGCATCCACTGGCGGAGGGGTCTGCGTTCGACGGTATGGCCTTTGGCCTTCCATTCTTCGACTTCCTCGTTGGCGAGAACGGTGCCGAGGTCGGGAGACCACCAGACGGGTGTGTCGGCGACGAAGGCGAGTCTGGCGTCGTCGATCTGCTGACGGGACCAGCCTTTGGCTTCGAGTTCCGCGACGGGGCGGGCCTTCCTGGATTCCTCGCAGAAGTAGGAATGGTAGAGCTGCAGGAAGATCCACTGGGTCCAGCGGATGTAGGCGGGGTCGGTGGTATTGACTTCGCGTTCCCAGTCGTAGGCGAAGCCGAGCGATTTAAGCTGGCGGCGGAAATTGGCGATATTGGTTTCCGTGGTGACGCGGGGGTGCTGACCGGTCTTGATGGCGTACTGTTCGGCGGGCAGGCCGAAGGCATCCCAGCCCATGGGGTGGAGGACATTGAAGCCCTGCATGCGGCGGGAGCGCCCGAGAATATCGGTGGCGGTGTAGCCTTCCGGGTGGCCCACGTGGAGCCCGGCTCCACTGGGGTAGGGAAACATGTCGAGCACGTAGAATTTCGGCCTTGAGGCGTCGAATCCGGCGTCGCCCGGCCCGGGCGTGCGGAACGTTTTCTGCTGATCCCAGTGCGTTTGCCAGCGGGGTTCGAATTCGTCGAAGGGGAAAGGTTTGCGTCGGTCGCTGCTCATGGGAAACGAGAGAAAATGGCTGGGAGAAATCGGTGGAGAAACCGGTGGAGAAAATGGGGAAGGGAGAGTGGACAGGAAAGCCCGGAAGGAAACCTGAATTTCCGGGGGCGGCATCAGTTGGTCAGGTGAGGAAGCGGATGGCGCACCAGATGGTGACGGCACCGGCGATGTCGAGGGCGATGCCGGCGCGGACCATGGAAGTGAGGGGAACCATGCCGGTGCCGTAGGCCATGGCATTGGGTCCGGTGGAGACCGGGAGCATGAAACCGAAGCTGCAGGCGAGGCTGACGGCGAGGGCGACGGGTTTCTGGGGGAGGCCCGCGGATCCTGCGAGGACGATGAAGAGGGGCACCATGACGTTGGCCGAGGCGGTATTGGAAGTGGCCTCGCTGAGGATGAGGCTGAGGATGATGCCTGCGGCAATGAGGGTCCAGAGCGAGGGGGAACCGAGCCATGCGCTCATGGCGCGGCCCATGGCTTCGGCGAGACCCGAGGCAAAGATCTGCGTGCCGAGCGCGAGACCGCCGGCGAAAAGAAAAACGGTGCCCCAGTCGATGCGGACGGCGTCTTCCCAGGTGAGAGTGAAGCGGTGCGTGGCGCGGTCGGTGGGGAGGAGGAAGAGCGAGAGACCGGCGAGGAGACCAACGGTTTCCTCCTTGAGGAACTGTTCCATCCATGCGGTGCCGAGAATTTTTCTGCCGGTGACGAGCTGGACGAGGCCGGGCCACATCCAGAGGAGGACCGCGGAGGCGAAGACGATGGCGGTATTGCGCTGGCCTGCGGTCATGGGACCGAGGGCGGCGCGCTGGGATGCCAGGCTGGCGTCCATGGCCGTGCGGTCCGTGAACGTGATGCCGCGGGGGCGGAGCCACCAGAGGAGGAAGGCGAGGAGGACGAAAACGAGGGGAACGCCGACACGCATCCAGTCGAAGAACGTGATGTTTTCCGACGAAAGTTTCCGCAGGAAGCCCATGGCAATGAGGTTGGGCGGGGTGCCGACCGGTGTGCCGAGTCCGCCCACCGAAGCAGCGAAGGCGATGAGCAGGATGAGGTCGCTCTGGAGACGGCGGTTGTCGCGCAGGCCGGGGCAGGCGTGGAGGACACCCGTGGCGACAGGCAGCATCATGGCCGTCGTGGCGACATTGCTCATCCACATGGAGAGGACCGCCGTCATGGAGCCGAGCGCCGCGAAGAGCGTGAAAGGCGAGCGGGTGACCCCTTTCCTGGTGAGGAGCCAGAGCGCCATGCGCTGGTCGAGCTGGTGAAGGCGCATGGCCTCGGCGAGAAAGAAGCTGCCGATGAAGAGGAAGATCGGAGGCGAGGCGAAGGGGGCGAGGATCGCCTTGTCGTCCGCGATGCCGAGGGGGATGCAGAGGGCAGGGGCGAGGAGGGCCGTGGCCGCCATGGGGATTGCTTCCGAGATCCAGTATATGACCGCGAGGGCGAGCACCGCGGTGAGTTTCTGGGCTTCCGGACTGACCCCCGGGATGGGGAAGAGCAGGAGCAGGACAAAGGCCGCCGGGCCGAGCCAGAAACCAATCCGGCCGCGGAGCGATTCGAATTTCGCTTCCGCGGCCGAGAGAGAGTGAGCCAGGTCGCCTTTCATGGGGGAGAGAGGGACGCGGGCAAGGGAAGCAGAGGGATTATTTACTGGTTCCGAAGCGGTAGACGCAGGTGTGGCGGTAGGTATCGCCCGGGCGGAGTTCCGTGGAAGGGAACGAGGGATGATTCGGACTGTCCGGGTAGTGCTGGGTCTCGAGGCAGAAGGCACCGCGGCGCGAGTACGTGCGTCCGGCGCGTCCCTTGTAGTTCATTTCCATGTGATTCGCCGTGTAGAGCTGCACGGCGGGAGCCGTGGTGAGGCATTCGAGGGTGCGGCCCGTGGCGGGTTCGAACACCTTGGCGGCCGTGCGCAGTTCCCCGCGCTGCCCATTGATGACGAAATTGTGGTCGTAGCCTTCGCCGTACTTGATGGGGAGGAAAGACGTCTGGTCGATGCGGTCGCCGATCTTCGTCGGCTTGAGGAAATCGAGCGGCGTGCCCTCGACCGGGAGGATTTCGCCGGTGGGGATGAGGCTGGCGTCGGTATCGGTGAACGACCCGCAGTTCAGTTCGAGAATGTGGTCGAGGATGGAGCCCTTGCCATGTCCGGCGAGATTGAAGTAGCTGTGATTGGTGAGGTTGACGATGGTGGTTTTGTCCGTGGTGGCGGCGTAGTCGATGGTCAGTTCGTGCTGGTCATTGAAGGAATAGGTGACCTCGCAGTCGAGTTTGCCCGGGTAATTCTCCTCGCCGTCCGGGCTTGAGTAGCTGAGCACGAGCGTGGGGGCGCCGTTGCGGAGTTCGGCTGCTTTGACTGCCCAGAGTTTCTTGTCGAAGCCCTGTTTGCCGCCGTGGAGGCTGTTCGGGCCGTTGTTGACGGCGAGGAAGTGCGCCTGACCATTGAGGGAGAACTTGCCTTTGGCGATGCGGTTGGCGTAGCGACCGGTGATGCAGCCGAAGAAAGGATGACCGGCTTCGTATTCGGCGAGGGAATCCTTGCCGAGGACCACCGAGTCGAGTTTGCCTGTGCGGTCAGGGACCTCGATGCTGACGATGATGCCGCCGAAGTTGGTGATGCGGACGGAGCTGCCGTCTTTGGCCTTGAGGGTGAAGAGCTGGGCGGCGCGGCCGTCCTTGAGTTTACCGAACGGTTCCTTGGTGGGGTTTTCCTGGGACATGATGGAGGAGGTGAAAGCGAGAGCGGCGAGGGGAAGGAGGAAGCGTTTCATGGCGGGAGAGAGGGTTCGCCCCGATGAGATGCGGTGCGGGCTGGGGCTTGGCAAGTTCAAAACCTCCTGCTACGGGGATAGGAGCCGCCGGACGCGGTGGTTCCGGATCATGAGATTTTCCTTTCCAGCGAAGTCAGGGGCTGCGGCGGTGCCGTCGGGTTGTGCGGTGGCCATGGGATTGCTGTTTGTGGTGGCGGGCATGGCGATTTCCGGGCTGCTGGGGTGGAAGCTGCTGCGCGAAGTCTGGGAGGTGCGGGGGTGGCCCGAGGTGGGCTGTGTGGTGGAGCAGGCCGATGTCAACGTGACGGTGGCTGGGGAACCGCAGGCCGAGCTGGCGCTGCGGTACCGCTACCGTCCGGCCGGGGAATGGCTCAATGGGTACCGGCTGCGGCTGGGGTCGGCCGCGTCGCAGGGATCGGTCAACGAGCTGGAGGAAATCGGTGCGCGTCTGCGGGCCGTCCCGGAGCAGCTGTGCCGCTATCGTCCGGGGGAATCCGTCGAGAGTATTCTGGAGAAGCCCGGGTATGGGCTGGGGCTTGTGGTGGTGGCGGCGGGGACATTCTTTTCGGTGATGGGGCTTCTGGCGGTGACTTCCGGATTGGGCCTCGTGCGCGCCTGGCGTGGTTTTGCGGCGAAACTGGGGCCGTTGCTCATTGGCCTGGTCTTTGCGCTGGGCGGCCTGGCCGTCTGGAGGTTCGGGCTGCAGCCGGGGCGGGCCCTGCAGTCGCGCGCCGATGCAATGGTGACCGTTCCCTGTGAAGTGGTGGCGAGCCGGGTGAAAGTCGGGAGTGGAAGCGGGCGGAACAGTGGACCCACGTACCGGCCCGACATCTGGTATCGGTATGAAATCGGAGGGCGGACGTGGCATTCTGCGTGGGCAGACTTCAGCCGGGGCAAGGTTTCGACCGGGAATGCCGGGGCGTCGCAGGCCATGGTAGCGCGGTTCGCCGTGGGCTCGAAGACCGTCTGCCATGTGGATCCCGAACGGCCGTGGGTGGCGGTGCTGGAGAAAAAAGGTGGTGCGCCGTGGTGGCTGTGGCTCATGTCCCTGCTCTTCGGCGGCATTGGTCTCGCGTTCGCCGGGGGAGCGCTGCGGCCGTTGCTGCGGCCCGAGGGACTGCGGCTGCGGAAAGGGCAGCGGACCCAGCCGGGCAGCGATGCCATCTGAGGTTTCCGCGTGGGCGGGTCGGGCGGGGCTTGACGCGACTCCGCTGCTGTGGAGAGGGAGGCTTATGAATCCGCTCCGTGTTTCCTGCCTTGTTTCGTTGTCCGTCGTCCTTGCTGGTGGCGCATTGGCTGCCACCGGGGGAGAATGGCCGTCGTACCGCGGGCCTTCCGGGGACGGGGTTTCGCCGGAAGCCCTCGGCAAGCCGTGGGATTCGGCCGGCCCGAAGCAATTGTGGAAAGTGCCCGCGACCAACGGGTTCAGTTCGATCACGGTGCAGGCGGGCGTGGCGGCGACCCTGCTGACGCGCGAAGACGAGGGGACCCCGAGCGAGTTTGTGGTGGTCATGGATGCCGCGAGCGGCAAGGAACTGTGGGCCAAGCCACTCAAGCTGGCCAAGTACCAGGGTGGTGGCGATGATGGCACCGGAGACAACAAAGGCGGCGACGGACCGCGCAGCACCCCGACCCTCGCCGGCGGCAAAGTGTACGTCTACGGAGCGAATCTCGACCTTTACTGCTTCGACGCGAAGACCGGGAAGGAAGTCTGGAAGAAAGACGTCGCCAGGGATTTCGGCGGGAAGAACATTTCGTGGCAGAATGCGACCTCGCCGTTGATCGAGGGCAATCTCGTGATCGTGAGCGGTGGCGGCAAAGGCGCGGCCTTCCTTGCGTTCGACCGGAACAGCGGCGCATTGAAGTGGAAGGCCGAAGACGACACCATCACGCATGCGACCCCGACGACCGCGACCATTCACGGGGTGCGCCAGGTGATTTTCTTCACCAAGGAAGGACTGGCGTCGCTCAGCCCGGAGAATGGCAAGCTGCTGTGGCGTCAGCCGTACCGTTTCAACGTGAGCACCGCCGCCTCGCCAGTGGTGTGGGACGACATCGTCTATTGTTCAGCGGGTTATGGCGTCGGTGGCGGAGCGTACCGGATCACGAAGAAGGGCAACGACTGGAGCAGCGAGGAACTCTGGCGCACCGAAGGAAACGACGTGGCGAATCACTGGAGCACGCCGGTGGTCAAGGACGGCAAGCTCTATGGCATGTTCCAGTTCAAGAACTACGGAAATGGCCCGGTGAAGTGCGTGGACATCGCGACCGGCAAGGTCCTGTGGTCGCAGGAAGGCTTTGGCCCCGGCAACGTGATTCTGTCCGGCGACCGCCTCCTTGCGCTGAGCGACAAGGGAGAACTCGTGATCATGGCCGCGAAACCGGATGCTTATGAAGAACTGGCGCGGGCCGACGTGCTCGATGGCAAATGCTGGTCGACTCCGACCCTTGCGGGTGGCCGGATCTTTGCCCGCAGCACGAAGGAAGCCGCCTGTTTTGCGGTCACCGAGTGACTCCTGGCGTCAGTCGGTTCCACCAGCGGTTTGCCGACTCTGGTTATGCATCGGAAGGCAGTTGGGTTTCTGCCTTGCGCCAGCGGGCTGCGGAGATCTGGCATCCGGCCGCGATCCATTGTTTTTCGAAGTCCGTGAGGGGGTAGAATTCCTCCGGGCGGAGCCACGGCAGGCGGGTGAAGAGCGGGCTGGCGTCGACGACGGCCGTGGCCTCCTCGAAGTACGGGGTGTGGTCCGTTTTGAAGAGAAATTCGCCACCTGGAACGAGCATCTGGTGGATGGAGCCGAGGATTTCCGGCTGCACAAAGCGTTTCCATGCGTGGCGCTTCTTGGGCCAGGGGTCTGGAAAGAGAAGGTGGAGCCGACTGGCACAGCCGCTCGGCAGAAGCCAGCCGAGGGCGTAGCTGCTTTCGAGGCAGAGCACGCGGACATTGGGCAGGCCGAGCCGCTGGGCGCGGCGGCAGATCTTGGCAA
>JBIICE010000213.1:0-6764 GCA_044239025.1 Verrucomicrobiales bacterium
CGCATCGCCGAAGCCGTCTGCCGCCCGCTCGCTCCGCTCCTCTGACGCGGACGCTTTGCCCGTTGCGGTGCCCTCCGGCCAGGACCATCTGGTTTCATGCCTCAGCGTATTTTCCTGACATGGAACCGGCAGCTTCTCCCGCAAGTCTCCGCATGGCTCTCCAGCCCATGGACTGACGGTCCCCTCAACCTCGCGGATACCCTCGTCGTGGTCCCCGCCGCGGAAGCCGGACGCCGCCTCCGTGAATCGCTGGCCCGCACGGCCGCGACCCGCGGAGCCGCCCTCCTGCCGCCACGCATCGCCACCCCGGAAGCGGTCGTTTCCCCTCCATCCATCCCCAGTCTCCAGAACCTCCGCGCCTGCGAACTGGCCCTCTGGACCCGCACCCTCCTCGACCTCGCTCTCGATTCCTTCCGCGCCATTTTCCCCTTCGACCCCCCGCAGCGCGACCAGGCATGGGCCCTCAGCACGGCCGCCGAACTCCTCAAGCTGCGCTCGCTCCTCGATGAGGCCCGCCTCGATTTCGCCACAGCTGCCCGACGGCTCGGACCGGACCACGAAGAGGCGGAACGGTGGCAGCAGCTCGCCGCCCTCGAATCCATCGCCCTCGCATCGCTCTCCAGGGTCAACCTCCCGGACCTGCACACGGAACGACTCCGCACGGCAGACTCCGGTACGCCCCCCGAGGGCATCCGCCGCATCGTCGTCGCCGCCGTCCCGGACGCCTCGCCACTCCTCGCTTCGGCTCTCGACGCCCTCGAGAAACACGGCACTCCCGTCACCATCCTGATCCATGCCCCGGAATCGGAAGCCCCCCGCTTCCTGCCCCATGGCAACCCAGTCCCGCAGGCATGGACGACCTGTGAAATCCCACTCAGCAACCCCGAGGATTCCCTCCTCGTCTTCGATCAACCGGAGGACGCCGCTGCCTTCCTGACCAGCCAGTGGACCGCCGCCGCCCAGCAGCACGCCGACCTGCCCGGCATCGGCTCCGCTGACCCGGAAGTCACTGCCGCCTTCCTCGAATCGGCCGCCCAGGCGGGCTTCGCAGCCTACGACCCGGCCGGCCTCCCCTTCCACCACGCCTCCCTCGCATGGACTCTCCAACTCGTGCGCGACCTCATCCGCCATGACAGCATCACGGCCGCCACTCAGATTCTCGCCATCCCCGGTCTCCGCTTCCCCCCGGGGGATCGCGCCGCATGGGACCAGTTCATCGCCGCAAGCATCCCCGCCAGTCTGACGAGCGCCCACCAACTCGCCTCGGCTGCCCGGAAATCCGCTGCCCCGCAGCCCGATGGCGCAATCCCCGCAGACCGCGATGCCCGCATCGCCGCCGATGCCGCCAAAGCGACGGATTTTCTCACGGACCTGCGCCGGAAAATTGCCTCGGCTGCCTCACTCACTCCCATCCTCGAATTCCTCGGTGCCTCGCTCGGCCAAACCTCGGGCCCGCTTCTCGAAGGCGCAGCCAGCGCCATCATCGGGGCCGCCGAGGCCACCGATGCCGCCTGCGCCACCGCCAACCTCTCCCCGGCCCCAGCCGACCGCATCGACTTCCTGCTCCACCTCCTCAAACCAGCCCGCCTCTACCCCCCGCAGCCGGAAGACGCCGAACCCATCGCAGGATGGCTCGAACTCCCATGGAACGACAACCCCCATCTCTTCATCGCCGGTGCCAACGAGGGCATGATCCCGGACAGCTCCCACGGCGACGCATGGCTCCCGGACAGCTCCCGCCTCGCCCTCGGCCTCCGCGCCAATGACTCGCGCCTCGCCCGCGATTCCTTCCTCCTCACCAGCATGCTGGCCTGCCGCCGCACCTCAGGAAAACTTGCGCTCCTCTCCTGCCGCCTCAGCGCTGCCCACGACCCACTCCGTCCCAGCCGCCTCCTCTTCCGCTGCCCGCCTTCCGAGCTGCCCGCACGCGTCATCCATCTCTTCGCGGAAAAGTCCGGGCAAATCCCCAGCCGTCAGCGCCCCGCATGGCAACGACCATGGCGTCTCGAAGTCCCTCCCCCCCAGCCGGATAACCGGATCTTCCAGAAAATCAGTGTCACGCAGTTCGCCGATTACCTCGCCTGCCCCTTCCGCTTCTACCTCAAACACGCGCTCCGCATGCAGCCGTTCGACCCGCACCCGGTCGAACTCGACCCCCGCGGATTCGGCAATGCCATCCACGCCGCCATCGAAAGGCTCCACCGTGAACCAGCCCTCGCCAGCTGCTCGGACGCCCGCGAAATCGAACAGTTCCTCGACGACGCCGTCACCACCATCTTCCATCACCACCACGGCCCCCACCTCGCCGTCCCGCTGCGCATTCAGCTGGAAACCGCCCGCCGCCGCCTCGCCACCTTCGCCCGAACCCACGCCGAGACTCGCGCCGAGGGATGGCGCACTTTCCTGGTCGAAGCAAGCTTCCCCACCCTCAAGGACGGCACCGATCCCATCGAAATCCTCGGCCAGAAAATCCAGGGCCGCATCGACCTCATCGAGCGGAACGAAAACTCGGGCAACCTCCGCATCATCGACTACAAAACCGGCAAGTCCGGCCCCCCGGTGAAATCCCACCTCCGCAGACTCAGAAAGGGAGAGTCGCCGGAAACATGGAAATCCGTCACCTTGGACGGGAAACCGATGGTCTGGACCAACCTCCAGCTCCCGTTCTACGCGGCCGTCGTCAGCCGCATCTATCAGCCTCCCATGACGGAAGCCGGCTACATCACCCTGCCGGCCTCGGTCCAGGACGCCAAACTCCTCGTCTTCGATAACCTCACCCCGGAACTCTGCGAAGCCGCCGAAACCTGCGCCGCCGGCATCGTCAATGCCATCCGCCATGGCATCTTCTGGCCCCCGGCCAGCCGCCCCACGCACGACGACTTCAAAGGCCTCGCGCCGGACGGTGCCGAACAAGCCTTCCTGCCCATCGATCCCGCTGCCTTCCGCGCCCCCTCCACCCCAGCCGCCGTCTGACATGATCCCTCACGAAATCATCAATGCCTCGGCCGGTACCGGCAAAACATGGCAGCTCACCAACCGCTACCTCTCCCTCCTCGCCGCCGGAGCCGCCCCGGAATCAATCGCCGCCCTCACCTTCAGCCGCGCCGCCGCCAGCGAGTTCTTCTCCCGCATCATCACGAGACTCGCCAACGCCGCACGCAGCCCGGAAACAGCCGCCACCCTCGCCGCCGAACTCCAGCAGCCAGAACTCAGCCAGCCGCGCTGCCTCGAACTCCTCAGCTCGTTCATCAATGCCATGCCGTCCCTCCTCCTCGGGACACTCGACTCCTTCTTCGTGCGCATCGCAAGATCGTTCCCCTTCGAACTCGGCCTCTCCGGTGACTTCTCCATCATGGATCAGCACCAGCAGAAAACGGAACGACTCCGAGTCTACGACCACGTCTTCGCCACCTCCAGCGACCCCGCCAGATCCGCAGCCCAGGACGGATTCCTCCGCGCCTTCGACCTTGCCACCATCGGCCGCGATGACCTCGGCATCCTCCCGAAACTCGACGATTTCATCGACGACTGGCACCACCGCTTCCTCGAAAACCCGGACCCCACCGCATGGGGCAACCCTTCCCGCATCTGGAAAGACCACCCTCCCACCCTCCCCGCGGATCCATGGCACGAAATCCTCGCCACCGCCCAGGCCCACGGCGCTGCGCTCGGAACGCAGGACCGCCAGCGCGAAGCCTGCGGTAAGTTTTTCGACGCTCTCGCCACATGGACTCCAGGCACGATCCCGCATGTGCCAGGAACACTCTGGGGCCACCTGCTCGCCGCGGCCCACAAGCTCCGCGAGGGCCACGCCACGGTGAAGAATTACGCGAATCACGAACTCACGGGCGAGGACGCCGCCGCCCTGGCGGGCCTCATCGACTTTGTAACGCGTTCGGTCATCTTCACGCTCCTCACCCAGACCCGCGGGATCCACGCGATCGTTTCCACCTACGACCAGACGTACCACCAGCTCGTCCGCCGCCGCGGCCGGCTCTCGTTCCAGGACGTCCTCGGCCTGCTCAGCGGCGAAATCTCCACCGGCGCACAGCAGGACCATGAAGGCCTCGCCTTCGCCTCCCGTCAGAATATCGACTACCGCCTCGACGCCCGCTACCATCACTGGCTCCTCGACGAATTCCAGGACACCAGCCGCGCTCAGTGGAAGGTCATCGGCAGCCTCTGCGAGGAAGCCCTCCAGGACTCGGAATCGGAACGCTCGTTCTTCGCCGTAGGCGACCCCAAACAGAGCATCCACGTCTGGCGCGGCGCGGCCCCGGAACTCCTCTCGGAAATTCTCCATGCCTATAATGGTCCGCTCCAGCCGGACGGCTCCCGCCCGGGTTCGCACATCCACGAACGCCCGCTGCACGACTCCCGCCGCAGCGGACCGGCCGTCATCTCGATGGTCAATCAGCTCATGGGAAATCATGAGGCCTTCCGCCAGTTCGAGAGCCTCTCCGAAGCCTCCACGCAATGGTCCTTTCCCACCCATTCCTCCCATCAGCCCAACCTCCCGGGCTCGGCCGTCGTCCTCGAAATCCCCAGAAATCAGGCGGACGATTCCAGCGACGAACCGTCAGCCGGGGATGAGGCCGACCGCCCCGCCAGCGATCCGCCCACGTGGATCGCCTGCGCCGCACTCCTCCGCGAAATCCAGCCTCTGCAGCGTGGCCTTTCCGTCGCCATCCTCTGCTGCACGAACAAGCGGGCCCTCGGCCTCACCGATGCGCTCCGCCGCCTCACCGGCATGGAGATCATCACGGAAGCGGATCACTTCATCGCCACCGACAACGCGCTCTGCTCCGCTCTGCTCGACCTCCTCCGCAGCGCCGCCCACCCATCCGACATCTTCCCATGGCAGCACGTCCTCATGACGCCTCTCAGGGAGGTCATCGTCACCATGCACGGGAAATCCGCGGAGCATGCCGTCCCCGCCAGAGCCGAGGCCCTGCGCGCATGGACGTCCGCCTGCCTCCTCTCCAGCATCACCCACGAAGGCTTCGCCCGCACCCTGCGCTCATGGGCCGAATCACTCTCCCGGCTCCACCCGCTCGACCCCTTCAGTACGGCCCGGCTTCCCGAATTCCTCCGCTGCGCCGCCGCCTTCGATGACACCGGCAGCCGCAGCATCGATGAATTCCTCGAGTTCGCGGCCTCGTGGACCGTGCGCGAATCCTCTCCCCACGCCTCCATCACCGTGATGACGGCCCACAAATGCAAGGGCCTCACCTTCGATCTCGTCATCCTGCCGGACCTCCACGACACCAGCCTCACCACCCTGCGGAACTCTCAGGGCCTCCACTACGAAGAAAGCCGGCTCGACTGGGTCGCGCTCCTCCCGAAGAAGGATATCGCGGCCACCGATCCCACCCTCGCAGGAGCCATCCGCGAAATGGAAAGCCGACGCTGGCTCGAACTCCTCGCCCTCCTCTATGTCATGGTCACAAGAGCCAGACTCGCAAACTACCTGATCATCCCGGAACAAGGCAAAACAAAGGGGTCCGACTCCCCCAGCGCCCCCAACTTCGCCAAGGTCGTCCGCGCCGCCCTCGCCACTGCTTCCTGCCCGCCCCTGACCCTCGGAGGCTTTTCCGCAGCCTGCCTCTGGCGCGAGGGCTCGGACGACTGGTTCCGCTCCATCCCGATTCCCGATGCCCCGGCGGACACTCCCGCCGCCGCCCCGACAGTCCCGGCATCGCCTCCCAAAACCAGCCGCCGCCCCATCCCGCTCACCCGAAGATCACCAACCGGCCACCACGCCGCCAACCTCTTCGACCCGGCCCGCCACAAGGCCATGTCCTCCGGCACTTCCTTCCACAATCTCCTCCAGCTCCTCACATGGTCGGATCAACCCGACCCCGCATGGCACTCGGCCCTCGCCAGCGCAGAACCCGCCACAGCCGCCGCCGTCCAGCGCTGCCTCGAAAATCCGGAAATCCACCAACTGCTCGCCAAACCGCCCCACCCTACCACCCTCTGGCGCGAACAACCCTTCGATTTCATCGACGGTTCCTCATGGGTCAGCGGTATCTTCGACCGCGTCGTTCTCCACCTCGGACCCGACCACCAACCCACCCGCGCCACCATCATCGACTACAAATCCGACGCCGTGACCTCACCGGAGGAAGCCGCTGCCCTCCTCCCGGCCCGCCACTCGGAACAACTCCAAACGTACCTCCGCGCGGTCCAGCTCCTCACCGGCCTGCCCCCCTCCGCCATCGATCTCTGGATCATCTCGACCGCCGCCCCGGCTGCCGTCCCCTGCCCCCGTCAGAGCAACTGAATCGTCCAGACACAGCGCGCCTCACCCGACGCTCTCCTCAGGGGATTACCGGTTGCCTTTCCCATGGCTGCCAGCATGCTCCACTTTCCCCATTTTCGTCACCCTCCGCTTAACGCCGCCCCATGCTGCACTGGATCCTCCGCAAGATCGTCGGTTCGAAAAACCAGCGTGAACTCAAGAAACTCTGGCCCATCGTCCAGCAGATCAACAAGATCGAACAGGATCTCCAGTCCCAGCCTGAATCCGTTCTCCGTCAGAAAACCGCCCAGTGGAAAGCAGACCTCGCCAATCTCGAGGACTTCAAGGACGTTCAGGCCTACCTCAATAAAATCCTCCCGGAAGCCTTCGCCGTCGTCAAAAACGGTGCCCGCCGCCTCTCCGGTCACCCCCTCAGCGTCTGTGACCAGCCCATCACATGGGAAATGGTCCACTTCGATGTCCAACTCATCGGCGGCATCACCCTCCATCAGGGCAAAAT
>JBIICE010000030.1:0-26283 GCA_044239025.1 Verrucomicrobiales bacterium
TCCTCGGAGTTGCGGCCGGCGTGCTTACGCTTCTGGTTCCGGCGGCGACCGCCACGGCGCTGCTGGCGATGATTGCGGCGTGGTCTCTGGCGACCGGAGTACTGACGATCATCACGGCCGTGCGCATCCGGAAGGAAATTGAAGGTGAATGGCTGCTGGGGCTCTCCGGGCTGCTTTCCGTGATTTTCGGTGTCGCGGTGCTGGTGAATCCGGCGGCAGGCGGAGTGACGATTGTGTGGCTGATTGCGGCCTGGGCCGTGCTGATTGGGATTCTGCTGATTTTCTTCGCGGTGCGGATGCGGGGGCTGGCGCGGCAGATCAAGGCGGCCGATGCCTGACCGTGCAGCAAGGCCATTCCCGCTGATGTGACCATGCATGTGCCGCTGACCATTTCCGCGCTGTTCCGGGAGTCCTGCCTGCGGCTGGCGGCTCTGGGAAAGGAACTGGCGGGCAACCGCTGGCTGGTGGCTGCGGGAGGCGTGGCTTTGATGGGGGCCGTCCACTGGATGGACAAGTCGGGACCGCCCGGGATGCTGGCGCTCTCGCCCCTGCTGGCCGCCGGGATGCTGCTCGGGACCATCCTTGCGGGAATGGTCCTGCCGTCAGTGCGCAAAGGAGCGCGTCAGCGCTGGATCGAGGAGCAGCGGGCCGCCTTTCTCGAGCGGAATTCCCAGTTGTTCGCGAACCTGTCCCCGCCAGGGCGGGATCGCTACAACCGGATGCACGAACGGGTGGCCCGGCTCGCGGATCTGACGCCGCAGACGCAGCCCGGCCCGCTGGGACCGGGAGAGAATCTCCTGTGGCTGTATCTGAAGCTGCTGATGGCCCGCGATCACCTCGATGATTCCGCCCGGCTCGGCAGCACGGCATCGCTCGAGCAGGAACGCGCTCAGCTGGCCGCCGAACTGAGTGATCCCGCCTTGACCCCGGCAGGCCGTGCCGCGCGTCAGCACAGCATTGACCTGCTGGAGCAGCGGCTCACGACCGCCCGCATGCGGGGTGGCCGGATGGACGAGATTGAAGCGGACATGGTGCGCATCGAGCACCAGCTCGCGCTGCTTTGCGAGCGTGCCGCCCAGCATTCCACGCTGGGGGATGCGGCCGTGCGGATGAATCTGGTGACCACCAGCGCGGAAACCATCGCGGACGACCTTCCGGGCGGCTCGCTCATCAGCGAACAGGAGGCCTTTCTGGC
Organism: Verrucomicrobiales bacterium; assembly: GCA_044239025.1. Lineage (GTDB taxonomy): Bacteria > Verrucomicrobiota > Verrucomicrobiia > Verrucomicrobiales > V1-33 > V1-33. Next base: position 1,196 of record JBIICE010000030.1, read on the forward strand.
CCGCTGTGCGGAGTCGTGACGGGGCATGGCCGGAGCGGCCTCTCCGGGGGGTCCGGTGGTCGCGATTGCGCCGGGCCCTGCTGCGGCGACTGAGGTGCCCATGCAGACAGACTCCCTACCTCCGGCGATTGGTGTGATTGGCGGCAGCGGCCTCTACGATTTCGAAGGATTCACCGACCGTGCCGAGCATGTGGTGACCACGCCATGGGGGCCGCCATCCGATGCCATCATGGGTGGGCAGTTTGCCGGGCGGCGCGTGTATTTCCTGCCGCGGCATGGGCGGGGTCACCGCATTCTGCCGACCGAACTGAACCACCGCGCCAACCTGTGGGCCCTGCGGTCGCTCAACGTCCGCTGGGTGATCTGCGTGACGGCAGTGGGGAGTCTGCGGGAAGAATATCACCCCCGGGACATTGTGCTGCCCGATCAGTTCTTCGACCGCACCAGTCAGCGGACCGGGCACACCTTCTTCGGGTCGGGCATGGTGGCGCACGTGGGATTTTCCGATCCCGTGAGCCACGGGCTGCGGAAGCTCCTGCATGACGTCAGCAAGGAACAGGGGCGGCGCGTCCATGATGGCGGCACGTATGTCTGCATGGACGGTCCGGCCTTTTCGACGAGGGCCGAAAGCGAGACGAACCGGCGGCTGGGATTCGATGTGATCGGGATGACGAATCTGCCCGAGGCCAAGCTGGCGCGCGAAGCGGAGATGGCGCTGGCGACGCTGGCGATGGTAACGGACTACGACTGCTGGAAGGCGGACGAGGAACCCGTCAGTGCGCAGACCGTAGGCGGGCATCTCATGGCGAATGCAGCCGCGGCGCGTGCGGTCATAGCGGCCGTGGTTCCGCGGATTCCCCTTGCGCCGGCATGGCCCGAGCACACGTCGCTCGACCATGCCATCATGACTCCGCGCGACCTCTGGCCACCGGAGACAGTGAAGCGGCTGACCCCGCTGCTCGGGCGGTTTCTCTGAGCGGTGGGCTTCAGCCCTTCCCGGTCGCCATGGCCGCCGCGTGGGAACGCCAGCCACCGGAAAGGTTATGGGCATCGAAGCCCTGCTGGCGGAGCAGCCGGACAGCATTGTGGGCGCGCAGACCGACACCGCAGTAGACATGCAGGGTGCGGCCGCGGGGCAGATCCGGCCATTGCCGGCGCAGCGAACTGAGCGGGAAATTGACCGCGTGGTCGGCGTGGCCTTCGGCAAACTCATCCGGTTCGCGGACATCGACGAGGAGCGCATCGTGGCGTGGTGCATGCCAATGGGTCAGCGGGCTGAGTCCCTCGATGGCATTGACCGCCGCCATGCCCGCGATGTTGACGGGATCCTTGGCCGATCCGTACTGCGGGGCGTAGCAGAGTTCCGCCTCGGCGAGGTCATGCACCGTGGCTCCCATCTGCAGAAAGACCGCGAGGACATCGATGCGCTTGTCCGTGCCGTCGCCGCCGACGGCCTGGGCCCCGAGGAGCCGGCCGTCCGACTTCCGGAAGATCACCTTCAGGTGCATCACCGATGAACCTGGGTAATAGGTCGCGTGGTTGGCCGGGTGGAGATAGACCTTTTCGAAGTCCGTGATGCCGGCTCGTTCGAGGGCTTTTTCGGAAGCACCCGTGCAGGCCACCGTGAGTCCGAGCACACCGCAGACCGAGGTTCCCTGCACCGGGCCAAAGCGTGCCGGATGGCCACTGATGGAAGCCGCGGCGATGCGGGCCTGTCGATTGGCTGGTCCCGCCAGCGGGATCAGGGCAGGCTGACCGCTGACGCGGTCCGTGACCTCCACGGCATCGCCGACCGCCCAGATGGCGGGATCGGATGTCCGCATGGAGGCGTCGACTTGAATGCCGCCGCGCGGGCCGAGCGCAAGCCCTGCGGATCTGGCGAGCGCCGTCTCCGGTCGGACCCCGATGGAGAGAATCACCATGTCGCCCTCGTGGAGCTGACCGCCCGCGGTTTTCACGGCCATGCCGCCGGATTCCGTCTGATGGAAGGAAGCCACGCCGTCGCCGAGCGCGAGCTGGATTCCTTTTCCGCGCAGGTGTTCCGCGACCCACCATGCCATTTCGGCATCGAGTGGCGGCATGACCTGAGGGAGCATTTCGAGCACCGTGACGTGAATGCCCATGAGGTGCAGATTCTCGACCATTTCGAGGCCGATGAAACCGGCACCGGCCACGATGGCGCGCTTGACCCCGCGCTGGGCGATCCACTCGCGGATGCGGCGGACATCCGGAATGTTCCGCAGCGTGAGGATGCCCGGGAGATCGATCCCCGGAAGCGGTGGACGCACTGGCGAGGCCCCCGGCGACAGCACAAGGGCATCGTAGCGTTCCTTCTGCTCGGCACCGTCGGGAAGACGCACCGTCACTTCCCGTGACGCGGCATCGATGGCGAAGGCCTCGTGTCCCGTGCGGACCTCGATGCCATGGCGTTCCCGGAAGAGCTGAGGCGATGCCACCGTGAGCGATCCCTCGTCCGGAATCACATCCGAAACATGATAGGGGAGCCCGCAGTTCGCGAACGAAACGAAGGGCCCGCGCTCCAGCATGACAATCTCCGCGTCCGCATCGAGCCGCCGCAGCCGTGCCGCCGTCGACGCTCCGCCGGCCACTCCCCCGATGATGAGAATCCGTTTTTTCATGAGCGACATCGCCGTGGGAAATCAGGAACAGCAGGAACCCTTCGAACAGCAGGAATCAGCCGACGCCTTCGGCACCTGATTCCACGGCATCTTCGCCATGAGCAGAGCCAGCGGACAGAATCCCGTAGCCCCCGCCATGAGCAGACCGGCCCCGGCAAACATCGAGAGCCAAACCCATTTCGGATCAACCGTCAGCGCAAGGATACCACCCGCCAGCGCCATCGCCCCGATCACCAGAAACACCTGCCGCTGCAGCGGCAGCCCACCCGAGGCTCCCCGCTCCACAGGCATGCCCGCCTGCTGCCATGCCGCCACCCCGCCATCCAGCACCACCGCATCAATGCCCACCGCCTCCAGTTGCTCCGCCGCACGGCGCGCCCGCATGCCCGATTGGCATACCACCACACAACGCTGACCGCCCAGCGACTCACGCAGCGCAGCCGCATCCAGTTGGTCCAGCGGAACCAGCCGCGACCCCGCAATGTGCACCGCCGCGTATTCCCCGGGCGTCCGCACGTCCAGCAGATGGCAATTCTTCAGTTCAGGCACCGCTCTCGCGGCAATTGTCTTCAACATGGTCTTGGTCAGGTGGGGGATTGTTTTCAACTGACTATATGCTCATTGAGGAATCTGCAAGCAGGAACGCGGACGGTCGCGGATTTTCGTCCGCGGGTTGCGGCTCTGCCGCGTGAGGTTCATGGTGGTGGCATGAAAGTCGAGCACCTCTACATCAGTGCAGAGCACAACTATTTCGGGCATCATGGGAAGCCGGCGGGCCGGGCACCGGTGCAGGAAGTGGAGCAGGCCGAGCTGGTGAGCGGCAAGGGGATTGTGGGCGACCGGTTCTATGGATGGAAGGAAGACTACAAGGGACAGATCACCTTTTTTGCGCGCGAGGTCTACGAGGACCTGTGCCGGAGCCTTGGCGTGGCCGGGGTGGCTCCGTCGGTTTTCCGGCGGAACGTGATCGTGAGCGGGGTCGATCTGAATGCGCTGATCGGGCAGGAATTCGAGCTGCAGGGGATCCGCTTTGCGGGGGTGTGCGAGTGCAGTCCCTGCTACTGGATGGACGAAGCCTTTCATCCGGGGGCCGAGGCCGCCTTGCAGGGCCGCGGGGGCCTGCGGGCGCGCATTCTTTCGTCAGGGACCCTGCGGCGCGACTGAAGCCCGGCTGCCTCCACCCGAAGCTGATGCAGCACCTGACCAGCGCAGGGGATCACTTCGATCTGGATCCCTGAATCCCTTCCATCGAATGCGCTGTCGTTCCCTGCCTTCCGCGGCATCTGCATGCCCCCGTGGATGAGCGGATCCAGGACTGGCTGCATGGACCGCTACGTCGCGCGGAGAGCTTCGGCGGGTTCTGCACCGGCGGCGTGCCATGCGGGGATGAGTCCGGCGAGCACAGCGGAGGCCGTGACCCAGAGAGGCGTGAGCAGCAATTCCTGCCATGGCAGGGAAAAGCGGACGGTCCAGCCGAAGAAGGCGCGGTTGACCACCCATGTAAGGATCATGGCGAGCAGAATGCCGCAGATCATGCCAAGAAGCGCGGCGGTGAGCCCAATGAGGCCGGCTTCGCTCAGATGAATGCCGGCGATCTGGGATTTGGAGGAACCGATGCTGCGGAGGGCAGCAATTTCGCGGCGTCGTTCCGCCACAAGGGTACTGAGAGCCATGGCGATGCCGAGAACGGCGACGGCAATCGCGACGATGCGGAGCAGTCCAGTGACGGCGAAAGTCTGGTCGAAGATCGTGAAGACGCGGTCACGGAGCCGTTGATTCTGGAAGGTGGAGAGTTCGCCCGACTTGCTGAAGGCGCGGCGGATGGCTTCCTCGAGCGGGGCGGCGGCGGCGGGATTCTTCAGAAACACAGCGACGGCATGGTGACGGCGGTCCGGCCAGTGCGCGGCGAACGAAGGCTCGGTGATGTAGAGGCAGCCACGGTCGTCGGCGTAATCATAGAAGACGCCCGCGACCGTAAACGGCCGGGGACCGTCCGGGGTCGGCAGGGAGAGGATATCGCCGGACTGGGCTCCGATCCTCGCAGCAAGAATCTCACTGACCGCGACGTGGCCAGGCTGGAACCATGCCTTGCTGGCCGCGTCAGGATGGCGTCCCATGAAAGGCAGCGGGTGATCCGGCGCGCGCGAAACCGCCCGCAGCATGTATTCATTGCCGTCGGCAAGGGTCACGGGTTCCTCGGTGAGGGTTTCGACCGAGGCCGTTTCCGGCTGGTTCTGCAGGAAGCCAACCAGGCCATCCGGGATCGTGTCGCTGTGCCGTACGACCTCATTGGCGGCGGGAGCAATGTAAAGGTCGGCGCGCAGCGTGCCATTGACCCAGAGTTCGAGGGTGCCGCGGAAGGAGTGAATCATGATGCTGACCCCGAGGACCATGGCCACAGCCGTGAGCAGTGCCGCGACCACCGGTGCGGCGCGGTGGAGGGATCGCTCGAGGTGTTCCGCGCCAAGGCGCAGCAGCACGGCATCGCCACGGGCCGCGGCACGGGCCGCCAGCATCGCCACGAACCGGGTCGCCGGGCGCGCCAGCAGCACAAATGACAGCACGAGAAAGAGACAGCCACCGAAGCTCAGCCAGGGCGGTCCGCCGTGCAGCGACTGCCACGAAAGCCCGAGCGCGAGGCAGAGTCCCAGCCCGGCAGCCGCGAGCGTTTTCCCGGCCCGCGGCAACGTCCGCCTTGCTTCGATGCCCCGGCCCGGCTGCAGTGCCCTGACGGGATCCGTTCCGGAAGCTTCGCGCGCCGGCAGCCACGCACCGGCAAGGGCCGCCGCGACCCCGCAGCCGACCGCCTGGGCAACATGCCACCACGAAAGGTAGCTGCGGTCGATGCTCATCTGCACGTAATGTGCGGAAATTGTCTGCGAGACCGCCCCGAGGAGCGATCCAGCCAGCCACCGGGCCAGCGGCACCGCCAGCAGACCACCGGCCAGCGCCGCAATGAGCGCCTCGGCAAGGAAGAGTCCGCGGACCTGACCCTGCGATGCTCCGACGGCCCGCAGAATGCCGATTTCCCGGCGCTGCCGGACCACCGAAGCCGCAATGGTGCTGCCCGTGAGAAAGACCCCGACGAGCAGCGACACGAGACTCAGCGCCGTCAGGTTGAGCTGGAATCCCTGAAGCATGAGGCCCACCTGCCGGTTTCTGCGTTCCGGTGGTTCGACTCTTGCTCCCTGTGGCAGCACGGGCGCGATGGCCGCGGCCACGGCATCCGCCGACTGCGGGGTCGTGCAGATGATCTGGAGCGAACTGAGCCGGCCATGGCAGTCCAGCAGTTCCTGGGCCCATCCGATGTCCATGAAGCCGATCCTTGTGACCCCCTCGCCCTCATCCGGGGCCACGGCGGCGATGGTGACGGTGGCGGTGCGGCCCGCGGTGCGGATCTCGAGCGGATCCCCCGCCTTCCGGCCGAGTCGTTCCGCCATGGCCGTGGAAATCACCAGCTTTCCGCCCTCAGCCATCCATGCTTCCGGATCATCGCGCCATGAGGCACCGGCCGCCGCGGCGACCTGAAAAGGGGCCGCCGAGAACAGATCAACGCCCACGATCCTGAGGTACTCGCCGGGGTGCGATGGCACAGTGGCGTAGCCTTCCACGACACCCGAGCAGGCTGCCACCCCGGGAATGGCCGCTACGGACGGCCAGCAGGTTTCGTCCAGTCCTCCCTTTCCGGCCGTGACCTCGAGATGACTGCGCCCGGCCACGAGATCGAGTCCCGCCTGAAAGCTGCGGGTGGCGCTGTGATTGACGATCTGGATGGCTAAGTAGACGGCGACCCCGATGGCGATGCCGGCAATGTTGAGCAGGGCAATGCCCGGGCGGGCACGCCATCCGCGCCACACGGCGCGTGCCAGGTGAGCAGCCAGAGAAAACAGAGGACCATTCCACATCGTCAGTGCATGACTACGTCCGGGCCGGGCCCGGTGCACGGAGAATCGGAGGCGATGCGGACAATCAGACCGCAGCCCTCAGGCGCCGAGAGCGTGGCGCAGCGCCTTCCGGCAGATCTCGAGCGTTTCCCCGATCTCGTGCGGACCGTGTGCGAGCGACAGGAAGCCCGCCTCGTACGGGCTCGGCGCAAAGTAGACGCCGAGTTCGAGCGCCTTGTGGAAAAACCTGCGGAAAGCATCGGCATCTCCGCGCATGGCGTCCGTGAGGCTCCAGACAGGTTCCTCCGAGAAGTAGAGGCAGAACATGCTGCCGATGCGGTTGAAGGTGAGTGGGCGGCCGAGTTCCGCGCAGATTCCGCGGATGCCGGACTCGAACTGCGCTCCGATTTCCTCGAGCCGCTGCCAACCGTGCGCCTTCTCCAGTTCCCGCAGCTGCGTCAGTCCCACTGCCATGGCGAGGGGATTGCCCGAAAGCGTGCCGGCCTGATAGACGGGACCATCCGGAGCCAGCATTTCCATGATGTCGGCACGGCCACCGAAGGCACCGACGGGCAGACCACCGCCGATCACCTTGCCCATCGCCGTGAGGTCCGGCCGGACTCCGCAGATTTCCTGATAGCCACCGCGGGCAACCCGGAAGCCCGTCATGACTTCATCGAAGATCAGCAGCGCCCCATGTCGCGCCGTCAGTTCCCGGATCAGGTCGACGTAGCCCGGCTTCGGCAGGAACAGGCCGGCGTTGGCAGGCACCGCTTCGACAATCACGGCAGCGATTTCATGCCCGGAAGCAGCGAATAGTTCCTCGAGGGCCGCGGCGTCGTTGTAGGGCAGCACGGTGGTCAGCGCAGCCAGAGAAGCAGGCACTCCGGCACTGTCCGGACGGCCATGGGTGAGCGCGCCACTGCCGGCCGACACGAGGAGGCTGTCCACATGCCCATGGTAGCAGCCATGGAACTTCACGATGCGGTCGCGTCCCGTGAATCCCCGCGCCAGGCGCAGACACGACATCGTCGCTTCCGTCCCGCTGTTGCACATGCGCACCTTTTCCACTGACGGGACCCAGTCGACGATCGTGCGCGCCATTTCCACTTCCCATGGGTTCGGAATGCCGAAGCTCAGGCCGTGCTTGGCCGTCTCGTGCACGACATTCACGAGCACATCCGGAGCATGCCCCAGGATGGCCGGTCCCCACGTGCCGACGTAGTCGATCATTTCCCGCCCATCCACGTCCTCGATGTACGCTCCCTTGGCCCGGCGCACGAAAAACGGCTCACCGCCCACATTCCGGAAGGCACGCACCGGACTGTTCACTCCGCCGGGGATGTACTGTTTCGCCGCCGAAAATAGTTTGGAGGAAAGACTCATGGATCACGCCTTATGAATCCTCCCCCGCCCCGCAATGCGGAATGACCCCGTGCCGCCGGAAATCTCGGGTGCCGGATCACTGTCCCCCGGGCGATTCCGCAGGGGAACTGGCCTGATAACTCCGCGTCACTTCACCCTTGCCGCCCTCAAGGGAGAGCCGCTGGGCAAATTCCGCAGCAACTCCCTCCAGCGCCTCGCCGATGGCGTCTGCGAGGGTCGACGGCTGGCGGTGCCATGAATGCAGCGTGCGGCCCGGATTGACCGCATGACGGACCCAGAAGCGGCGTCTGACCGCACCCGATGCCGTATCGTAAAGGCTGACACTCATGGCCATTTCGAGGTGGGTCAGTGATGAATACTCGCGCTTCAGAGTGAGGGAAGGACCGAAGACCGTGACATGGGCCAGCGTGGTGGCACCGTGACGCCTCATCCCGGCGCAATCGGCCGTCACGGCATCGGCATCCCATGCTCCAGAGGTGCCTCTGGCGGAGGCGACCGGCACGCCCGCCCGGCGCGCTGCCTTGGACAACTGTGCCGCGGCCGCATCCGGATCCGATGCCTTCGCAAGGCGCTCACTGAGTTCCTGAGCAACCTTGGCCGGCGTCTGGCCTGGAATCGTGGCGACGGCACCGACAAGCCCGGCGACGGGTGCGGCCGCGCCGGTGAGCATGAGGGGAACACCAAGGAACATGGCACCCCAGGGGTCGCCGTTGCAGAGTTCATCCGTCACGGAAATCCCGGCACTGATCGAAGCCCGCAGGCTGCGGTGCGACGCCCTGACAAAGGCCGGGCCAGGAGCCGCGGGACGATCCACGCTGCCGTGCAGGCTGCCACCGCGGCAGACAATTCCCAGCGTGCCCGACGAAAACTTCCGCACCAGCAGCGGGGTTTCAGGCACGGTGCGGCAGGATACCAATGACAGCAGCAGCAGAGCCGGCAGCGCGCGGAAATTCATGTCCCATCATCTCACGTCTCCTTCCCGTGCGGGTCATTGCTTCCGCCCCTTCCTCCATTGGCTGAACCAATGGCAACCCCGTTGCCAAGGGCCGCTTTCCGCAGGATGAATCCGCCGATGCGATTGTCCCACCACTACCGCCGGGCCCGGTTGCTGCTCACGGCGGTGGCATCGTGCTTTCCTGTGGCCCCGCGCGTCGTGCATGGCTGCGATGCCTGCCAGAGCCGACTGGTGGATGAATCGCTCGATCCTCCCGTGGCATTTTCACCTGACTGGGCCGAATCCGTGCCCGCCGGGTCGTCGCCGCCGCTGCGCCGGCCGAAGGCTCCTCTGGTGCCAGCGGCGCGTCAGCCGCAGGGTGTGCTCAGCGGCAGAATTGTCTTTCTGAATGGCGGGCACGGCTGGACATGGGATCCCAACTACTGGCGACTGCAGCGCGGCATCAGCAATGAAATGAACGAGGACATGGGAAACCTCGACCAGATGAATCTGTTTGCGGCGTGGTGCTTTCATGCCGGTGCGGTCGTGGTGCCGATGCGGCCGCTTGGTCAGCAGCCGCATGAAGTGGTCATGGACAACGACGACCCGGGCGTCACATGGACCGGGACCTGGGCCAACAGCACATCGCCCATCTTCTATGGATCAGCCGGTGATCTTCCGTATCGTTATGCCACCCTTGCAGCAGCGGAGAGTGCCACGGCCACCTACACGCCTGATCTTCCCGCAGCAGGATGCTATCCAGTCTACACATGGGTGCGGCATGGATCCGACCGCACCCTGCAGCTGTACCGGATCCGGCACACGGGCGGAGAGACCGAAGTCCGCATTCCGCATCACATGGTGGGCAATGGCTGGGTTTACCTTGGCGAGTACCATTTCCGGGCCGGCTCGGATCCGGCCCGCGGTTCGGTGGTCGTAAGCAATCAGCGCAGCATTGCGGCCGGTTCGTATACCTTTGCGGATGCAATCCGCTTCGGCAACGGCATGGGCAGCGTCAACCGCGGCACTGGACCGAGCAGCTATCCCCGTGAAGAAGAAAGCTGCCGCTACTGGATGCAGGCCCACCTCGGTCAGGGGCAGAGCACCACGCTCTACGATGGCTCCGGCAACGACGAGAGCGACAGTTGGTCCGCACCGCCGAAATGGTCAGCCGAAATGAACCGCGAGGCCGCCGGGAGTCAGGCCGACCGCATTCACATCAGCTTTCATTCGAATGCCGGGGGAGGACGCGGAACCATCGCACTGATCACCAGCGATCCGACACCGAACCAGACACGGCTGGCGCAGATCTGCGGGCAGGAAGTGAATGCCGATCTGGTCGCGCTGGGATCGCCTCCCCTTGAACTCCGCTGGAACAACCGGAGCAGCGTGACCTACTCGGGAGGCTATTCCGAGATCGATGGCAGCCTCTTCAATTATGAAATGGATGCGACCATCATTGAAGTGGCCTTTCATGACAGCGCCGATGACGCCCGGCTCATGCGTGATCCGAAGGCCCGCAGTGCCGTGGGCAAGGCCGCCATGCATGCGGTGGTCCGCTACATGAACGAATTCGGCGGCGGTGCGCTCGCCTTTCCGCCCGAAGCCCCGACGGGACTGCGCGCCCGCACCGTTACCGATGGATCCGTGGTGCTCGAGTGGAAGGCACCGGTGGCCAGTGGAGGGAGCGGCCCGCCAACCGGCTACGTGATCTACCGTTCCGCCAACGGTCATGGCTTCGGATCGCCCCTCGTGATTGGCAATGTGCTCAGCCATACCGTCAGCGGGCTGCAGCCCGGCGAGACCCAGTTCTTCCGGGTCGCCGCGGTGAATGCCGCGGGCGAGTCGTTTCCCACGGAGACCGCCGGTGTGCGCACGCCTTCCAGCGCCTCCGGCCGCCGCGTTCTCTTCGTGAATGCCTTCGACCGTTTCGAGCGGACACTCAATCTGCGCCAGAATCTGACAAGGCAGCAGTACGCGCCGCCGGGAGCCACGGGTTCCATCGAACGAGTGCTGCCACGCCGCAGCAATTCCTCCGATTACGTCGTCCCGCATGGACTGGCCCTCGCGGCGGCGGGCTACGCCTTCGATTCGTGTCAGAACGAAGACGTGGCGGGTGGAGCGATCAATCTTTCGGGCTACCGCACGGTCATCTGGGCCAGCGGTCAGGAATCCATTGCGGACGAAACCTTCAGCGCGTCCGAGCAGGATAAGCTGGCAGCGTTCCGGCTCGCGGGAGGGAGCCTCCTTGTCTCGGGATCGGAAATCGCGCGCGACCTTGCGGGGTCGGCAGGTCCCACCGCAGCCGACCGGACGTTCTTTGCGCAGCACCTGCGGGCCACCTTTTCGTCCGATGCCGCCGACCACAGCGGCAGCCACGCGCTGGCGGCCACGGGCGACGGCATTTTCCGGGGCATGGCTCCGCTGACCATCGACAACGGCAGCCGCGGTATCTATCCGGTGCAGTCGCCCGATGTGATAGGCCAGGCGGGCAGTGGTTGCCTTGCTGCGCTGAATTATTCCGGCGGATCCGGAGGGGCGGGAGCGATTCAGTACGATGGATCCGCGGGCGGAGGGCGCGTGGTTTACTTTGGTTTCCCGTTCGAGTGCATGGTTCCGGCGGAGGCTGGTCAGGAAGTACTGCGGCGCGCGCTGGAATTCCTTGATGGCCCGGAACCGCTCGCAGCCGCCGGAGGGGTCTGGCGCTACCTTGACAATGGGACGGTGCCTTCCGCCGCATGGACCGGCACGGCTTATGACGACTCCGCATGGCCCGCGGGAGCGGCACAACTGGGTTTCGGCGACGGCGATGAAGTGACGCTGCTCAATGCGGATCCGGCCCGCACCGTGACCTGGTTCCGACGGTCCTTTGCGGTGACGGATGCCGATGCGGTATCGCAGCTGCAGGTCTCGCTGCTGCGCGACGATGGTGCCGTGGTCTACCTCAATGGTCATGAAATTGTCCGCAGCAATCTACCGCCGGGCCTGCTGACGCCATCGACGCAGGCCAGCACCGCCATCGGGGGAGCCGATGAATCGGCATTCCTGCCATTTGCCGCCGACGCCCGCCTCCTGAGACGCGGGGACAACCTCCTGGCCGTGCAGGTCCATCAGTCGGGCACCAGCAGTTCCGATCTCAGCTTCGATCTCGCCCTCGCGGGCAGCACGGCGTCTCCACGCACACTGATGGCAGCGGGATCGGTCTGGAGATTCCGCGACACGGGCGTGCCGCCACCCGCAAACTGGAAGTTGTCATCGTACAGCGATGCCGACTGGTCCACGGGCGCGGGGCGGCTCGGTTACGGAGGCGACGGGGAACGGACGACCCTGTCCTTCGGAGGAAATCCCGATGCCGTGCACCCGGTCACGTGGCTGCGGCACACATTGACCGTGCCCGATGCCGCGTCCTTCGATGCCCTCCGATTCCGCGTGCAGCGCGACGATGGATTCGTGCTCCATCTGAATGGCCGGGAGATACTCCGCGACAACCTCCGCTCGGGGCCCCTTGCTTCCGATGCCCTCGCCACCGTCGCGATCACGGGATCCGCGGAAACCGAATGGCTGACATTCACCCTGCCATCCACCGGCCTCGTGGCCGGCAGCAACGTCCTCGCCGTCCAACTGCATCAGTCGGCCCTCAGCAGCAGCGACCTCGGCTTCGACCTCGCCCTTGAAGGAATCGTGCGCGCCAGTCTGTCGTTCAGCGCATGGCAGGCAGCCGCCTTTGCCTCGGACCGCTTCGCTGCCGACCTTGCCGGCGAACTGGCTGATCCCGACCGCGATGGCGTGGCCAATCTCCTTGAGTACGCCACTGGTTCGCTTCCGTGGCGAGCTGACTTTGCTTCGCTTCCGGCCGTTTCGTTCCGCGGCGGGCGCATGGTTCTCGCCTTCCCTCGCTCCCCGCTGGCGACGGACGCAACGCTCCGCATCGAATCTGCCGATTCGCCCGCAGGGCCATGGACGGTCCTCGCGGTGGGTGCCGCAGGCAATCCCCTGACCACGGCCACGGATGGTGTCAGCGTCGTGGAAGATCCGGGCGGTCCAGTGCGGTCGGTCGAAGTGAGCGTGGCCGTTCCGGGCCCGGCCCGCCGGTTTTTCCGGCTCGCTGCCAACCGCTGAGACCCGCAGAAATGGTATGGCGTGATTCCTGCTTTCCGGTGCACAGTACGAAGTTGCCCATGAAATCCCTGATCCGCACCCCGCTGGGAGCCCTGCTCCTCACCATCGCCATCGGCCCGTCTCTGCACGCCGCCGATCTTTTCTCGGAAACATTCGATGATGAACTGGCGGCCCGGATCGCCACCAATAATGGCACCGCAGGGACCGTGGCCTACGTCGACTACAGTCTTCTCACCATCGGAGCCATCCAGCATCAGATCCCGGAAGCCCCGCGCCGCATTCCGGGATCGCTTCCCGCCAAGGGCGCACTGCTGAAGATCAATTACGCGGGCGGGGCGGCCTCGGAACGGATCGTCAACCTCGTCGCCCTGCAGTCGCCGGGCGGCGAACGACTGTTCCTCACCGACAACTACCGTCTGCGGTTCGATTGCTACCAGCGGCTTTCGCCGAACGTGACCCTCAATGCCGGAGGATTCCCCAATGAGGTGGGCACCACCGAACAGATGCTCTGGGGAGTCGGATACAATGCCACCAGCCCGATGGGGCGGGGCTGGCGCTCCGGCCGGGGCAATGGCACGTGGGGATGGCTGGCCACCGAAGGCGGCTTCGGTGCCACCACGGGATCGGATGCCTCGCTTTATGTAAATGGTGGACTGATCGGCGGACGCGATCTCAATCCAGCGTCGGCAGACTTCGCCACGTACTGGATCCCTGCGTTTGGGAATACCGCATCGCCGATCCCCGGGGCTCCGGCCAACCAATGGGTGGAGGCCGACATCACCGTGCTTGGCGGGCAGGTGACGGTTCAGTACAAGGGAGCCACAGGCACGGCCACGAAGTTCTTCCAGAATGTCAATGGCAGCACAGGCGGCACGGTGATGGTCGGCTACGAAGATGCGGCAACGTCCGTGAGCTTCGATCCCGACAACCAATGGATGCTGGTCGACAACATGATTGTCGAGGACCTGACGCCACCGACCCTCGTGGTGGCTCCCGCACAGCCACTGAGTACGTGGACGGGCAGTCCGGTTTCCTTCAGCTACACCATCACCAATGGCCGGACCAATGGCCCGCTCACGGTTTCCGCAGTGAACTTCACGGGCGCCAATGCCGCCGACTTCCGCCCGGAAACTCCCCTGCCGCTGGTCATTCCGCAGGGTCAGTCAGCCACCCTGAGCCTGCTCTTTGATCCGAAGACCGGAGCCAACGGAGTGCGGACTGCCAGCATGACGATAGTGAGCGACGACCCTCAGGCACCGGCCTATGAAATCACTGGGCTCGCGGCCCGGCGCAGCGGGGCTTTGTTCCTTGCGGCGCATTACCGGCTGGATGAAACATCGGGGAACACCTTTGCGGACAGTTCGGGCAATGGCTTTCCGGGGGGCGCTCAGGTCCGCGAACCGCTTGGCTTCGGGCAACCCAGCCTGCTGGGCACGGGCAGCAGCGGAACCGCGACCGGATTCCTTCCAGCGCAGGCGAGCAACCTCGGATGCTACTTCGCGAGCAATGTGACGAATACGCCGAGCTTCACGGTTTCCCTGTGGATGCGGCCCGCCGCCGCCGGAAACATCCGCACGCTCTTCCAGCGCGATCCGGACTTTGATTCCGTCCAGGATGAAATCTGCGCCCTCGTGCTCGATGCCTCGGGACGCCTTGTCTATCGTGTCGCCAGCGCCGACGTCCTCACCTCGGATGTCCTGCCAGAACCCATCGCCGATGGAAGTGTCTATCATGTCGCCGTGACACATCTCGATACCGATGGATTCGGCAATGCCATGGCAAAGCGGTCGCGTCTCTATGTGAATGGCCGCCTCATCTCCGAAACCACCGGAAACGAATCGCCTGGATTCGATGATTACCCCATCAACCCGACCGTCGGGGCCCTGCACGTGGCTTCGCGCACCGTGGCGGGTCATGGTTTCGCCGGGGAACTCGACGACGTGCAAATCTACGGAACCGAACTCAGCCGTGAGCAGATCTGGGGAATCTTCCGTGGCGCGGGACGCACGGCCGATCACGACTGGCAGATCTCGCGCATTGCTCCGGACCTGGGCGGCACCATGGCGATCGAGTTCCCGTCGTCGCCTGACGGACGCTACCAACTCTTCCGCTCGGGCAGCCTTTCCGGATGGGCTCCGCTGGGTGCCCCGTTCTCCGGAAGTTCCGGACCGGATACCGCCATCATCGACCTCGCCCCGCCGCCAGGCCAGGCCTTCTACCGGATTCAGCGGGAATGATCCTGCGGAGGCGCGCTCCGCTGTTTGCCGTTCGGCCGCTCAGCTCACGAGTGCGCTCACAAGCTTCCCGTGGATGTCGGTCAGACGGAAGTCGCGTCCCTGGAAGCGGAAGGTGAGCCGTTCATGATCGACGCCCAGCTGGTGCAGCAGGGTGGCATTGAAATCGTGCACGTGCACCGGATCCTTCACGACGTTGTAGCAGAAGTCGTCGGTTTCGCCGTGGACATGACCTCCTTTGAAACCGCCGCCCGCGACCCATGCGGAAAAGCAGCGGCCATGGTGATCGCGGCCGAATCCCGGATTGGCGATGTTGCCCTGGACATAAGCGGTGCGGCCGAATTCGCCTGAGAAAATCACAAGGGTATCGTCAAGGAGACCGCGCTGGCGCAGGTCCTGCACGAGGGCCGCACTCGGCTGATCGACATCGCGGCACTGCTTGGGCAGGTGATTCTTCAGATCGCCATGCTGATCCCAGCCGCGGTGGTACAGCTGCACAAAACGCACTCCGCGTTCACTCATGCGGCGCGCCAGGAGGCAATTGTAGGCATAGCTCCCCGGAGTCTTCACTTCAGGACCGTACAGATCGAGCACATGCTGTGGTTCCCTGGACAGATCCGTCAGATCCGGCACGCTGGCCTGCATGCGGTACGCCATTTCATACTGATGAATGCGGGTGGCGGTCTCGGGATCCGCGAGCGTTCCGGACGTCAGACCGTTGAGTTCACCGAGGGTGTCAAGCTGCTCGCGACGGGCCTCGCGGCTCAGACCAGCGGGATTCTCAAGGTACAGAACCGGATCGCCCTGACTGCGGAATTTCACTCCCTGATAGGAACCCGGCAGAAACCCAGCGCCCCACAGCCGTGAAAAGAGCGGCTGATCCGTCCGGTTGCCGCTTCCCTGGGAAATGAGCACGACAAACGAGGGAAGGTTTTCGTTGCTGCTGCCGAGGCCGTAGCTCATCCACGCACCGAAGCACGGACGTCCTGGCTGCTGACTGCCAGTCTGAATGAACGTGATGGCAGGGTCGTGATTGATGGCCTCGGTGTTGAGAGTCCGGATCAGGCAGATTTCATCGGCGATCCCGGCGGTGTGCGGCAGCAGTTCGCTCAGAAACATGCCGCTGCGGCCATGTTGCCCGAACTTCCACTGCGCCGCGGCCACGGGAAAGGCGCTCTGACCGGATGTCATGCCGGTGATGCGCTGCCCCTTGCGGATGGAAGCGGGCAGTTCCTTGCCGTGATGCTGCGCCATGGCGGGTTTATGATCGAACAGATCGATGTGCGAGGGAGCCCCGGACTGATGCAGGTAGATGACACGTTTGGCGCGGGCGGCGTGGTGCAGACCGCTGCCCGGAGCGGCCTCGGCGGCGCGGCCCATGAGGGAACCGAGGGCGGTCGTGCCAAGAAAGGAAGCAGCCCCGCGGAGGAAGACGCGGCGGTTGGCGGCATGGAGCAGGGGAAAGTGTGGATCGTTCATGGTGATGGCGTGCCGCTCAGTTGCAGATGGTTTCGTCGAGATTCAGAAGGGTCGAGGCCATCACGGTCCATGCCGCCAGTTCCGCATCCGCCGTGCCGGCCTCGCGCGGAGCCACACCCACAGCGACCAGTTTGGCAGCTTCTTCCGGAGCGGCTGCAAACCGTGCCAGCTGTCGCTGCAGCAATCCCTGCAGAGCCGCAATCTCCCGGTCGTCGGCCTTCCGCGAGGTACAGAGCCGGAAACCGAAGGCGAGTCGCTCCGTGGATTCCTTGCCGCCTTCCCGCAGCATGCGTTGCGCGAGCACGCGGGCGGCCTCGACATAGACCGGGTCATTGAGCAGCACGAGAGCCTGCAGCGGTGTGCTCGTGACCGCGCGTTCGGCTGTGCAGACTTCCCGGTCCGGCGCATCGAAGGTCATGAGCGACGGTGGCGGACAGGTGCGTTTCCAGAAGGTGTAGAGGCCGCGGCGCCAGCGGTCCGCTCCCTCGCTCGGGGTGTAGAATTGCCCGGTCCAGTTCCCGGAATCCTCGCGCTTCGACAATTCCTCCCACAATCCCTCGGGCTGCGGTGGAAAGACACTCGGTCCGCCCACCCTGGCATGCAGGAGTCCGCTCAGGGCGAGCGCATTGTCCCGCACGTGTTCGGCGGGCAAGCGCGACCGCGGCCCATGCGCCAGCAGGCGGTTCTCGGGATCTTTCTGAATGGTTTCCGGAAGCCCGGCCGCGCTCTGACGGTAGGCATGACTCGTCACGAGGAGCGTCACGAGTCGCTTCACGTCCCAACCGCTCTCACGGAACTCCACCGCCAGCCAGTCCAGCAGTTCCGGATGGCTGGGGAATTCGCCCTGCAGACCGAAATCATTCACCGTCTTCACGAGCCCGCGCCCGAAGAAAACAGACCACAGCCGGTTCACGGTCACGCGGGCCAGCAGCGGATGCTCCGGAGCCGTGAGCCATGCCGCCAGCGCACGCCGGTCGGACGGACCATTCTCCGGAACCCTGCCAAGCACGGCCGGCACCGCCGTGGTGACCCGATCGCCCTTCACATCGTACTGCCCACGCGACAGGATGAAGGTGTCGCGCGGCTTTTCCATCTGACGCATGACCATGACGGTAGGAAAGGACTTCCGGAGTGCCTCGAGTTCGCGCTGGAGCGATGCCACGCTGCCATCGCCAAGCGCGGCGGCTGCGTCATTGGTCACGGCAAGGCGGAATCGCCCGATGGCATGGTGCGCGACCGGAGTATCGAAGCGCAGCCTCACGGTGATCCGGCCATGGGCTGGGGTGAACGGCCCGCAGGCGAACCACGCCTGATCAGCGGCGTGGCGATCGTTGCCGTCGACGGCCCAACCAGTGCCGGGATTGCCATCGATGGCGCGTGCGATTTCGTACTGCTGCTGGGAATAGCTGGCGCTGGCACTGCTGAACTTCGCGCCATCCACCTCGATTTCGGCGAGCACGAAGTTTCCGTTGCTGGCCCGGCCCGGTCCATTCCCCGGCAAGCTGGCATCGGGCAGGGTCTCGAGACGGAAACCATGAATGGTGGTGCCCTCCGGGACCTCGGCTTCCATGGAATAAACGTCGCCAGCCGGCTGCGGGCCGGCCGCCAGCACCGAGCCATCGGGCTGCAATGTCAGGCTGCCGCCACCGGCTGCCGCCATCTTTCCGGGCCGCAGTACCGTCCATGCCTGTTTGTCGCCTTGGCGTCCCCCGGCCGCGATGGCCTTTTCGAGTTCCGCAATGCGCTTCTCCTGCTCGGCTGTCGGCACGCTGAGCACAGGCTCGGCATTCCCGCGGTTGCCATCGAGTCCCCGTTCCGGGACCGCATTGAAATAGGCATAGAGCGAATAAAAATCGCGCATCGTGAGCGGATCGTATTTGTGATCGTGACACTGCGCGCAGTTCATGGTCAGACCAAGAAACACCGTCGAGAAGGTGTTCACCCGGTCGACCATGTAGGCATTGAGGTACTCTTCGGCGATGGCTCCACCTTCGAAGTTGATCATGTTGTTCCGGATGAATCCGGTGGCGACAATCTGGTCCCGTGCGGCCTGCGGGAGCAGATCGCCGGCCAGTTGTTCCCGCACGAACTGATCAAAGGGCTGGTTCCGCTGAAACGAGGCAATCACCCAGTCGCGCCAGATCCACATTTCCCGGCCGCTGTCGAGATGATAGCCATGGGTATCGGCATAGCGCGCCAGATCAAGCCAGTGCAGTGCCATCCTTTCTCCGTAGGCCGGAGCGGCCAGCAACCGGGCCACCGCCTTCTCATAGGCATCGGGAGAGGCATCGGCCAGAAACGCATCGAGTTCGGCAACCGTCGGCGGCAACCCGGTCAGGTCCAGCGTCACTCTCCGCAGCAAACGCTCGCGTCCGGCCTCGGGCCGCGCTTTCCACGATTCCTGCGCCAAGCGCGCGAAGACGAAGGCATCGACCGGATTCCGCAGCACGGCTCCGTCTGCCAGCACCGGACTGTCGGGCGCAACTTCCGGAACCGGCGGCCGCACCGGCGGTTCAAAGGCCCAGTGACGCGCGTAGCCAGCCCCTGACTTCACCCAGTCCTGCAATACGGTCACCTCCCGCGCCGACAGTGGCTTCTTCACCTTCGGCGGCGGCATCACTTCATCAGGATCATCGGAAACAATGCGCGCCAGTACCTCGTCCGCATCCCAGCCCGGCTGATCAAGACGCAGTTTGGCCTTCCGTTCGTTCTCGTCCGGACCATGGCAGCTGTAGCACTTGTCCGACAGCACGGGCCGGACGTCCCGGTTGAAATCAAGGGAGCCCGCCCGGCCCCAGCCGGTCGTCGTCAGGAAGGTCGGGAAAAGCAGCAGAACGCTCAGTCGCATGCCTTCCGTATACGCCCGGAACAGCCGCGCTTTGAAGCAAAATTTCAGGCTGCCAGCCCGCTGCGGAGCTTCTCGAGCAGTGCCTTGGTGGCCTTGATGCCCTCGGGCTCGCCCAGCTTGCCGCCTTCATACTCGATTCCGATGAAGCCGTGCCAGCCATGCTGCTTCACGACGATGTCCAGCATTTTCCGGTAGTCCGTGTGAATCTCGTCGCCGGCTTCGTTGAAGTCGTGGCTCTTCGCGCTCACGCCCTTGGCGTAAGGCATGAGTTCATCAACCCCCTTGTAGCGGTCGTACTCGGTATTGCCATCGAGCCGGAAGTTCCCGAAATCCGGCAGCGTGCCGCAGTTCTTCAGACCGACGCGCTTCATGACGTCCGCAAGCCACGCGCCATCGCTCGAGAGCTGCCCGTGATTCTCGACAATGACTCCAATCTCGTAAGGGGCGGCCACTTCGCAGAGCGCGCGCAGACCGTCGGCGGCCCGCTTGGCCTGTTCCTCACGGCTGCCCTTCCCGGCCGTGTGCGCATTGACCCGGATGCTGTGGCAACCGAGCGCCTTGGCGGCTTCAATCCACTTCTTGTGATTCCCGACCGCCTTGGTCCGCGCCGCATCATCCGGGTCCCCGAGGTGACCTTCGCCGTCGCACATGATGAGAACACTGGTGACGCCCTCGCCTTCGCAGATCTTCTTCAGTTCCGCCACGTAAGCGGCATCGGTCGCCTTGTCCTTCCAGAACTGATTGACCCATTCCACGCCGTCGATCCCGAATTCCTTCTTCGTCATCACGGGAAAGTCGGTGTTCTTCATCTTGCCGGCGAAGAGCGCCTTGTGCAGCGACCATTGCGCGAGCGAAATGCGGAAGGCGGGAGCCGCTTCGGCCGCGCGGAGCCGGGAAACCGGGGCCGCCATCGCAGCAGCGGCCATCGTCAGGAAGGAACGTCGGGAGGTATTCATGGGGGAATGATCAGTTCCCCCACCCTGCCAGCCGCCCCGGCATCTGACCAGCGCAATCTCTCCGCATCGCCGGAAGCGGTCACCTTTTCCCTGTCCGTCCCACCCAATCAGGCAACGCCCCGCTCCTTCACGGCAGCGAAGCCGGCACGGACGGCGCCACGCTGACCTCGCAGTCCGGTTCCGGGGGCGGTGGGTGACCCGGTGAATTCCCGTTGACCTGGGGGGTGGGTCTGCAAGGATCGCGGCCTCATGAAGAAGACCCTCATCATTGGAGCTGGCGGCGTTGGCCGGGTTGTGGCGCACAAGTGTGCTCAGCTCAGCCATGTTTTCGGTGACATCCTGCTGGCAAGCCGGACGGTTTCAAAGTGCGACGTGATCGCTGCGGACATTCTTGAGAAAAAGGGAGTGAAGATCCGGACGGCGGCGGTCAATGCGGACGACGTGGCGGCCACGGCGCAGCTGATCCGTGAATTCGGAGCCGACATTGTCATCAACGTGGCCCTGCCTTATCAGGACCTTTCGATCATGGATGCCTGCCTCGAGGCCGGTGTCGATTATGTGGACACGGCGAACTACGAGCCACTCGATACGGCGAAGTTCGAGTACAAATGGCAGTGGGCATACCAGGAACGTTTCCAGAAGGCCGGGCTCACGGCCCTGCTCGGCAGCGGCTTCGATCCCGGAGCCACCAATGTCTACTGCGCCCACGCCGCGAAGCATCATTTCGATGAGATTCACACGCTCGACATTGTCGACTGCAATGCCGGATCAAATGGCCTGCCCTTCGCCACGAATTTCAATCCCGAGATCAATATCCGGGAGGTCACCGCCAAGGGACGTTTCTGGAAGGATGGAGCGTGGCATGAAACCGATCCGATTTCCGTGGGCACGACCTTTGATTTCCCGGATGTCGGGCCGAAGAAGATGTACCTGCTGTACCATGAGGAACTGGAAAGCCTCGCGAAGCATTTCCCGACGGCCCGGCAGATGCGCTTCTGGATGACCTTCTCGGACAGCTACCTCACGCACCTCCGCGTCCTCGAGAATGTCGGCATGACCAGCATCAAGCCGATCCCGTTCAAGGGTCAGGAAGTCATCCCCCTCGAGTTCCTCAAGGCCGTGCTCCCCGATCCGGGGTCGCTCGGAGCCCTCACCAAAGGAAAAACCTGCATCGGCGATCTCATCACCGGCGTGAAGGACGGCAAGGCAAAGCACTACTTCGTGTGGAACGTCTGCGATCACGAGGAATGCTACCGCGAGACCGGTGCGCAGGGTGTGAGCTACACCACGGGCGTGCCAGCCATGATCGGGGCGAAGATGATCCTCGAAGGAAAATGGAAGCGCCCGGGTGTGTGGAACATGGAACAGTGCGATCCCGATCCCTTCATGGCGGACATGAATCTCTACGGCCTGCCATGGCACGAGAAGGAACTGCCGGAAAACCCGCTCGCGCACATCACTGCCTGACATGTCCACTGTCGCCGGACCGGTCCATGAAGTGTGCGCCACCCTCGATCCTGCAAGGGTGCCCGCTCCGGCCTTTGTGGTCGATCTGAGCCGGCTGCGGCGGAATCTCGAACACCTGGCCGACGTGAAGCGGCGCGCCGGCTGCCGCATTCTGCTGGCCCAGAAGGGTTTCAGCATGTGGTCGGCGTATCCCATCATCCGGGAATACCTCGATGGCACCTGCAGCAGCGGACCATGGGAGGCCATGCTCGCCCGCGAGAAATTCGGCAAGGAAATCCATGTCTACAGTCCGGCTTTCACGGACGAGGACCTTGCGGAGGTCGTTCCCTTCGCGGACCATCTTTCGTTCAATTCGATCAGGCAGTGGCGGCGCGGGCTCGAGTTCATCCGGCGCAGCGGACGCCGCATTGAAACTGCCCTGCGCATCAATCCTCAGGTCTCCACGGGCGACCATGCGATTTACGATCCATGCGTGGCCGGATCGAGGCTCGGCATTCCGCTCAGCGAACTCGAAGGCGAAGACCTGAGCGCCCTCGATGGCCTGCATTTCCACACGCTCTGCGAGCAGAATTCCGATGCGCTCGAAATCACACTCGATGCCGTCGAGGAAAAATTCGGTCACCTGCTGCG
This sequence comes from Verrucomicrobiales bacterium, assembly GCA_044239025.1. GTDB lineage: Bacteria > Verrucomicrobiota > Verrucomicrobiia > Verrucomicrobiales > V1-33 > V1-33. The sequence continues at coordinate 23,772 of JBIICE010000030.1, forward strand.
CCGGGTGAAATGGCTCAACATGGGTGGCGGGCATCACATCACGAAGGCGGATTACGATGTCGACCGGCTCGTCCGGCTCGTGCAGCGGATCCGCGAGCGCTACGGCATCACGGTCTACCTTGAACCCGGCGAGGCCATTGCCATCGGCACGGGCGTCCTCGTGAGCCGTGTCGTCGATACGGTACGCAACAGCATGGACATCGGCATCCTCGACGTCAGCGTCACCTGCCACATGCCTGATTGTCTGGAAATGCCCTACCGGCCGGACATCCGGGGCGCCGGAGATCCCGGGGAACTCGCCCACACCTACCGTCTGGGCGGCGGTACCTGCCTGGCCGGCGATGTCATTGGCGACTACTCATTCGCCCGCCCGCTGCAGCCCGGCGACCGCCTCATCTTCGAGGACATGGCCCACTACACCATGGTGAAGACCACCATGTTCAATGGCGTCAAACACCCGGCACTCTGCCTGTGGGATCCGGAACGCGACGAACTGCGGACGGTCCGGCAGTTTCATTACGAAGACTTCCGCGACCGCCTTTCCTGAGCGACGGGCCTCAGTTCCTGTCCGGCCCGAGCGCCCATGCCGGAGGCTCGGCCGTGAAGCGGACCTCGGCACCGCTCACGGGATGGCGGAACGCAATCATGGCCGAGTGCAGACAGAGCGGTGGATCACCCAGTTCCGCGGTTACCGTGGCCCCGACCTTGCCAGCCCGGAGGTAGAAGGGGTCGCCGACAATCGGATGGCCAAGCTGCCAGAGATGCGCACGGATCTGATTCGTCCGGCCCGTCCGCGGCATCGCCTCAACGAGGGAAGTTCCGTCATCCCAGCGGGCGACGACCAGGAAGTCGGTGCAGGCCGTGACCGTCTCGCCTTCGTCGTCCGGATCGATCCGTCCCGTTTCCTGGGGAATCGCATGGAGCGAAGCTTCGCTGCGGAAGCGATCGGCCGCCGGATGCCCATGCACTCGGGCCAGATACCGCTTTTCCACCTCGCCTGACGCAAACTGAGGCTGCAACAGTCCGGCCCAGCGGCGCGCGCGCGTCAGCACCATCACTCCCGTAGTCGAAGCATCAAGGCGGTGCGCCGGACGCACTTTGTCAGGATGCACGGCGAGATTCAGCAGATGAATGAGTGTATTGCGGTGAAACCGGCCGCCGGGATGCACGGGCAGCGGCGCAGGCTTATGCACCACCACGAGGGCTTCGTCCACATGCAGCACGCGCACGGCCGCATCGACCGGGGGCTCGATCTCTGCGGGAATCAGATGCACGAGACGCTGGCCGGTACGGACCATGTCGTGCAGCTTCAATGCCGTACCCTCGGGTCCGAGCAGACGGCCGGCTGCCGCCACCGGTTCCCATTCGCCGGCCGGAATGTGCGGCAGAATGCAGGCAAGAAAATCCGTCACGGTCGTGCCATCGCAGCTGCCGGGCACATTCATGGGACGGAAATTGTCAGCCGGCACACTACCCGGCAACGGCTCTGCCACTTTGTCGATTTTCTCCTGGAGCCGCAGCCGCCGCTGTTCCGCACGGCCTTCCGGCGGCAGCCAGCATTGTGGACAACTGATGCCGGGAACATACCGGGGCGACCCCGTGTCGCCGGCGCGCAGTGGAGCCTGGCAGGCATAGCACACTGTGCTGTCCGTTTCTTCGAGCATCGGATCAAGGCCAACGCGGTGATCGAAGACAAAGCATTCGCCATCGTAATGCGCGCGTCCGCATTCCTCGAAGTACTTCAGGATGCCGCCATCCAGCTGGTAGATCTCGCGGAAGCCTTCGCGCTCCATGTAGGGTCCGGCCTTTTCGCAGCGGATGCCACCGGTGCAGAACATGACGACTGGCTGATCCTTCATGGCTTCGGGCAGGGCCGCGACCGCCTTCGGAAAGTCACGGAAGTGCCGGATGCCTGCGGGTACGGCTCCCCGGAAGGTCCCCAGCTGCACTTCGTAATCGTTCCGCGTATCCAGCAGGACCAGCGGCCGTCCCTCATCGAGCCAGCGCTTCAGTTCCGCCGCCGGAAGCTTCGGGGACGTCCGCTGCGCAGGATCAATCCCCGGAATTCCAAAAGCAATGATCTCGCGTTTGATGCGCACGAGCATGCGCGAAAACGGCTGCTGGCTGCTGTAGCTGTATTTGGGGGTCAACCCGGCAAGACCGGGAATGGCATGCAGCTCTCCAAGCAATTCCCCGATCTCCTGCGCCCCCCCGGCCACGAAGAGATTGATCCCTTCCGTGCTCAGCAGAATGGTTCCCCTGAGCGCACGGTCGCTGCAGAATGCCAGCAGCCTCGCGCGCAGCGGCTTGAGGTCGCTCAGCGAAGCAAACAGATAGGCGGCAATGTTCGTGACGCGCGTCATGACCGGACATGGCACGCAGGCCATGTCCGGTCCAGGCGGAAACATCACGTCATGCCCGCGGCCCGCTCAGGGCAGCACCGCGCGCAAGCGGAGGAAGCTGCGCACGGCAGCCGCCGCCGGTTCCTCATAGGTCACCCTGAGGAGCCCAT
>JBIICE010000214.1:0-6695 GCA_044239025.1 Verrucomicrobiales bacterium
CCACAGCGCGTGGTCTGCGGCGGTGGCCGCCACCATTTCAAGGACGATCAGGAGACGCCGGACACGGTCGTGCTCGCGGCCCAGCTGCCGCAGGCCACGATCGCCTTCGATTCTTCATCCTGCCACCAGCGCAAAGGCTCCGAAAAACACGATTTTGTGAGCTTCTACGGCGACCATGGATCGCTCACCATGACGTCCCAGGGGTATCGCATCAACGATCTCGCGGGCAAGGAACTGGCGCGCCACGACGGGGAATTCACCGACGTCCCCCATTTCCGGAATCTGGCCGATGCCATCCGGGACGGCCAACCTCTGAACTGCGCCATCGCCACCGGTCAGCAGGCCGCCCTCATCTGCCACCTTGGGAACATTGCCTTCCGCACCGAGGGGTCGGTCAGTTGCGACCCCGCCACCGGTCGTCCGCAGGGCGACGCCGCCCAGCGGCTCTGGTCGCGCGAGTACCGCGATGGCTGGGCTCCGCAGGTCGGCTGAAATGCTCAGCCTTCCGGATGCGTTCTCCCTCGCATGCCTTTTCAGGGAATCCGCCTCTCGCTCCTGCTGCTCGGAACCACTGCCGCCGCGGCCGCGGCCGCTGACGTTCCCATTCCGGAAAAACCGACCTACAACCGGGATGTGCGCCCGATTCTGGCGGACGCCTGCTTCCGTTGCCATGGATTCGACAAGAATACCCGGAAAGGGGACCGGCGGCTCGATACCCGGGAGGGAGCCCTGGTGGAAAATGACGGGGTCCGTGCCATCGTTCCCGGCGATCCCATGGCCAGTGCCCTGCTGCAGCGGCTCGTCACGGACGACGCCGACGATGTCATGCCGCCCCCTGAGGAAGCCCGGCAGCTGAGCCCGCGCGAAAAGGAAATCCTGCGCCGCTGGGTCGCTGGCGGTGGCGAATACGAGGACCACTGGGCCTACATTCCGCCCTCCCGTCCCGCCATTCCCCAGACCGATCCCCCGGAAGGAAATCCAGTCGACCGCTTCGTGCGCTCCCGTCTCCAGTCGCTCAAGCTGACCCCGGCCCCGGAAGCGGACCGGGTCACGCTGGCGCGCCGCGTTTCCTACGACCTCACGGGACTGCCGCCCAGCGCGGCGGAGGTCACGGCTTTTGCCGCGGATGCCGCCCCGGACGCCTTCGAGCGCATGGTCGACCGACTCATGGCGTCGCCTGCCTTTGGAGAACGCATGGCGGTCTGGTGGCTCGATCAGGTGCGCTACGCCGATACGATCGGTTATCACAGCGACAATCCGATGCCGGTATCGCCGTTCCGCGACTACGTGATCCGTGCGTTCAATGAGAACAAGCCATTCGATCAGTTCACGGTGGAGCAGATTGCCGGCGACCTGCTGCCGGAGCGGACCACGGAGAATCTGGTGGCCAGTGCCTACAACCGGCTCATTCTTTCGACGGAGGAAGGCGGGGCTCAGGCGAAGCAGTACGAGGCGAAGTACCTTGTCGACCGGGTCAAGAGCATCGGCACAACGTGGCTTGGGCAGACGTTCATGTGCGCGGAATGCCATGATCATAAGTACGATCCGGTGACGACCCGCGATTTTTATGCGCTCGGCGCATTCTTTGCGGACATCGAGGAAGTGGCCGTGGGTGGGCGGGGTCCGGGGGTTCCGGTTCCGGATACGGCAGGGGAAACGGCCCTTGCGGCCCTGCGCGGGAAGATTGGGGATCTGGAAGGAAAACTGGCGGGTCCCCATCCGGAACTCGAGACGGAACGCCAGCAATGGGAACAGTCCCTGCGCGAAGCCGCGGGCCGCGAGGCCGCGTGGCAGACGCTGCCGTTCGATGAACGCAAGGCCATGGAGGGCACGGTGCTGGAACCAGCCGCGGACGGAGCCATCCTCGCCAAGGGGGCGCAGGCGGATGGATCGTACCTTCTCAGCGCGCCTTTCGCGGGCAAGGTCGCCGGTTTCCGCATCGAGGCCCTGCCGCACGATTCGCTTCCGGCCCGTGGGCCCGGCCGCGCCGGAAACGGGAATTTCGTGATCACGGAGGTCGTCGCCCGCGTGAAACGCGCCTCGGGAGCGGAGGAGGAAATGCCACTCTCGGCCGCGCACGCCAGCCACGAGCAGATGAGTCATGGCGAAAACACCCCATGGAAAGGCTGGCCGGCTGCGGCCACGGTCGACCGCGATGAAAAAGGCAGGGAATGGGGCTGGGCGATTCTGCCGGAAGCCGGAAAGCGTCACGTCCTGACCCTGAGTTGCCGCACCGCCGCCACGCTCGCACCGGGCGACCGGATCAGCATCGAACTCCACCAGCACCACGCCAGCGGCAGTCACAGCCTCGGTCACTTCCGCATCGCGGCCACGGCGCAGCCTGACCCGGCCGCGCACGCCACGGTTTCGGCCCAACCGGATCTGCTGGCGGCCCTTGCCGTGGCTCCGGAGGCCCGCAATGAGGCCCAGCGTCAGCTCATCGAGAGCCGCTTCCGCGAGTCCGCGAAAGGACTCGACCCGTTGCGCAGCCAGCTGGCCGAGGCCCGCAAGGAACTCGCGGCCACGGAAGGCGCTCAGCCCCGCTGCCTTGTCACCACGGCCATGCCCAACCGCCGCACGGTGCGCATTCTGCCGCGGGGCGACTGGCAGAATGAAAGCGGCGACGTCGTGCTGCCGGCCACGCCCGCCTTCCTGCCGTCGCCGCTCAGTTCCTCGCCGGAAAAACCACTCAACCGACTCGACCTTGCCCGCTGGCTGGTCTCGCCGGGCCAACCCCTGACGGCCCGCGTGGCGGTCAACCGGCTCTGGAAGCTCCTCTTCGGAGGCGGTCTCGTGAAGACACTCGACGATCTCGGCACGCAGAGCGAAATCCCGGTGCAGCAGCCGCTCCTTGATTGGCTCGCCTGCGAATTCGAAGGCTCGGGCTGGAATGTGAAACAGATCGTCCGACTCATGGTCACGAGCCGCACGTACCGCCAGTCATCGGTCGGTCAGCCAGCCGAACTGGCCCGCGACCCATTGAATCGCGACCTCGCCCGCAGCGGCCGCTGGCGTCTTGATGCGGAATTCGTGCGCGACAATGCGCTCGCCATTTCGGGACTGCTTGTCCGCAGGGTCGGTGGCCCCAGCGTGAAGCCATGGCAGCCGGCTGGCTACTGGGAGAACCTCAACTTCCCGCAGCGCGAATGGGATAACAGCAGCGGTGAAGGCCAATGGCGGCGGGGCCTCTACACATGGTGGCAGCGCAGCTATGTCCAGCCGTCCCTGCTCGCCTTCGATGCGCCGACCCGCGAGGAATGCTCTGCGGACCGCACGCGCTCGAATATCCCCCAGCAGGCCCTCGTGCTGCTCAATGACCTCACCTACGTCGAAGCCGCCCGCGCTTTCGCCAGCCGCATCGTCAAGGAGGGCGGCAGCGAAGACCAGCCGCGCCTTGCATGGGGATGGCTGCAGGCCACCGGTCGCCAGCCTTCGGAAAAGGAATCGGCCACCCTCGCTGCCCTCCTCGCCAAACACCGCACTGCCTTCCAGCAGGATGAAAAAGCCGCCCGCGAGGCTCTCGGTGGTGGCCAGTTCCGCGTCCCGGACGACATTCCCGTGGCCGATGCCGCCGCATGGCAGTCGGTGGCCCGCGTCCTGCTCAATCTGCACGAAACCATCACGCGTCCCTGAAATCGAGGACCGGACCGTCGCCGTGACCATCACGGAGACCGCCCGGAACCCCGCGGCATGGCCGGGATTTCCCTGCGATTCCGTATTAGACTTTAAGGATTCCGGAGTAAATTACGTTTCATGGCTCGCCGGAAAGACACAGCGGACGCGTCCCCCACTCCCTCCCCTCCGCCCGCGGATCCCGCCAAGGAAGCCGCCCCGGAGGACGAAGTGCTGCGCTCGCATTACGAACGGACCCGGAAAAGCCTCATCGAACGCCTCGGCAACTGGGAGGACCAACGGTCGTGGGACGAATTCTACCGGACCTACTGGCGTCTCATCTACGGGGTCGGTCTGAAAAGCGGACTCCGCCCGGAGGAAGCCCTCGATGTCGTTCAGGAAACCATCCTCGCCATCGCCAAGCAGAGCCGCGAAAACCGCTACGACCCCAAGGCAGGATCGTTCAAGGTCTGGCTCATGAACATGACCCGCTGGCGGATCGGTGATCAGTTCCGCAAGCGCGCCAAGGACACCGCCATGCACAAATTCCCGGACGAGGACGACCGCAAGACGTCCACCCTCGACCGTTTCGCCGACCCCAAGGCCCAGAAACTCGAAGGCATCTGGGATCTCGAATGGAAGCAGAACCTCGCCGACCGCGCCGTCGCCACGGTCAAGCAGAGGGTCTCCCCACGGCAGTTTCAGATTTTCGATGCGTATGTGATCAAGGGATGGAGCGTGAAGAAGGTCATGACCGAACTCGGCGTCAGCATGGCGCAGGTCTACCTCGCCAAGCACCGGGTTGGCGGGCTCATCAAAAAAGAGATCGCGGAACTTGAAAAGCAGCTCATCTAAGCTCGTCCCCGAAAGAACCGAACCGCCGCGCATCCCGGACCACGAAGTCCTGCGCTGCATCGGCAGGGGCAGCTACGGCGAAGTCTGGCTGGCCCGCAGCGTCACCGGAGCCATGCGCGCCGTCAAAGTCGTGCGCCGCGAGGACTTTGAACTCGACCGCACCTTCGAACGCGAATTCGATGGCATCCGGAAATTCGAGCCAATTTCCCGGGACCATCCCGGGCTCGTTCATGTGCTCCATGTGGGCCGCAATGACGAGGAAGGCTTCTATTATTATGTCATGGAACTGGGGGACGACCGGGAAAGCGGCGGCACCTTCGATCCCGGAAGCTACGAACCCCGCACCATGGGAACCGACCGCACGGCGCGCCGCCGGCTCTCGGTTTCCGAATGCGTGGAACACGGCATCACGATCGCCGATGCGCTCGCCCACCTGCATGAGCACGGACTCAACCACCGCGACATCAAGCCGTCGAACATCATCTTCGTGAATGGCCGCGCCAAACTGGCGGACATCGGCCTCGTGGCCACGGAAGGTCAGCAGACGTTTGTCGGCACGGAAGGATTCGTTCCTCCGGAAGGCCCGGGTTCCGCTTCTGCCGACATCTACAGTCTCGGCATGGTGCTCTATGAAATGAGCACGGGAAATGACCGGCTGCAGTTTCCGGAAGTGCCGGCCGACCTCGTCACGGAGGGCGGCCGACCCATGTGGCTGGCCCTCAACGATGTCATCTGCAAGGCCTGCGCCCCGAATCCGAAGAAGCGTTTTCAGAGTTCCCGTCAGATGGCCGAGGCCCTCCGGTTGGCCCGCAGCATGGGATCGGGCGGCTTCGGCTGGTTCCGCCGGCTCGTGCTGCTGCCGGTCCTCAGCGCGGCCCTTGCCTTCGGTTTTCTCATGTGGCGTCACGGCGGCGAAATGCCATGGCCTCCGGGGCGTTTCCACGATGCGCTGGTGCCGCTGCTGCCGATCACGGGCAGTGTCCAGATCGATAGCGCCCCCCCGGGCGCGGAGGTGGTCTACGAGGGCAAGGCGGTCGGCCGCACTCCCGTCGTGGTGGAGGGGGTTTCTGCGGGCGATGCGGTCTTCACGCTCCGTCTCGCGCGCCACCGCGAGGAAACGGTCGCGGTGGACGGGGTACTGCCGGGGAAGGTGACCTCGGCGGGCAAGGTGACGCTCCGTTATTACAATCCGCCGGTGCCGGGACAGCCATGGAACAACAGCAATGGCATGATCTTCGATCCGCGCGGGCAGAGCCATGTTTCGCGCTGGCCGGTGAGCTATGACGATTTCCGCAAGGAACTGCAGATCATGAGCGGCACGGTCATCGACGAGGATTTCGGCGGTCAAGGGGTGATCTATCTGATCAGTGTCCCGGAGGCCGAAGCGGTGCGCTTCTGCGAGAAGCTGACGCAGCGCGAGGTTGCGGCGAACCTGCTGCCGGAAGGCTGGTACTACCGGCCGGAAGTCTACGAGCCGCGCAAGGCCAAGCCAAATGCCGGACCGGCCCTCGAAGGTCCACCCACCATCTGCTTCCGCTGTGTCCTCGAACGCACCGGGCGTGTCTTTGTGGAAAGCGAACCACCCACGGCCGCGGTCTACGAGGACGGCAAGCTCCTCAAGCTGACCCCGTTCACGCTCTACGGGCACCGCTCCGGCCGGGTCAAGTTCACGGTCCGGCTCGGAGGATACGAGGACGCGCTTCTCGAAGGCGATGTGCCCAGCGGCGGAACTCTCATGCTCAAGGCCCAGCTCAAGCGCAGCCGCCTGCCGGCCCGCGGCCAGCCATGGCAGAATCAGCTCGGCATGTCCTTCCAGCCGGTCGATTCGCTTCTCTTCAGCCGATGGGAAACCCGCGTCCGCGATTTCGCGGCCTTTGCGGCCGCCACCCAGCGTACCACCAGGCCCGTCGATCTGAATAACGACGGCAAGGATGACCAGTCACCGGATCACCCGGTCGTCAATGTCTCCAAGGCTGACGCCATCGCGTTCTGCCAGTGGCTCACGGCGCGCGACCGCGAGGCCCGTGTGCTCGACGACCGCTGGGAATACCGTCTCCCTACGGACAAGGAATGGAGCGAAGCCGCGGGGGCTCCCAATGTAGATGATCAGCTGAAGTCGCCCGCGGAACGCCACCTCAAGGTCACAAGGGTCTACCCATGGCTGCCGCATTACCTGTACCCCCCGCCGGCTGCGGCGGCGGACAAACCGGCGGGTGCCAATCTTGGCG
>JBIICE010000215.1:0-6672 GCA_044239025.1 Verrucomicrobiales bacterium
AATCATGATGCCGGTCTGGTGACCGACGCCTTTGGGCCGGTGCCGCTTGCCGGATTCTTCTGCAGCGGGGAAATCGGTCCCGTGGGGCCGCGGAGTTTCGTGCATGGCTACACGGCGTCGCTGGCCTTGCTTTACCCTGTGGAAAACACAGTGGAACATGCTTCCGGTGCTTCCTGACAAATCATGACGACACGATTTCTTCTCTGCTGGGCGGCTGCGGCTGTGTTTCTTGCGGATCTGCCCGGGCAGGCCGCTGATGTCCCCTTCGGCGGGAATGCCTTTGTCACAGCGGGTGAAGGCGGCCGCCGTCGCGGAGGCGATGCATGGAATCAGGCCGACCGGGTGATTTCCGTGTTCTTCCGGGTCGACCGCGCCGCGGACGTGGAACTGGCGCTCAAGGGATCGGTTCCGGAAGGCGAAAGCCGTATCCGGGCCACGGCCGAGGGTCAGACCTTCACGGCTGCGCTCAAGGGGTCGGGTACGTTTCCGCTGGGCGCACTGCGCGTGGAAAAGCCGGGCTACGTGCGCGTCGACCTGCAGGGCGTGGAGAAGTCGGGTCCGGTCTTTGCGGAACTGAGCGATCTTGTGGTGACATCGAAGACCGAGGGCGCGGAGTTTTCCTATGTGAAGGACAACGAGGGCAACCGTTTCTACTGGGGTCGGCGGGGGCCATCGGTGCACCTGGGTTACCGGATGCCCGAGGGAACGACGGCGGAATGGTTCTACAACGAGCTGACCGTTCCGGAGGGCATGGATCCGGTGGGTTCGTATTACATGGCGAACGGGTTCGGTGAAGGGTATTTTGGCATGCAGGTGAACGGCCCTGACGAGCGCCGCATTCTCTTTTCGGTGTGGAGTCCCTTCAGCACGGACAATCCGAAGGAGATTCCCGAGGATCAGCGGGTGGCCATGCTCGCGAAAGGCGAAGGGGTGCGCGCCGGGGAATTCGGCGGCGAAGGCTCGGGCGGTCAGAGTTTCCTTGTGTTCCCATGGAAGACCGGGGGCACCTACCGATTCCTGAACCGGGCGAAACCGGACGGCAAAGGCCACACGGTCTACACGGGATGGTTCCAGGAAGCGGGCAGCGCGGAATGGCGCCTCATCGCCAGCTTCCGGCGCCCGAAGACCGACAAGCATCTCACGGGCCTGCATTCGTTCCTTGAAGGATTCAGCGACAGCAATGGCTGGCGCGGCCGCGAAGGTCGCTACGCCAATCAGTGGATGCGCGACACCACCGGACAATGGCACGAGCTGCGCGAGGCCCGTTTCACGGGAGATGACATTGCGCAGCGGGGGTACCGCATGGACCGGGCCGGGGGCGTCGCGGACGGCGTCTTCTTCCTGCGTAACGGTGGATTCTTCGAGAATCCAGTGCCACTCAACAGCCGCTTTCCGCGCCCTGCTTCGGGTTTGCCCGCTCCAGTCATCGACTTCGGAAAACTCGAGGGCGTCTCGGCCGGATTCGACGCGCCGCAAGGGCCGTGATGGCCGGTTGCCGCGCGCTCTTCCGACATCAGGCCGATTGCCGTGCCGCGGCGGCCGCAGCGGTCGCGGAAATGCAGGCCCGCACAAGCTGTGGACCTTCATACACCAGTCCGGTGTAGAGCTGAACAAGGGAGGCTCCGGCATCGATCTTCGCGATGGCGTCGGCCGGTTCCATGATGCCGCCCACTCCGATCACGGGCATGCTGCCATCGAGAGCCCGGCACAGCCGTGCCAGCACCTCCGTGGAACGCTGCGTGAGCGGTCGGCCGCTCAAGCCTCCTGCTTCCGAAGCCACGGGATGGTCCTCGACATGCCGACGCGACAGTGTGGTGTTGGTGGCGATGACGCCTTCAAGGCCTTCCCTCTGAAAGACCGCAGCCAGCCCCTCGACATGCCCAGGTTCGAGGTCGGGCGCGATCTTGATGAGCACGGGAACGTGACGGCTGTGCTGCTGCGCCAGCTGTTTCTGTTCCTCCCGCAGCACCCGGATGAGCAGGGCACAGCTTTCTTCCTGCTGAAGGTCGCGCAGCCCTTTGGTGTTGGGCGATGACAGATTCACGGTCACGTAGTCCGCGAGGGGCCATGCGGCGCGCAGGCACCGCACGTAGTCGTCCACGGCCCGCTCGTTGGGCGTGTCGAAATTCTTCCCGATATTGACTCCAAGGATCCCATGCCAGCGTCGGCGGGCGGCGTGCTCCATGCCTGCGGCAATCCCGGGATTGTTGAAGCCCATCCGGTTGATGATCACCTCATGCTGCGGAATCCGGAAAAGGCGGGGAGTCGGATTCCCCGGCTGCGGTCGCGGGGTCAGCGTACCGATTTCCACAAAGCCGAAGCCACAGGCCGCAAAGCCGTCGATGCCTTCGCCGGTCTTGTCGAGCCCGGCCGCCAGCCCCACGCGGTTCGGAAAGCGCAACCCCCACAGGGTCACAGCTCCTTCCTCCGCGGTCTCCGGAAGCAGTCGGCTCAGCCCGCGCTGCGCCGCGGCCGACATGGCCGCAAGGGTGACGTGATGCGCCTGCTCGGCCGGCAGCGCAAAAACCGCAGGGCGGATCACGGGCCATGCCTGCTCCATGAGAAACCGGGCAGCCCGACGGGCAGTCGAAGGGGGACGGAAGGTCATCGCTCTTGACTCATGTCGGCCACCCTCCTAGTGCAAGGCCTCAACCAACGAATTTCCGCGACCAAGACGATGGACCTCATCTACGAAGGCAAGGCGAAGAAGCTATTCACCACGGAGAATCCCAGTGAGCTGATCATGCAGTTCAAGGATGATGCCACCGCCTTCAACGGCGAGAAAAAGAGCACCTTCGCCGACAAGGGCCGCCTCAATAAACAGCTCAGCCTGCACATCTACCAGCTCCTCGAAAAGGAGGGCGTCGCCACCCATTTCGTGCGCGATGACGGCCCGGATACCCTCATCGTCAAACGCGTGGAGATCATTCCGATCGAAGTGGTCATCCGCAACGTGGTCGCCGGCAGTCTCCGCAAACGCACCGGCCTTCCCGAAGGTCAGCGGCTCCGCCAACCCCTCATCGAATGCTACTACAAGAGCGATGAACTGGGCGACCCCATGGTGAACGACGAACACATCCGGGAACTCAATCTCGCCCGCGGCGACGAACTCGAGAAAGTCAAACGCAGCGCCCTCAAGGTGAACCGCGCCCTCACCGCATTCTTCGCCAAAGCCGGCCTCACGCTGGTCGATTTCAAACTCGAATACGGCCGCCTTTACCCGGACAAGCACAACATCGTGCTCGCCGACGAAATCAGCCCCGATACCTGCCGTCTCTGGGATGCCGCCACCGGCAATAAACTCGATAAGGACCGCTTCCGCCAGGATCTGGGCGACCTCATCGAAGGCTATTCCGAAGTTCTCAAACGCGTCGAAGATGCCCTCGCTGCAAGCTGAAGTCACGGGCCGCTTTGACCGCCCCGCTGACGCCAACCACCTCCTCTACACTCCCCTTGAGCAGGCGCTCACGGTCCGGGAAACCCGCCGCTACTCGGTGGAGTACTCCGGCGACCGCGAGGCCCTCGTCGCTTTCCTCTCGAAGGTGCTCGCCGACCCGGTCAGCCACGACCTCGCCATCTCGGACGATCCCGTCCTCGCGGGTGCCAGCTTCGTCCTCGATTACGGCATGAAGGGCGGGGCCCTCGACCTCGAAAAGGAGACCATCCTCGCTCATCACCGCGGCGATGCCAACCCGCCCTTTCACATCGAATCCCTCCGGATCGCCCGCAGGCTCTACGTGTTCGATGCAACCCAGTCGCCCGCAACCGCCGCCCTCGCCGACCGCTTCGTCCGCGATATCGTGAACCCTGCCATTCATACCTGGCAGGTATCCCCGGGTCACGCGGCGGCCTGACTCTTCCGGGCTCGCCCGCGCGCCAAAGCCGATTCCGTTCCGGTGATTCCTTTTGGCATTTGCCAGCGATTCCCACCTTGACGACGCCAGCTTTGTCGGCATGAATTCCCCTGCGCTGCGGGGCCTGCCCCCAGCGGTTGGTACAAGCAGTGATGCGACCAGGAGAGATGGCTGAGTGGTCGAAAGCAACGCTTTGCTAAAGCGTCGTAGGGCTTAACCCCTACCGAGGGTTCGAATCCCTCTCTCTCCGCAGCGTCCTCCTCAATGGGTCACACCGGGAGAAATCGCCGTTCGCCCACGCCAGTGCCAACATTTCCGCACGGTACACGAAGGAAATGCTGCGCGGATCCGGGCAGACGGGGCCGTTTCTGCGTCGATGGCCCACCGAAATGGTCTCAGCAAGTCACGCCGTCTGTGTATTGATGGTTGAAATATAAGTGAATGCGCATTGGAGAATTTCCGTGCGCTCTCTCTACCGTGCCCACAAGCCGCACAGGACCAAAATGGTTGAATTCGCAAAGCCACCAACTCGAGGGAGCCTCAAATCGAGGATTGACGCTGCCGGCATCACCGACGGCGTGATGGTTCAGCTTGAGGAGGGCGCGACGCTGCAAACGATCGTGGACCTGTGCGCCGATCATGGAATCACGACCACGCCGGCGAGCGTGCTGGCACTCAAGCGCAGCCATCTCCCGGACTGGCAAGCGCAGCGGGTGATGGCGGATGCCTCTGCGGAGGGAATCCCGGCGCAATGTCTGCCTGATATGACTCCGGGCCCATGGCCCTCAAACGAACGGAGCGGGGACATTCCTGTCCCCGGCCTCGGGCGACAAATGGCCGGGCCATTTCGCACCGACCGGCCTCGGGCGACAAATGGACAGACCATTTCGCAGCGACCCACCGGGGGTCTTCAGCGCCAACGGCGCGTTCCATACCAGCCTGGGCCAACGGCCCAGGTCACCGACATACCAATCCCCGCAGCCCTGTAGGGGCGCGCCATTGCGGACCGATGGGACGGGCCTTCAGCCCTTTTGGAATGATGCCATCACCTACCTGGGCCGTTGGCCCAGGCTGGTATGACTCCGGGCCCTTGGCCCTCAAAAGAACGGAGCGGGGACATTCCTGTCCCCGACCTCAAGCGACAAATGGCCAGACCATTTCGCACCGACCCACCTCGGGCGACAAAAGGCCGGGCCATTTCGCACCTGTCCTGAGACGACGCGGGTTGGAAAACCCGCGTGCCGTTCCTATCATCTGGCGGACGAATTCGGCTGGCGCCGAAGCGGTCCCGGTGCCCGGCATGGGGCTTGGCTCAGCGTGGAGATCTTGAGTTTCATGCTTTCGTATACACTTCGGCACCCATTTGGGTGAACTCCTGGGATTTCTGTTCCATGCCGGCTTTGAGGGCGTCCTCTTCTGCGAGGCCATGTTCTGCGGCGTATTTGCGGACGTCCTCCGTGATTTTCATGGAACAGAAATGCGGTCCGCACATGCTGCAGAAATGGGCGGATTTTGCTCCTTCCTGCGGGAGGGTTTCGTCGTGGAATTCGCGGGCGGTTACGGGGTCGAGGGAGAGATTGAACTGATCTTCCCAGCGGAATTCGAATCTGGCCTTGGAGAGGGCGTTGTCGCGGTACTGGGCACCGGGGTGGCCTTTGGCGAGGTCGGCGGCGTGGGCGGCGAGTTTGTAGGTGATGACGCCGGCCTTGACGTCCTCCTTATTGGGGAGGCCGAGGTGTTCCTTGGGGGTGACGTAGCAGAGCATGGCGCAGCCGTACCATCCGATCATGGCGGCACCGATGCCTGAGGTGATGTGATCGTAGCCCGGGGCGATGTCCGTGGTGAGGGGCCCGAGGGTGTAGAAGGGGGCTTCGTGGCACCATTCGAGTTGTTTGGCCATGTTTTCCTCGATCATGTGCATGGGGACGTGTCCGGGGCCCTCGTTCATGACCTGGACCCCCTTGGCCCAGGCGCGGCTGGTGAGTTCGCCCTGGACCTCGAGTTCACCGAATTGGGCTTTGTCATTGGCATCGGCAATCGAGCCTGGCCGGAGGCCATCGCCGATGGAGAACGAGACATCGTAGGCCGCCATGATGTCGCAGATTTCGTCCCAGTGGGTGTAGAGGAAATTCTCCTTGTGATGGGCGAGGCACCATTTGGCCATGATGGAGCCGCCACGGCTGACGATGCCCGTCATGCGGGAAGCTGTCAGGGGAATGAAGCGGAGCAGCACACCGGCGTGGATCGTGAAGTAGTCGACGCCCTGTTCTGCCTGTTCGATGAGGGTATCGCGGAAGAGTTCCCAGGTGAGGTCCTCCGCCTTGCCGTTCACCTTTTCGAGTGCCTGGTAGATGGGGACCGTGCCGATGGGGACGGGGCTGTTGCGGAGGATCCATTCGCGCGTCGCGTGGATATTCTTCCCCGTGGAGAGGTCCATGACCGTATCGGCTCCCCATTTGGTGGCCCAGCGCATTTTTTCGACCTCTTCCTCGATGCTGGAAGCGACCGCGCTGTTGCCGATGTTGGCATTGATTTTCACGAGGAAATTGCGGCCGATGATCATCGGTTCGAGTTCCGGGTGATTGATGTTGGCGGGGATGATGGCGCGGCCTGCGGCTACCTCCGAGCGGACGAATTCCGGGGTGATTTCGGCGGGAATGCGCTGCGGAAAGCGGCGGAAAATACCCGGCGCGTAAGGGCTGTCCGGTTGCTGACTGGAACCCGCGTGCTGCTTGTCGAGGTCCGTGCGGACGATGTCCTGCGAGAGGTCGCCCATGGCGGCGCGTCGCATGTTTTCGCGGATGGCGATGAATTCCAT
>JBIICE010000031.1:0-25990 GCA_044239025.1 Verrucomicrobiales bacterium
GCGAGCTTCTTTTTCATAGGTGATTAAACATAACATGGCCCTGTCACCTTGCCAAGCCGCGTCAGCAATGCTCAGCGCCGGGCGGCCCGCCGCTTGAAGAAAGCATGCAGGGCCGGCTGGTAATTGGTGCCAGTCCGCACATCGATGCGGTCGACCGCGGCGGCCTTGAGGGTCTGGTCCAACGAGGCCTGCCACTCACGGCGTGCCTGCTGGTACTGCTCCCGGACTTTCCTCGAACTCGTATTCACATCCATGAGTTCACCGGTCTCAGGGTCCATCAGCCGCACCCAGCCGGCATCCGGAAGCTCATCTTCGACGGGATCCGTGACCTGTACCGCCACCACGTCGTGACGCACTGCGGCCACACCCAGCTGGCGCGAGAAATCGGGCGCAATGAAGTCGCTGAGAATGATGACGAGGCTTCGCCGGGGCAGATGGCTGGTCAGTTTATCGAGGGCCGCGCCAATGTCAGTGCCCCTGCCCCGGGGTTTCGCATACAGAATCTCGCGGATGATGCGCAGACAATGGGTGCTTCCCTTGCGGGGAGCCAGAAAGAGTTCGGCCTCGTCCGTGAACAGCAGGAGCCCGACCTTGTCCTGGTTCTGCGAGGCACTGAAGGCAAACAGCGCTGCGATCTCCGCTGCCAGTTCCCGCTTGGAGACATCGACACCGCCGAAGTTCTTGGATGCACTGATGTCGACCGCGAGAAACACCGTCAGTTCCCGCTCCTCAACAAACTTCTTGATGAACGGCATCCCCATCCTCGCCGTCACGTTCCAGTCAATGCTGCGCACCTCATCCCCGGGCTGATACTCGCGGAAGTCATCGAAATCGATGCCCTGACCCTTGAAAACAGAATGGTACTCGCCGCCAACGGCCGCACGCACAATCCCCCGCGTGATCAGTTCGATCTTGCGCACCTTCTTCAGAATCTCGGAAAGGGAATCCGCCACGATGCATCGGTCATCGGCCAGCAGCGCTACCCGGGCAAGCGGGCTCTTCCGCCGCCGCGAAGCACCCGTTTGTCCCGCAAAAGCTCCCTTTCATCACCAGGAAGTTGGCGGGAGGCCCGGTCTCGGCCAGATTTGACCGCAAACCAATGAACCTGCCAGCCAGACCTCACACTTTCCCGGGGCGACCTCTCGCGGTCACCGCAACCCTTGCCAGCTTGCGGTGCGCTACCTGCCTGATGGCCCATCCGGGACACGACGGCGGACCCGCGGCCGCGATTCTTGCGGAACTCGCCGCCTCCACGGAGACCACCTGGGCCAACTCCCCGGGCGTTCAGAATGAAGTGGCCCAGAGGACCACCGACGGCTTCCGCTTCATCAACTCCAACGGATGGCCGGACCACGCACCTGGCGACTTCCCGCGCCGCGGTAATCCCAACCGCATCAGTCCCCAGAAACATGAGTTCCGCATCTCCCTGACGCCCAAAGCGGAACCGGCTCCGGTCTTCCGGGGGGGATGGTGGTGGGGGGTAGCCCGCAACGGCGTCCCGTTCGAGCCCGGCACCGGCGAAACATGGAACAATGACCCGCAGTCGGGCTGGCGCTATGAAGCCGCCACCGGATTTCTCAACCTCGGTCTCGACGAGCACAACGCCCACGTCCAGCCCACCGGGGCCTACCACTACCACGCGCTTCCCAAAGGTCTCGTGGAGAAACTCGGCGGCGACCGGCAGCAGATGCTCCTTGTCGGATGGGCTGCCGACGGATTCCCCCTCTACACCGCCAAAGCTCACGAGAAAGCAGGCGACTCCTCGAGCCCGCTGCGCGCCATGCGTCCAAGCTACCAGCTCCGCAAGGGAGACCGGTCCGGTGGGGCAAGCGGTCCCGGTGGGCAGTTCGACGGTCGCTTTACCCAGGATTTTGAGTTCGTGGCCGCCTGCGGCGACCTCGACGAATGCAATGGCCGCAACGGTGTCACCCCGGAGTTCCCCAAGGGCACCTACTACTACTGCATCACGGAAACCTTTCCCTTCCTCCCGCGGAAATGGCGGGGGCAGCCCGACCCGAGCTTCGGCAAGGGTGGCCCTCCACCCGGCGGCGGAGGCGCACGGCGCGGTCCCCGGCCTGGCGGCGCACCGCGCGGCATCCTCGGGGAACGTGACGGCCCGCCCAGGGAGGACGGCGGCACACCGCCCGACGGCCCACCCGGTTTCGCCGGCCCGCCCCCCATCATCCATGCCATCGACTCCAACCAGGATGGCACTCTCAGCAGCGACGAGCTCACAAATGCCGCTGCTGCTCTGCGCACACTTGACCGCAATGGGGACGGGGCCCTTGCCCCGGACGAATACCGTCCCGCCGGACGACCCCGCCCTGCCGCCGGCGAATGAATGAGAAAATCCGCCGGGAAATCCGCGGGCCCGCTCAGTCCATCGCCCGCATCGCGGTCTGTGGCTGAAGCCAGTGCAGCACCGCCATGCGGCAGGCAATGCCATTCTCCACCTGCTGATTGATGAGGCACTTCTCGTAGGTCATCACCCCATCCACCAGCTCAACCCCCCGGTTCACCGGCCCGGGATGCATGATCGGCAAGCCCCTCCGACGGATCTCCGCAAGCCGTTCATCCGTGACCCCATAAAACCGATGGTACTCATGCAGGCTCGGAAAGAACTGATCCTTCTGCCGCTCGAGCTGAATCCTCAGCAGGTAGACGATGTCAGGTTCCCAGCGGAACACTTCTTCAAATGTGTGCAGGGCCGGAATCCCCGGCCGCCGGTCCTCGGGAATGAGCGTGCCCGGCCCGAAAAAAGCCACTTCCGCGCCCAGCTTGTGCAGAATCGTGCTCGTGCTGCGTGCCACCCGGCTGTGCAGGATGTCACCAATGATGACCACCCGCCGGCCCGTCAGATCCGGCCCCAGCGCCTCCTGCATGGTATAGGCATCCAGCAGTCCCTGGGTGGGATGCGCATGATGCCCGTCCCCGGCATTGATGACACTCGCCGCCGTGTGCCGCGCAATCAGGTTCGGGACCCCGGACGAACTGTGCCGCACCACAATGTAGTCCACCTGCATCGCCTGCAGGGTGTCGATGGTGTCGATGATCGTTTCACCCTTCACGACGCTGCTCGTCGATACCGTGAAGTTCGTGACGTCGGCACTGAGCCGCTTCGCCGCGATCTCGAAGGACGACCGCGTCCGCGTGCTGGGTTCATAGAATAGCGTGAGGACATGCCGACCCCGGAGCGGCGGGACTTTCTTCACACTGTGACGGAGCAGATCCTTGAAGGGGCGCGCAGCAGCCAGCAGATGCACGATCTCCTCACGGCTGAGGCTCTCGATGTCGAGAAAGTCTTTGCGGCGGTTCATGGGGCGTAATCCTTGCTCGGAACGACATACAGTCCGTCCTGCCCATCCTGCTCACGCAGACGGACCCTCAGATACTCGCTCGGCCCGGTCGGACGAAGCAATCCGCAGTAGTCGGGCTGAATCGGCAGTTCCCGGTGACCCCGGTCGACGAGCACGGCCAGTTCTATCCGGGATGGCCGCCCCAGATCAAGAATCGCATCGATGGCCGCACGGATCGTCCGGCCCGTGTAGAGGACATCGTCCACCAGAATCACATGCCGGCCTGCCGGCGAAAAAGGAATGTCAGTCGCCGCCATGGCCTCACTCACATCGACGCTCCGTGGATCGTCATGATAGAGCGTGATGTCGAGCATGCCCACAGGGATGCCCGGCCGCTCGTTTTCGAGAACCCGGGCGATGCGCCGCGCGAGCGGAACTCCGCGGCGGTGAATCCCCACCAGTGCAAATTCGCTGCGCGGGTGATTCTCCAGAATCTGGAACGCCAGCCGATGGATCTTGGTGTCCAGCTCGCGGGCTCCCAGCAACTGCTGTCCGGCATTCTCCATGGCTCAGAAGTCAGGCGTCCCCGCCCCCCGCGGTTTCAAAGTGCATAGTGGCAATGTCTGTCCGGTTCTGCCGGCCGTCGAATGCGATTTTCGTCGCTTCCGCATACACGCGGTCACGCGCGGCCGTCCGGCTCGCGGCCTGCGCCACCAATGCCAGCACCCGGCCCCCGTTTGTCTCGAACCCGCCTGCCGCATGGCGGCGCGTTCCGCAGTGATACACGCGGATGCCGCTCACTTTCCCGAGACCACGGATGGCGTCGCCGCTCCGGCTGCTTTCGGGATACCCGGCACTGGCAAGAATCAGACAGACGCTCCAGCCATCACGGAATTCCAGCAGCCCCGGGGACAACCGACCGCTCGCCGCCTCGAAAAGATACTGCGCAAAGTCGCCTCCGAACAGGGGCATGACCGCCTCGCACTCGGGATCTCCAAACCGGCAGTTGTACTCAATCACCTTCGGTCCATCCGCTGTCAGCATCAGTCCGAAATACAGAAATCCACGGTACGGCAGCCCATCCCGCTGCAGACCTTCCACGGTCGGGCGGACAATCTGTTCGGTGATCTCCGCGAGGGTCGCGGCACTGACCAGATCGCGGCCCGCAACCGCTCCCATGCCGCCCGTATTGGGGCCCTCGTCACCATCCCGGATCCGCTTGTAGTCGCGCGCCGGAGTCAGGACATGCCACTCGCCATCCACAATGCTGCAGAAAACACTCAGCTCCGGACCCGTCAGACATTCCTCGATCACCAACCGACCGGGACCGAACTGCCGCGTCACAAAGACTAGCTCGAGAAACTCGTCCACCATCTCCGGCGTGGTGCAGACCGAAACCCCCTTGCCTGCTGCGAGGCCGTCGAACTTCAGAACGACCGGCAGAGTTCCGACGGCCGCCCGGGCTTCCTCAAGAGTTGCGGCGGTCCGGAAAGCCGCGGTCGGAATGCCATGCCTCACCAGAAAGTGCTTGGCAAATTCCTTGCTGGCCTCCAGCTGAGCACTTTCCTTCGGCGGACCCCAGCAGGGAATCCCGGCTGCCCGGCACAGATTGGCCAGTCCCTCGCCGGTCACCAGCAGACTCTCGTCACCCGCCACACAGAGGTCTATCCGCTCGCGCTGCATCCATGCCACCAGTGCGGGCACGTCTGCCACAGGAGCCCGCTCCGCCAGCAGCGCAATGGCATCACTGCCCGGCCAGCAGAACAACTGATGCGGACCAGGAGACTCATGCAGCGCGGTCACAAGCGCGTGCTCGCGTCCACCTTTGCCCGTAACGAGGATTCTCATGAGGCCAGTTCATGGGCTCCCACACCCGCATTGCAAGGCGGTTTCCGGTCCCCTCCTCCCGCATTTTTTGCTTTCCGCTCCCGCGCGGAAGCCGCTAAATCCTCAGGCATCCCCAATTTCCCAACTATCCCATCCGCATCCTCTCATGACCGCGAGCGACGAAAAACCCGACATGAAGCTCTTCTGGGCCTGCTTCATTGCCCTCGTGGCCACTTCCTTTGTCTTTGGAATCCGAAGCGACCTCATCGGTGAACTGGCCGCCCGCTTCAATCTGTCGGAAAGCGACAAGGGCGAGATCCTTGGAGTTGGACTCTGGCCGTTTGCGCTCAGCATCATCGTCTTCAGTTTCATCATCGACCGCATCGGGTACAAGACCGCCGCCATCTTTGCCATCGTCTGCCACCTCGCGGCCATTGGCATGACCCTCATGGCGAGGGACAAAACCCTGCTCTACTGGGGGACCTTCATCGTCTCCATCGGGAATGGCACTGTGGAGGCCTTCATCAATCCGGTCGTCGCCACCATCTTCCGGCGCGACAAAACCAAGTGGCTCAACATCCTTCACGCGGGCTGGCCTGCCGGCATCGTGCTCGGCGTGGTCTTCAATAAGCTTTTCGGAGGCCTCGACTGGACCCTGCGCTTCGGCCTCTGCTTCGTTCCGGTCATTGTCTACTCCCTCCTCATCCTGCCACGGAAATTCCCCGTCCAGGAACGGGTCGCCGCCGGTGTCTCCTACCGCGAAATGCTCCGCGAAGTCGGCGGACTTGGCTTCTTCCTCACCGGCTGGCTGGTGTGCATGGGTGTATCCCAGATGTTCAATCTCGGCCTCGGCCTCGGAGCCTGCGCGGGCATCGGGGCGCTCACTGGAGTGGCTCTCGGAGCGTACACCGGATCCATCGGCAATCCGGTTTTCCTGCTCGTGCTCGCCACCATGCCTTTCCTCGCCACCACGGAACTGGGTACGGACACATGGCTCCCGGACCTCCTCAAACCGGAACTTGGGCAGAATGCCGGACTCGCTCTCGCATGGAGCGCCTTTCTCATGACAATCCTGCGGGCCTTTGCCGGACCAATCGTCCACCGGTTCTCCCCGGTCGGCCTGCTCGTGGTCAGCGCTGCCGTGGCGGTCATCGGCTTGCTGGTCCTCGGTTCCGTGTCGGGCAGATTTGCCGTGATCGCTGCGGTCACGCTCTACGCCATCGGCAAAACCTTTCTCTGGTCAACCACGCTGGGCATGGTCTCGGAACAGTTCCCCAAAGGCGGTGCCCTCACTCTCAATGGCGTCTCCGCTGTTGGTGTCCTCGGCATGGGGATCCTCGGCAGCGTGGCCATGGGCTACTTCCAGGACGTCAGTGTCGCCCGTGACCTGAAAACAGCCGGCATCTACGAGCGCGTCGCCGGAAAGGCCACCACCACCTACCTCGGAGAGGCCCCGGGAATTGACGCCGCCAAAGTGGCCGCTCTCCCGGAAGCCGATGCCGCCAGGGTAGCAGAAATCCGCGCCACGCACCGCAAAGGCAGCTTCATCCGTCAGGCCGCCCTCCCGGCCTTCATGCTGGCCTGCTACCTCGTCCTCTTCTTCTACTACCGGGCCCGCGGTGGATACCGCCCGGTCGACCTTGCGGCGGGTCAGCACTGATGACATGCGCCCAGGACGGCTGTATCATTTTGTCGGTCCCGACCGGCTGCGGCACCTGCGCCGCGCACCCTCGGTTTCCGGGCCGCCCTCGGCCACGCAGCTGCTTGCATGGATCAAAGCACAGCTTCCACGGGACCGCAGGGACGGAACCCTCACAGTGACTTTCGTTATCGATCCCAGCGGCCAATTGTGGGTCGCGGACCGCCACTCGGAACATGTGGCCTGCGCTGATGGCGGCCCGGTACTCGCCGCCGGTGAAATGACCTTCTGTTTCCGCGGGGACAAAGTCAGCGCCACCGATATCACGAATCAGTCGACGGGTTTCTGCCCGGAACCAGAATGCTGGCCTGCCGTCGCCGCAGCGCTTGACCGTCTGGCGATCCCACACCCTGGAGCCTTCGAGCACACCTTCCTGTTCCGCCGCTGCCCGCAGTGCGCAGCCATCAATCTCATCAAGGAGGAAGTCTTTTCGTGCGATTGCTGCGCGGCAGATCTTCCTGCCAGCTGGAATTTCGGCTGACTGCATGGGACGGCGGCGCGACCCTGGATGGCCCTCAATCCGCCACACCCTTCAGATCGGCAGGCAGCACCGGATTGTCCTTTGCAGCCTCGGATTCCAGCAGTGCCCGCAGTTCGGCCACCTTCGCGGTCTCTGTTCCGGCAAGGTCCTCGCGCTCGTACGGATCGCGGCCGAGATGGAACAGCTGCGCCTTGCCCTTGCCGCCGAGGATCAGTTTCCAGTCGCCCCGCCGCAGCGACTTCCCGCTTCTGGTGGCAATGTAAATGCTGCGCTCAGGCGGGACGGTCTTCCCCTGAAGCGATGGCCACTGACTGACCCCATCCCACTGCGGATCGCCCTCGGGTCGGTGGTGGATCATGTCAGCCAGCGTCGGCAACCAGTCGACCGCATGCATCGGCACACCCAGCTTCCGCGGTGCCAGCACACCCGGAAAATTCGCGAAGGCACAGACCCGCGTACCTCCCTCATAGAGCCCGCCCTTTTCCCCCCGAAGTGGATCGTTCTCGCTGTTCAGCGGCGAATCCCCCACGCTGCCCGCATAGGCATTCTTCAGCGATTCAATCCCTCCGTTGTCACTCGTGAAGATGATCAGGGTATTGGCGCGCTGACCGGTTTCCTCGAGGGCGGTCACCATCTGCCCGAGCTTCGCATCCAGCTGCGAC
The DNA here is from genome assembly GCA_044239025.1 of Verrucomicrobiales bacterium. GTDB lineage: Bacteria > Verrucomicrobiota > Verrucomicrobiia > Verrucomicrobiales > V1-33 > V1-33. Next base: position 7,966 of record JBIICE010000031.1, read on the forward strand.
ACCATTGCCGCCATCCGGAGCCTCGAGTCCTGCCTCGCGGGATCATCATGGAACTTCACTCCTTCATATAACCGCAAGTACTCGGCAGGCGCGTCCACCGGGGTGTGGACGGCATGAAACGGAACGTAGACGAACCACTGCGGCGGCTGCGCCCGGATGTGATGCAGTGCTTCCGCCGCAATCAACTCGGTGGCATTGCCTTCTTCCCGGAATTTCTTCCCGTCCCGATGCCAGGTGTCCTCATGCGGCGATCCCCTGCGGTATTTGTGCGTCCACGGATCAGCCGCACCCGTGAGCGTCCCGTAACTGGTGTCGAATCCATAGCGGTTGGGAATCCACTCGGGCTGCGCCCCCAGATGCCACTTGCCGCAGAGATGCGTGCGGTAGCCATGCGATTTCAGAAACGATGCCATGGTCAGCGTTCCCAGCGGCATCGCCCGAAGATTGCTGGGCGCAAGCGCCTGCGGACCAAACCTCCCGGGATAACGCCCACTCATGAGGGCCGTGCGTGTCGGCGTGCAGACCGGCTGCACATAATGCTGGTCCAGCTCCACTCCTTCCCGCACTAGCCGATCCATCACGGGTGTCTTCGCAAATCCCCCGTGCCATCCCACATCCGACCATCCAAGGTCGTCAGCCACCACCAGCAGCACGTTCGGCGGACGGGATTCCGCAAGCACCGCCCCCGGGAGCCCCATCAGCACGAAGGACAAAAGACAGACAAGTAATGACTTCATGGATCACTTCATCAGGTTCCCCCACCTTATCAGGCATCTGCGGAAGATCGAAAGGTTGATTTCACCCGGCCTCCGCATCATGCAGCAGTCTCATGATCCTTGAGCCCCGCGACGAATCCGAACTGACCGAAGCCGTCAGGACCCACCGACGCGTCCTGCCCATCGGCCATGGCACCAAGCCGGGCCTCACCCGGGTTCCCGGGGCCACCCTCATCCGCACCGCAGGACTCAGCGGCATCGTCGAATACGAGCCAACCGAATACACCTTCACCGCCCGCGCGGGAACCAGTCTCACGGAAGTCGCGTCGCTTCTCGCCAGCCACGGACAGTACCTCCCGTTTGATCCCCCGCTCGTCAGCGCTGGCGCCACCCTCGGCGGAACCGTCGCCGCCGCCATGAGCGGACCAGGTCGCCTACGCTACGGCGGTGTCCGCGACTTTGTGATCGGGATCCGCTGGATCGATGGCACCGGCCAGTCCGTCCGCGGAGGCGGAAAAGTCGTCAAGAATGCCGCGGGATTCGACTTCCCGAAACTCTTCTGCGGATCCATCGGCCGGCTCGGCATCCTCACGGAACTCTCGTTCAAAGTCTTCCCGGCACCGGAAGCCCGCCGCACTCTCCGGATTCCCTGCGCTTCCATGGATGACGCCACCAGACTGGTCTCCCGCATCTCGTCCCAGCCGTGGGAGGTCGAAGCACTCGAGATCCTCACGTCGCCGGAAATCGCCGTCATCGCCCGCTTCATGGGAGACCGCACCCCGCTGGGGACCCGCATCGCTGCCATTGCCGCGAACTGCGGTCCCCGTTGTTCCATCCTCGGGGAGGAAGAAGCCGACTTCATCTGGACCAGCCTCCAGTCGCTTTCCCTGCCCGGCTCGCTCCCGGAGAGCCCGCTCCTCAAGATCCCCACGACGCTGAGCCGCCTGCCGGAACTCGACCGCATCCTCGCGCCCATCACGTCTGCCCGGCACTACAGTGTCGCCGGCAATCTCGCCCTCATCGCACCGGCCAACGAAGCCGCCACGATGCAGGCTCTATCCGATCTCGGTCTGCCGGGCCTCCGGCTCCGCGGCCGCGGCTCTGCCCGGGTTGGCCCATGTCCTTCATCCTCCCTGGAAGCACGCATCGCGCACGCCATGGACCCCGAAGGCAGATTCATCCCGCCCGGCGAATAACGGGAAACCGCTCAATCGCCGTACCGTCCTCCGCGCGGTCCGGAAATCCAACGCCACGCATCCTCCACCATCCTGCGGGGATCCTTCCAACGGGCTTCCCACCCAAGGACCGCTTTCGCCTTCGCTGGATCAGCCACCAGTTCCGGAGGATCGCCGGGGCGGCGCGGCCCGTACCCGTGCGGAACCGGCTTGCCCGTCACTTCTTCCATGAGCCGCAGCATCTCCAGTACGCTCACTCCAGTTCCCGTTCCCAGATTGCAGGCCACGGAAGCTCCTCCCCCGCGAAGATACCGGAGGGCATCGGCATGCGCCTGCGCCAGATCCACCACATGAATGTAATCCCGGATGCACGTCCCGTCAGGCGTCGGATAGTCATTCCCAAATACCGTCAGCGGCGGAGCCTCTCCCTTCACCGCCATGAGGGCACGCGGAATCAGATGCGTCTCCGGCTCATGGTCTTCCCCGATGAGCGCATCCCCGGAACAGCCACTCGCGTTGAAATACCGCAGGATCACATGCTCCATGCCGCAGGCTTGCACGCAGTCACGCAGCACCCGCTCCAGCATCAGCTTGCTTGCCCCGTAGGGATTGATCGGATCCTGAGGATGCGTCTCGTCCATCGGAACCTTAACCGGATTCCCATAGGTGGCGCAGGTCGACGAAAAGACAAACTGGCCGCAGCCATGCCGCCGCATCCCCTCCAGCAGCACCAGAGGCGCAGCCAGGTTGTTCCGGTAGTATTTAAGGGGGTCGGTCACCGACTCCCCGACAAGTGCGTACGCCGCAAAATGCAGCACCGCAGAAATCTCATGGCTGCTGAATACCTCCTCCACTGCCGCCGCATCCCCCAGATCGCCACGCACCAGCCTGACCCCCGGCGACACCACCGCACTGCGGTGCCCCAGTTCCATGGAATCCAGCACCACCACCTCTTCACCCGCCTCCGCCAGCAGCCGGACGGTGTGAGAACCAATGTATCCGGCACCGCCGGTGACAAGTAGAGCCATATCTTTGCTTTTTCAGTGATTGCGTTTCCCTGCTTCACCCCGGGCCTACAGCCGCGGAGCCGGTCCACCCTGGATCCGGTTGTAGTGCGCCCGCACCCGGCTCAGGAACCAGGCCCAGCGCTTTCCCGGCCGCCCATTCTCCAGCAGAAAGTGCGGGCAGTTCTTGTTCGGAGGCTTCACACCACGCCGGGGCCAGTGATAGTGCGGAACGACGTTGCGCAGCGGAATGCGGTGCTGATGCATGAGAAAGGCTGCCAGTTTGGCCGTGCGCTCGATGGTGGCCGAGCGGTTGTTGCCCCGGTGCTCGCACATCTCGATACCGATGCTGTAATTGTTGCCGGGGCCGTCGAAATCCGCATGCTCCCCCTGCTCAGTGGTCGGCAGATGCTGCACCGCACAGTTGTCCTGGACCGTGAAATGCCAGGTCATGAAGCCAATCCGGTTTCCTCCCGGACGCTTCCGCGCCCGCAGCTTGCCGTTCGCCAGAGCCCGGGCATGATCAAAGGCATCTCCAGTGTAGTTCTGTGTCGAATGAATCGTGATGTAACGCGGATTCATGGGCCGATGGTACTTCCGCCCATAGCTGCCCCGCGGAATCATCCTCGGAATCACGCGGACCTCATTCCTGAGCAGTTGTGCCGCACTGACTGGTCCACCCGCGGGACCACCGCCCCCGAATCCCGGCGGCGCCCCACCCGGAGTGGCACACGCAGCAATGAACGCGCACAACAGGGGCAGAACGGCTCCGAGCAGAGGCAGGACAGCGGAAACTCGCATCACCGTGCCTACTATCCGGGAAATTTTTGTCAAGATGCCTCGCCGCAGCAGCTTGCACCCCGGTCATGCTTCCAGTATGTACGCAGCCTTCACTTTTCGCACCCCCCCACGCCATGAAATTCGAAACCCTCTGCCTGCACGGTGGCTACCAGCCGGAACCCACCACCCTCAGCCGCGCCGTTCCGGTCTACCGCACCGCCAGCTTCGTCTTCCGCAACGCGGAACACGCCGCCAATCTTTTCGCCCTCCGCGAACTCGGGAATATCTACACCCGGCTCATGAACCCCACCACCGACGTGCTCGAGAAACGCGTCGCCCTGCTTGAGGGAGCCCATGAAATGGCTGGTCTGGGCGTCGCCAGCGGCACCAGTGCGGTCTTCTACTCCATCATCAATCTCGCCCAGGCCGGCGACAACATCGTCAGTGCCCGCAATCTCTATGGCGGGACCTACACCCAGTTCAACGACATCCTTCCCGCCCTCGGAATCGCGGTGCGTTTTGTCGACAGCACCAATCCGGAGAACTTCGCCGCCGCCATCGATGGCAAAACACGCGCCATTTTCTGCGAAACCGTCTCCAACCCGGCCCTTGAAGTGGCCGACCTCGAAGCCATCGCCGCGGTGGCCAAAGCCCACGGAATTCCCCTCATCGTCGACAGCACCTTCAGCACCCCGTACCTCACCCGCCCGCTCGCCCACGGTGCCGATATCGTTGTCCACAGCCTCACCAAATGGTTCGGCGGACATGGCACGGGCATCGGTGGCATCGTCATCGACAGTGGTCGCTTCCCGTGGAATGCAGGCCGCCATCCGCTGTTCGACAAACCGGATACCTCGTATCACGGCCTCCGCTGGGGTCACGACCTCCCCGCTCCCCTGAGCCCCCTCGCCTACATCCTCCGCATGCGGACCGTACCCCTCCGCAACCTCGGGGCCTGCATCAGCCCGGATAATTCATGGATGTTCCTGCAGGGCATCGAAACCCTACCCCTCCGCATGGAACGCCACTGCAGCAACGCGCTCGCCACTGCCCAGTTCCTCAGGAACCACCGCCACGTCAGCTGGGTCCGCTTCCCGGGCCTGCCCGACGACCCCGAGTTCGCCCGCAACCAGAAGTACCTTGCGGGCAAGGGCGGCAGCATGGTCGTCTTCGGGATCAAAGGCGGTCGCGCCGCCGGCGAGAAATTCATCGACAGCCTCAAGCTCTTCAGCCATCTCGCCAATGTCGGCGACGCCCGCAGCCTCGCCATCCACAGCGCCAGCACCACCCACAGCCAACTCAGCGAGGAACAGCAGCGGGCGGCCGGCATCACCCCGGACCTCGTACGCCTCAGCATCGGCCTGGAACACTCTGACGATATCCTCGCCGATCTTGATCAGGCGCTGGCCGCAGCTTCCGCCTGACCCCTGCTCCGGGGGACGCACTTCCCGCTCTCCCGGGGTTGCATTCCCTCACATCCATCCCTAGATCTGCCCTCTTTATGGCTTCGACTCCTGTGATCAACCTCCGCCGCGGACACGCCGTTCGCCACAATGGCGACGTGTGCATCGTCTCCGACACCGAACTCAAGACTCCTCCCCGGATGGCGTCCTATGTCCAGATGTCAATCCGCAGCATCGCCACAGGCAAGGTTCACAACCTCCGGATGACCTCCAACGAATCCATGGATTCCGTCATCCTCAACAAGGAGGATTACGAATACAGCTACAAGGACGGAGACGGCTACCACTTCCTCCACCCGGAAACCTACGAAGATGTCCTCATCGGAGAGAAAATCGTGGCCCCCGTGAAGGACTACCTCATTGAAGGCCAGAAATACGTCATTGTCTTCACCGACGACGCCGTTGCCACCATCGAACTCCCAGCCGCCATGTCCATGCTCGTCTCGGAAGCCCCGGAAGGTGTCAAAGGGGACAGCGCCAACAACGTCTACAAGGCCGCCGTCATGGAAACCGGTCTCGTCGTCCAGGTGCCTCTCTTCATCAATCCAGGCGAACGCATCAGCGTCAAAACCGAAGACGGCTCCTACCTCGGGCGCGCCTGAACTCCTCCGCGGGTTCCATCATCCTTCAGCCGCCGTCCGGTCCACCCGGCGGCGGTTTTCCTTTTCCAGCTCGAATCCCCATCGTCCGGCCCCTCCGCGGGACCATTCAACCCAAAATCACCAAGGACCACCATGAGGCTCGCCGTCGTCATTCCGGTCTATAACCACGCCGCCTACGTCGGCAAAGCCATTGAATCTGTCCTCGCTCAGACGAGACGGCCCGACCGCATCATCTGCATCGATGACGGTTCCCGCGACGATTCCCTTGCGGTCTGCCAAAGCTTCTCGAGCCGCGGTGTCGAAGTGCTCGCTCAGGAAAACAAGGGAGCCCATGCCACCATCAACCGTCTCATCGCGATGGCCTCGGGGGATTGCGAAACCATTGCCATCCTCAATTCGGACGATTTCTATCACGTGGATCGCTTCGCGCGCTGCCTCCCCCTTCTCGAAACCAACACGCATTTACAAGTCGTCTCCTCCGGACTCTCCCTGATCGATCCGGATAACCATTCACTTCCCCCGGACCACCCGCGTGGACAATGGCTCCGCACCGTCTGGAGCTGCGCCGGGCAACCGGACCTCGACACCGCCACCTGGATGGGCATGGCCAATTTCGTGGTCTCCTCCAGCAACATCATCGCGCGCCGCGAAATGTTCGCCCGCCACCCTTTCAAATCATATCACTTCAACCACGATTACTACTTCCTCAGCCAGGCCGCTCTGCGCGACGAACTCGGTATCGTGACCGAACCCCTCCTCCATTACCGGGTTCACCCCACCAACACGATCAACACACGCCCGGCCCCGCTCATCCGCGAACTGCTGCGGCAGTGGCTGGATCTCTACCACGATCTCGCACCGGAACTCGCCACCAGCACGGTGCTCCGCCAGCGTTTTGCCAGCTTCATCCGCGCCTCCTGGGACAATGTCTCCGGACTCCACGGTGGCCTCCTCCAGTCGGTCATCGCTTCCTTCCTTGCAGGAATCCCGTCCGAATCCCTCGAAGCGACCATCCGCCAGCTCGACGAATCAACGTGGCCGGAACTGTCGTCCTTCCCCAATAAGGACGCCGTCACCCGCTTCGATGGCAGCCAACCGCTCGGTCGGGGATCCGGTGCCCTCGCTACCCGCATCGCCGAACTGCGCGACGCCCGCGATGCCAGCCGCAACGATGCCGCCGCCCTCCGCGAAGTCGCCAGACTGCGCCAATCCCTCCTCGCTTCACGCTGGGCCGCTCTTGGCCGGCTGCTCGGCTGCGCCGGACGACTGGAAACCGACAGTGGCCGCACTCCGGCAGCAAAGCTGGAGAGCCTGCAGGCCGCCATCAGAAGATCCTCATGGCTGCGGACCGGCGCGAGACTCCGCCTCTGGCACCCTCCGCATCCGGAAGGAATGCTCCCCGGAAACTGATCCATGCGTGAGGCGAGCCCCGCGCGTGAGCGCCACCGACCACCATGAAAAGAAAACGGCTCGGCGGAAATCTCTGTGGGGTGAGTGTCATGAAAGCCTCATGCCCAGCTGGCCGGGAACGAACAGCATCGAGGTGCGGAATGCCTCGTAGTCAGGCAGACCTTTGACCCTGTGCTCGCGACTCCGCACCATGGCATGGAAGCCCTCGCTCATCGCATTGGTCCTGCGGTGTCCGCGGTAGTTCAGGATCCCGCCAAGGTGCCTTCTGGCGGTCGCAGCCGCCGCGCTCATCGGCTTCAGTCCACTGGCCCGCACCGCGTCCACCCATTCCGACACGTACTTCATGGCCCCTCCCAGGCGCCGGAACGACCCCCATGAGACCCCCGGCAAAAGCCAGGTTTTCAGTCCCGGTCACGCGCGCCGGTGCCGCGGTGCTGACCCCGCTGCGATCGAACTCCGGAAGCAGGAGCCCGCGCCTCTCGCGGCTGATCCGCACCCGACCCTTTCACATCACGCCGCAGAAGTTGCGGTCGATCGCCGTGCTTTGCCAAAGTCAAAGATGCCACAGTCCGACAAGTTTGCCCTCTCGGCATCGCCGCGGCTAGTGCCGCCCCGGTTGACGCTTACGACACAAAAAAGCCGGTGGATGAAATCCCACCGGCGCCGCCCCGCAGTGAACCCGCAAAATCCGCCAGCACCGCTAACCTCGCGGCAGCGCCACACCGGCTTCTCCCAGAAAACTGCGGTCAGGGACTCTTACCGTGTACATCCGGATCACTCCGTCCCGGTAGCCGTCTGCGGCGGTGCCTCCCACAGAGGCAAGGCCATGAAAGTAGCTGCCCACACAAAGCGGAACGCCCAGAGGAACCAGATCCGCCGGCCCTTCGCCGAAAACATGGAGGGTAAAATAAAGCCGCTCCCTGAGCATGACGGCAAAGAGCGAACCAAACTGCTGACCGCCCGCGTCCACATTTCCGCGCGCCGCGCCAAACAGTGTGTTGCCGTCCGGAGCGAAAACGAGTCCTCCCGCGGGCTTGCAGCCATGCACCACCGCAAGGTTGGCGAAGTCCACCAGCCATTCCGCCGCGCCCGTGGCCGGATCCCAGGCAAAGACGCCGCCTTTCGCGGACGCCGTTCCCCGGCTGCCGTGCGCCGTCCCGTGGAACCTGCCATCCCGTCCCGCCAGAAGCCCGCCAAGGGGATTGCTGCGCCCTTCCGACGGAAACCGATACAGAACTTCCGAGGCACTGCCATCGGCCCTGACTCTGAAGATTGTCCCGCAAGACCCCGGAGTACCTTCCTCGCCTGCCGCGCCCGCTCCGTAGACCCAGCCATCGCGCGCCACCATCGGACCAGTAGGACGTCCGAATTCCTCCAGCGTAAGCACGCGATGGGCAGGCGTACCCCCTGCCCGCGGAAAGGAAAAGAACTGATCCCCCACCACCACGCAGACCCGACCGTCCGCCACAAGCGGACCAGCCGGATTCTCCACCCCCAGCTTTCCAGCCGCGGCGCGGCCAAGCTCACGGTACCCTTCCCCTCCGTAGCCAACCTCATACACTCCCCACCCGCCAGCGGCGTCCCCGGCCAGCCCAAGAATCTTCCCTCCATCCTGGGCAAGCGCGGGTGCGAGAGTGCCGCCCGACACGGCCTCCCGCCAGATCCTCGCCCCGCCATCGGACCCAAGGCCCAGCAGGCACCCCCTTCCAGCGGATCCACCCAACGTGGCCACAGCAACAAATTTCCCCTGATGATACACCACGGCACCACCCGGCCGGAACCCCTGCAGCGCAGTCGGCTCTCCCCAGACCCTCAGGTTCGCCCGCGTATAGCCGATGCCCGGATCGGTATCAGCCCCTCCTGGTTTGCCGCATCCGCTCAGGGCCAGACTGCTGCACGCCCAGCAGACCAGCAGCAGACTCGCCCTCATGGCCCTCGGAAGGATCAAAACAGAATTCATGCTGCGTCATGCCACCGCGGCGGGAACACCGTAAACCGACGCCCCGGCTGGAACCGATCGGGTCACAACGGCACCCGCGCCGCAGCGCGAACCGTCCCCAAAAGTCACGCCCGGCCCGACAAATGCCTGCGCCCCAATCCAGCAGCTGCCTCCAACCGTGATCGGACCCGTCACCAGATCGAAGGTCTCCTTCCGGAAATCATGCGAACCCGTGCAGAGGAACGCACGCTGGGACAGACACACACTGCTGCCCAGCTTCACCGGAGCAAGACTCAGAATCAGCACTTCCTCTCCGATCCAGACATCGTCTCCGCATTCAAAACGCCAGGGAAAGGTGATGTTCACCCGCGAGCGGATCACCACCCCGCTGCCGACACGCGCCCCGAATCTCCGCAGCCACCAGACTCGCAGCCCCGAAGGCCACGGCAACCAGGGCAGAAAAAATACCATCTTCACCAGCCACCAGCCGGCTTCCAGCAGCCGTGAAGCCCCGCGGTCGAATCCCTGTGAGTCAAATCTGGACAGATCAATCATGCGTTCTCCGGGTTTCTGTCATCATGCCTGTCTCAGCTTCCGGTCAAGCAGTTCCAGCGACAGCAGGAGCTCGAAATAGGTCCGCTGCAGCGAATAGTAAAAGCCAGGCCAGCCATCAAGGATCGCCCGCTTCCAGAGCAGCGTGTAGAAAAAAACCAGCAAGGGTGCCAGCCAGATCCGCTTCCGGATACGGTCGGGCATGGAAAGTGCCCCGGTCTGCTGCAGGAGTTTGTCGGCCTCCTGCTCCGCATACCTTCGCTGATTTGTCAGCCATCGGCTCAGCGGCTTGCGGTCATCATGATCAATCACTGACTTCAGTGCTCCCACCGGACCCGGAACCACCACGCGGTGTCCATGACCATCGTCTTCGTAGCGACTCCCCGCCCGCCGGTAGAGTACCGTGCGCGGAGGATACAGGCACGAACGGAGCGGTCGGCCGTAGACGCAGTACTGGAAGCCTGCAGCATATCCATGCTCGAGGCCGCCAAGCCCGGAAATCTCAGCCACAAAACCTGCCGGCATCAGATAGTCCGCGTCCAGAGAAAGAACCCAGTGGGTCCGGATCTGCTCCAGCCCGGCGTTGCATTGCCCTGCGAAGGAATCAAACGGCCGCCGGTGTACCTCGACCGCTGGGAAACGGGCACAGATATCCAGCGTGTCGTCGGTGCTACCGCTGTCCATCACCACAATGCGGCGGGCCCAGCTCAGACGCTCAAGGCAGCGTCCCAGATTGGGGCCTTCGTTGAAGGCAATCACCAGAGGTGTGATCTCGTTGGTATCCATCGGAGGTTTCCGCTTCCGGAAAAACTAGTTCATGCCCGCCTGACCCAGCCGGGCAACTCCCGGTCGCCGGCAAGGCTGCCATAAAGATCAGCGAAACGTCCCGCGATCGCCTTCCATGAAAAGGTCCCGGTCACAAGCTCATGGCCCCGATCCCCCATCGCCCGCCGCTCCGCCTCCTTCAGGCCGGCAAACCTTTCCAGCGAAACGGCCAGCGACTCCACGTCCGTTCCAGTCTCCATGGCGGCACCAGCCGCGAATCCTTCAGGCAGGTTGCACTCGCGCGTCATGAGCACCGGGACCCCAGCCGCCCACGCCTCCAGAACCGCCACCGGCAATCCCTCACTCAGCGATGGCAGCACAAATCCCTGAACTCCGGCCAGCGTCTGCTCCTTGGCAGATCCATGCAGGGGTCCGGCAAAGCGGATGGAGGTGCCTGCTCCCAGCTCCTCCACCAGACGCTGCAGTTCCTCTTCATGCCCACCATCATCCCATCCGGCAATGACCAGCACCCAATTCGCCCCGGCGGGCACCGCACTGCGGAAACGCACCCATGCCCGGATCAGATTGCCAAGATTCTTCTTCGGATGCAGACGCCCCAGAAACAGAAGCCTGTTCTCACCGGCCACCTCACGATTCCGTGCCGGGATCGGGCCCGCATCCACGCCATTCGGAATCACGGCGATCGGATTGCTCAGTCCAAGCCGCCTCATGGAGGCAGCCTCGGATTCGGCCAGCGCATGGAGACAGGCAGCACCGCTCAGGTGCTTTCTCTCGAAAAGCCACCAGACCAGACGCTTCTTCCAGCGCGAATGACTCATGGCCCATGAGTCCAGCATGCCGCGCGCACTCACCACCCACGGCCGTCCCGTCGTCTGTCCCCAGCGCTGAACGGCCGCCGACGGATATGCCCAGACATACTGAGTATGACAGATCTGCGCATCCGCCTCCGAAAGAATCCGTTTCCACTCGGGCGCATAGCCAAACCGAGCAGGCCCCTGCGCCGTCAGCACCCTGACCCGCTGCGGGCTCCAGACTCCAAGGTCTTCATCGGTCCACTGGTCCCGCAGTCCGATCACCCCAACCTGCAATCCGTCTCGTTCCGCCAGCGACTGCGCCAGTCTGCGCACGCTGTAGAAAAGCCCGCCCGACAATCTCGATACGGACCCCGTCACCAGTTCAATCCGGACGTCAGGCACTTTTCTCTCCCAGCAGATAAAGTCCTTCCGCCCCGCTCCGCCCGCCCCACGACGCCAGCGCTTTCTCCAGTCGCAGGTTCATGGCACCGGAGACACGGTCGCCAAACGGCACCGAGACTCCGTACCGACGCATCTCCTTCACCTCAAGCCCACAGTCCTGCGCCGTGGCGCGGATGTCCTCATCGGTGAAATAGCTGATGGCATATCCTTTCTGCCGCTCATAACGCCCCGCTGTCAGCATCTTCACAACCCTTGTTCCGGGATGATCCAGCAGCGTCGACTGCAGCAGAATGCGCCCGCCCGGAGCAAGGCAGGCCCGCTGCAGCCGCAGCAGTTCCCCAAGGCGTCCCGTGTGCGCGATCAACCCAAGACACACAATCAGGTCGAACCTGCTCCCCTTCCGGACGTCTTCCGCAAGCGCCCCGAACACGTCCGCCACCGCATAGTCCACGCTTCCGGCAAAGCCAATCCCCTCGACCCGCTTACGCGTGAAAGCCAGCATGCCCTCGGAAATGTCCCTGACGACCGCGCTGCTGATGCCCCCTCCGCATAGGATCGCTGCGGTGATTTCCCCGGACCCGCAGGCGCATTCCAGCATGCATCCCCTGCACCGCTGCGCCAGTTCCACCGCCAGTTCCAGCCGCCGCCGGAAACGGTACTGATTGCCATCCCGGGGGTCGCCGAAGTTTCCGGCGTACGATTCCACCTGATGCTCGAAGAAATCTCTGACAGTTTCAGCCATAGTTTGATCCTCTATACACTGTTTTTCCTTAAAATCATGAGCAAGGCCGCCATCTGCCCGGAAACCGAACGTTTTTTGCCAGCAACCCGGGCCGCGTCCTGCGCGGCAGCCTCCAGTCCACAAGCGAAACGCCGGGGCGACCACGATTCAATGATGCGGGAACTGGCTTCTCCATGCTGCCATAATGGGTACCCTTCGGCACTGAGCCGCGCCATCAAGGCACTCAGAGATTCCTCCGAATCCGGGTCAAACTGAAATCCATTCTCCCCTTCCTTCACCAGGTCAGCCGCACAGCCGCATTTCGAGGAAACCAGAACCGGCAGCCCCCCCGCCATGGCCTCGTTCACCACCAGACCCCAGGGCTCAGTGCTGCTCGCCAGCACAAAGGCCGAAGCATGCCCATAATACTCAGGAAGCTGATCGTACTGCAGAAAGCCCGGAAGGTGGACACGCCCACTCATCCCCAGTTCCTCCACCAGTGCCGCGACCGCGGGCTTTCCCGGACCGTCGCCGACCATCACCAGATCCCACGCGCCGTCAGGATGCCCCGTAAACGCAGAAAGGTAACGCCCATAGGACCGCACCAGCATCTCCAGATTCTTCTGCGGTACGAAACGCGCAGACGTCAGAAAATACCGTCTGGGGAATCGCCCGCGGCAACTGGATCCGCACCCTCCAGCCCGATGCCGCTCCGCCCCCCGCGCAAAGTGATCATTATCCACCGCATTGTAGCCAAGATGAATTCTCTCCCTCTTCATCCCAAGTTCCGCAAGGTAGTCAGCGTGCGGCGTGCCCCCAGCCAGCGCGCCCCCGGCCAGCCCGATGATCCGGCGCTTGACCGCCTCCCCCACTGGGGAACGCGGCGAATCCCAGCGCGTGCTCTCCGACATGATGACCGCTCCCCGGCTTCGGCGGCAGCTCCAGAGAAGCGCCGACAGCGCATCGGGCATCGACCAACCGGGCACGGCCACCACCGACACACCACTCGCATCCAGTTCCCGGAACATCATCCGAAGGGCCCGCAGACGCCCGGCCGCCCCAAGCTGAGCCTCCGGCTGAATCGTCCGGCGGGCAAACCCCTGCGCTCCTGCCACGTGATCCCATCGGTAGATGTGATCGCTCTCACTGTACTCCACCGCGGTCAACTCCATCAGCCCGGCCGCTGCCGCGAGCCTCGCGTGATGGTAAGGACCAAGCCTCCAGAAACAGACCGCTACCTTCATCAGTGGCTAGTGAATGCTCGCACCACCCACTCCGATGTGGGCCTTGTCCCCGGATTTGTCGTCATCCCGCAGGAGCTTCTTGGCCTGTTTCTCATACCACACCACCACCGCCCATCCAATCACCACCGGCCACAGCACCAGCAGGGTGAATTCCCGCCCAAGGCCCGGAATCAACCCGACCCCAACCATGAACACCGCCAACCGCCAGAAGCTCGAGCGGCGCTCATACTGGGCGACCAGAAAGCGGGCGTAGAAGGACAGAAGGAAACCTGAGACAACAGGGCCGGCCATCCGGCCAAAATTCATGACCCCCTGCCCGATGATGCCGGTGGAAATGGTGGCATTGAGCCATCCGCTGTCATCGTTCCCCTGCCCGCGCAGCATCGAATACTCCTGACTGATCTTGGGTTTGCCTGGCCAGAGCACCCTCGGAATGACGTTGAGCACGTGCACAAGATAGTCATATCCGTAGTTGGGTTCCAACTGTCCTTTTTCCATGAAATCATCGATGAGCACCAGTTCCTCGATCATGTTGAGGCCTTCATGGCGTTTCTCCGTATCTACTGAGCCGAGCGGATTGCGGAGAAACTCCTCGAACCCCTCCTTACGGAACTGGAGCATCGCCAGCATCAGATAGTTGACCGTCACGCCGAAAACCATCAGGGTCGCAATGCGCTTCACTCCGATCCGGCCTTCCTTGATCAGGTACATGAGGAACCCTGGCATGACCACGCCAAGGAGCATGTTGCGGGCTCCCAGGAGGAAAAAGTACGGCCACGTCACAGCGATTGCGAGCAGGCACATCATGCGAACTGCGGGTCCCTTGGCCAGTGCGAGAAGAATGCCGAAGAGCGCACAGATGAACATGTAGATGTAGCCGGACAGTGAAACCAGCGCATCGAAGCCTCCGCCGATGGCTCCGCGGCCCCACATGTGGGGACCGTCCCGTCCCAGCACCGGCCAGAGCGCGGCGGACAAGTCTCCATCCATCCGGTAGACGCCGAACCCGAAGAAGACCACCCAGATCGGCAGAAGCGCCTTGAGGTAGGCGTCGATCGAGAGGTCGGACAGCGATTCCGGAATTTCCCCCATCTTCCGGACGATCGGCCGCAGCCCAATCCGCACACTGGCAAGAAAGAGACACACCTGCAGGAACGCGAAATCAATGTCTGCGGGATCCATCGCCGCGTAGGTCTCCGGAGTCTCCAGCAGATCCCAGCCATACCAGATGGCCACCATCCCGTAGATCGCGACGAGCATGAGCGAGAGCGCCGTCCGTGGTTTGGAGATCATCTCCACCACCAGTCCCACCCAGATGGCTGCCGCGAGGAAGAAGAAGGTTCCCACCTGCACTTGAGGCATGCCCAGATCCGGAAAACTGTCGTTCATGGCTGATGTGGGACGCCCCGTTGGAACTCCGGCAGTGACATCCATCTGCGGCTGACAGCGTCAAGGGAGAAGTCCAGTGCCCGCTGGCGGGCAGCCTCCGATGCCTGTGCCAGGAAGACTCGGTCATCGGCGAATCTCCGGAAAGCGTCGGCAAGGGCCTGCGGGTCGCGGATGGGTACCTGCAGACCGTCGACGCCGTGCCTGACAGCGTCGCCGCAGTTTGGAGTCACAATCAGAGGCAGGCCATGCGCCAGTGCCTCCAGTTGAGTAATGGCAAAGCCGTCTGAAATGGTGGGCAGCACGAACACGTCCGAGCTGCGATAGAGCCGCTCGGCTTCGACGCGGGGCACTGGCCCGAGGACCTTCGTATTGGCGGGCAGGGATCGCCATGCCACATCCGAAACCTGCACCGGTCCTGCGATCGTGATCTGCGCCACGCCGACCGGCAGCCTCCTTGCCGCTTCGATGAGCCACGGCACTCCCTTGCGGATATTGACCTGCCCAAGAAAGAGAACCCTGAGGGGACCTCCGGGCCGGGCGGGAGGCGTTCCGCTGGCCGGATGCCGCATCTCGAAAGTGAGCGGAATCACCGTAAGGCGGTCCTCCGGCACGCCCTGAGCGAGCAGCGCACGGCGGCAGAACTCGGAGTTCACGACAATCCTCGTGGCAGCGTCCCACTCCTGCTCGCGGCGCCGCAGATACGCATCCGGGATGTCGGCGGCGGCATCCTGCCATCCAGGCCAGAGGCGCGCTTCCTCGCGCACCAGATCGAATTCGACAGCCGCCGGGTCCATCTGTCCCAGCACCCGCGCAAGCCCCCGGTCCGTCGCCCACTGAAACACTTCAAGGGCAGTCGTGTCGTAGGAGAAAACACCGCGCCCACCCTTTGCAAATCCGCTCTCTTCCGATGCACGGGAGGCCGCCCAGCCGGAAAGCCGCGATCCCTCTTCCACGAAGGCGCTGTACATGGATGCTCCGCTGAGCCGCTTTCTGCCGACCGCTCTCAGAAGGCCGGCTGGCTCGGCCGACACGAGCCGGTCAGGAAGGCTGCTGCAGCGCCTTCCCGCGAGCCTTCGGGCGGCAGCCATGGGGAAACGGCTCAGCAGAGCGGCAGAGCGCCGGCTGATCCAGACATCAGTGAGGAGGCGCCGGAGACGTCCCTGCGCGTGGATCATCGCGGGAATGGCGTAGTGTTCCCGTGGGCCGAGCTGCAGGCAGATCCAGTCTGGGGGTGAAGTTGCGTGCACGGATTCAGGAAGGCTGGGGCCTTGCGGGAAAGGAACGGGCACGGCGAAGGGTGCCCGGTTGCACCGGTGCCCGGTACCGGCGGTAACGGAAGCAATGTGCGGGAATCGACAGCAGCCCGGAACCAATTCCGCTCCATCTGCCCATGGAGGCCGCATACCTGACGCGGTTGATGGTCTGCATGAGCCCGAGAGGCCAGTAAGACACGGGGTAACGCAGGAACGCACGGAGAGCCGTGTTGGCGATATGCGCCGCGTTTACTTCCCGCGAAACGTGATGCTGGAGAACCGTATCATGAAATACCCGGAGATCCCGGCTCACATAGACCTTCCAGCCGGCATCCAGCATGCGCAGCGCAACATCGGCTTCCTCCATGCCATAGGCATAACGCAGGGGAAGATAGGAACCGGCCCGCCGCATGGCGGTCGTTCTCAGCATCACCCCGCAGTTTTCGTAACAGTCGGTTTCCTGAATCTCCGCAACCCGCTCCGGCGCACTATCCCCGGGCAGCACCACCACGGCTCCAATGGCTCCGGCATCCGGACGGCTCCCCATGAGATCTTCCGCCATCCCCAGAAAATCAGCATCCATGGGCCACGAATCGTCGTCGAGACTGAGCAGCAGATCCGTGGCGGTCCGTTCCAGGATCCGGTTGCGCCCACCCCCCGGGCCCACGCGGTCACTCGACACGAGAACCGCCACCCTGCTGCCGAAACGCGACGCCAGCATTCCCGGGGTCTCGTTATCGCCACCATCGACATGCACGATGATCTCCTGAGCCTGCTGCTCCGCTTCCAGCAGCCGATGCAGCGTGGAAGCCAGTTGCCCGGCGCGGCCGTAGGTGGCGATTCCGATGGTGACTGTGTCTCCGGGTTTCAATGATTCCGAATGAATGATGCCATGGCAGGTGCGGCGCACACTTTGAAGAATTCACCGGCCTTCCG
Source organism: Verrucomicrobiales bacterium (assembly GCA_044239025.1). GTDB lineage: Bacteria > Verrucomicrobiota > Verrucomicrobiia > Verrucomicrobiales > V1-33 > V1-33. The sequence goes on from JBIICE010000031.1 coordinate 25,132, forward strand.
GACGGGCCAGCAGCCGTTCGTAAAGCTCCTTGAACCTGGCGACCGTGATTCCGATGTCCAGTTGCGCGAGAGCCCGGGACCTCCCATGGCGTCCCATTTGCTCCCGTCCCGCCGGATCCCGCAGGAGCGCCGTGATGCTCTCCGCGAGCGCTGCTGGATCGCCCACCTCATCCACCAGAATTCCAGTTTCCCCATGAGCCACCGCGTCGGGCAGCCCGCCCGTGCGGAAAGCCACCACCGGTGTTCCACACGCCGACGCCTCGGCGGCAGTCAGGCCAAAAGTCTCCATGAGTGACGGAACGCAGCAAAGGTCCGCAGCGGAATAGAACTGGGCCAGGACTTTCGGTGATCCGGTATATCCGAACGGATGGACGCGCACGCCTCCGGTTTCCGGAAGCAACGCCCCACCGCCGAACGTGAGGAGGTGCACTTCCTTCTTCAGCAGGGCAGCCGTCCGCTCGAGGGACTCCAGCAGGACGCCCATGCCCTTGTTGCGATCGCTCAGATCGGCACAGCCGGACGCAACCACGAGGGCACTTTCAGGAATCCCCAGCAGGCTCCGGCATGCTCTCCGGTCAAGCTGCTGAAAAGCCGTGGTGTCGAGTCCTGGATAGATCGGTTCCGCAACCGTCACGTCCCGGAACAGCTGGGCACTGCGGGCGCGCTCCGCAGTCCATCGGCTCACGGGCACAGCGGTAATGCGCCGGCCGGCATAGGCCTTTCTTCTCTCGCGGAAGCCGCGGAAGGCAGGATCACGGATGCCTCCGGCACGCAGCTGCGGGCAACGGCGGCATTCCGCACGGTAGGCCTCACAGTCATTGTTCTGATGACACCCGCCGGTCAGAAAGGAGGCATCATG
>JBIICE010000216.1:0-6622 GCA_044239025.1 Verrucomicrobiales bacterium
CGACGTCTCCTGCTACAACCGGGAACGCGGTCGCATTCCCACACCGCACATCGACCGGCTCGCCGCAGAGGGCATGCGCTTCACGGACGCCCATTCGTCATCGGGCGTGTGCTCGCCTTCCCGCTACGCACTGCTCACGGGACGCTACCATTGGCGCAGCCGGCTCCAGAATGGCATCGTCCCCCTCTGGGGTCAGCCTCTCATTGCTCCGGACCGGCTCACGATTGCCTCGCTGGCCAAACAGCAGGGCTACCGGACGGCCTGTATCGGCAAATGGCACCTCGGCTGGAACTGGCCCATCCCGCCGGACCGCAGCGCTCTCTTCAAGGAACAGCCAAAGGGAAAGACCACGGCCACGGAGGCTCATCGCGGGGTCTGGCGCGATGTCTTCGCTCAGCCGATCCCGGACGGCCCGACAAGCCGCGGCTTCCAGCTCTACTTCGGTACCGATGTGCCCAACTGGCCACCCTTCTGCTTCCTCGAAAACAACCGCACCACGGCCATCCCCTCGGAATTCCTCCCGTCGCATCTCCTCGGCAACAACATCTCCAGCCATCAGGGACCCGCTGTCCCCGACTGGTCATTCGAAGCCATTCTCCCGGCCCTGACCGACCGCACCATCCGCTTCCTCACGGAATCCGCCGCGAACCCGCAGCCTTTCCTGCTCTACCTCGCGCTCACCTCGCCGCACACGCCCATCGCCGTCAATTCCCCATGGAAGGACAAGAGCGGGCTCAATGCGTACGCCGATCTCGTCATGGAAACCGATGCCGCCATCGGCCGCATTCTCGACGCCCTCGAGACTTCGGGCGCAGCGTCCCGCACGCTCGTGGTCTTCACCTCGGACAATGGCTGCGCTCCCTACATCGGAAAGAGCGACCTCGAAGCCAAAGGCCACTTCCCCAGTGGTCCTCTGCGGGGAGCCAAGTCGGACGCATGGGAAGGCGGGCACCGCGTCCCGTTCCTCGTGCGCTGGCCGGGCACGGTGACCCCGGGCACCACCTGCCCGCACCTCGTGCACCAGGCCGACCTCCTCCGTACACTCGCCGACATCCTTGGCACGACCCTTCCGGACCATGCGGGCGAGGACAGTGTCAGCTTCCTCCCCACTCTCAGGGGCCATCCCCAACCGCCCCGGGAACACGCCATCAGCACGGCCAGCAGCGGCGTGCCCGCCCTCCGGCTCGGTTCATGGAAATACATCGCGGCTTCCGGATCGGGCGGCTGGAGCAAGGGAGGCGACCCCGCCCTGCCGGTCCAGCTCTACAACCTCGCCAGCGATCAAGGCGAAACCTCCAATCTCGCCGCCACGGAGCCGGCCAAGCTCGCGGAACTGCAGGCCCTCCTCGAAAAACTGATCACGGATGGCCGCAGCACTCCAGGAAAACCGCAGCCGAACGATGTGCGCGTGACCCGCTTCCCCGCTCCCCCGGGGAACCGCGGGAACGGGGGAAATCATGGCTTCCGCCCGCAGCGCAGCCGCAGCCTCAGGCCAGCCGACCCAGCAGCCAGCCCAGCAGCTCGCTGATGCGCACCCGGTGCTGATCGCCGCTGTCGCGCTCGCGCACGGTCACGGTGTCGGCAAGTTCCGGGCCTTTTTCCCCAAGGGTCTCGAAATCAATGGTCACCCCGTACGGTGTGCCGACTTCATCCTGCCGCGCATAGCGCCGCCCGATCGCCGCGGTTTCATCATAGAAGCAATTCATGTGCGGCTTGAGCAGCGCATACACCTCACGCGCCTTCGCCACCAGTTCGGGACGGTTCTTGAGCAGCGGGAAAATCCCCACCTTCACGGGAGCGACCCGCGGATGGAACCGCAGCACGGTGCGCCGCTCGACTTTCCCATTCACGTCGGCCTTGTCTTCCTCATGGAAGGCCTGACACAATACGGCCAGCGCCAGACGGTCGAGTCCCGCCGACGGCTCAATCACGTGCGGCACGTAGTTCCCCGTGAAGAACCGCGCACACCAATGCTGCGCCCGCGCTTCGGCCGACGCCAGTTCCTCCGCAGTCGCTTCCCGCTTCGCCTTGGCCGCGGCCTGCCCGGCCTTCGCCCGGAATTCGGCCACCTTGCGCTCCACAAAGGCGGCGCGCTTCGCTTCGTCCCAGCCAGCCACTGCAGCCTTCAGTTCTTCATCGAAGAATTCCTGTGGCTTCCCGCAATGCTGCTGGTGCTGCGTGAGATCAAAGTCGCCGCGGGCCGCGATGCCTTCGAGTTCTTCCGTTCCAAACGGGAACTTGAAGAGGATGTCGACACAGGCACGCGCATAATGCGCGAGGTCGTCCCCGCTCTGCCAGTAGTAATCAAGGGCGTCAGCGCCGAGCCCGATCCCCTTATAAAAGGCGGTCCGCTGCGATACCCAGTAACGATGCCACATTTCCCAGCCCCAGTTGTCCTGCGGCGCGGAAAGGTCGGCTCCTTCATGCCAGTGCGCCACTTCCCCGCACACCGCCGCGACGGCTTCATCGGGCTTGATGAAGAATTCCAGCTCCATCTGCTCGAATTCCCGGCTCCGGAAGGTGTAGTTCTTCGGCGTCACTTCGTTCCGGAAGGCTTTCCCGATCTGACAGATCCCGAAGGGAACTTTCTGCCGCGAGGTGTCGAGCACGTTGCGGAACTGCGCGAAAATCGCCTGCGCGGTCTCGGGCCGCAGATAGGCCACGTCGGCCTCGGTCGCCGTCGGCCCCACAAAGGTCCGGAACATCAGATTGAAGGGCCGCGGCTCGGTCAATTGCGCCCCGTTCTCAGGATTGAAGGCCCGCGTGTTCTCCACTTTCTCGCCCTGCTCGCCGCCCAGCGGCTCGGCATTCTTCACCCCGCGCTGTTCGTAGAACTGCTTCGCCACTTTAAGGGCACTCTCCCGCGGCTTCCCCGCCGGCACCAGCACCGCAAAGGCCACCTCGCTCTTCCCGCCCTCGTCGCCCGCCGCCCCGCTGAAACGATACACCATCCCACTCTGCAGATCGACATGGTCGGCACGGAACCGCTTCTGCGTGAGCAGACAGTCGGCCATCGGATCGCTGAACGTGTCGACGTGACCCGATGCCTTCCAGATGGCCGGATGCATGATGATGGTCGCGTCGAGCCCAAGCACATCCTCGCGTTCCCGCGTCATCGCCCGCCACCACAAGTCCCGCAGGTTGCGCTTCAGCTCGGCACCCAGCGGACCGTAATCCCAGAAACCGGCAATCCCTCCGTAAATCTCCGACGACTGAAAAATGAAGCCACGCCGCTTGCTGAGGCTGGCAATCTTCTCCATGAGCGGAACTTCTTTGGCTGGCTGGGACATAATCGTAGGGAAGGAAAAAAACGGGACGCGTTTCCTCGCCTCCCCCTCCCGCCACCGCAATTGGAAAAGCACTCAGGGCCCGAGCCGGAACAACCGGTTCATGTACAGCAGGTCGGCTGTCTGAAACAAGGCCATCCCTTCCTCGGTGATGCCCCGCACAACCTCGTCGGGTGCTTCCATCGGCTCCATGGTGCCGCTGCGCGGATCCCCACGGTACCACGCCACGGAACGGTTCAGCCCAAAGACGGCCATCCGCTCGTCACGGTAGATCCCCACGGAACGGTTGTGATGCATCAGTACCCTCCGCGGACGTCCCGCCCGCAGCAGATCGGACCCGAAAAACAATCCTTCGTACGGCCGCCCCATCAGACCCAGCACGGTCGGAGCCACATCCAGCTGGCACCCCAGTTCCCCAATCCGCCGCGCCGCCGGAACCACGGCCGGACCAAGCACCACCATCGGAATCCGATAGCTCGGCAGCGGTATCTGCTGGCTCCCATACACCCGCGCCCCATGGTCGGCCACCACCACGAATACCGTGTCCTTCCAGAAGGCTTCTTTCTTCGCCAGCCGGAAAAAGTCTCCCAGCGCCCAGTCGGCATAACGCACCGCCGGACGACGGTCGGACGGATTCGCCGCATCCTTGATCCGACCGGCCGGAAAGGTGTACGGCCGATGATTGGATACGGTCATGAACGAAACCAGAAAGGGCTGCCCGGCGGCATGCAGCGTCCGCATTTCTTCAATTCCCCGGTGAAAGATATCTTCGTCGGAGACTCCCCAGGCGGTCGTATGCGCCGGAGTCACAAAGTCTCCCTGTTCAATGAGCCGATCCCAGCCGTTCCGGGTGGTGTAGCTCCGGATGAAGTCAAAGGTCCCGCGCCCACCATACAGAAACAGGCTCCGGTAGCCATCCCGCTGCAGCACCCGCGCAATCGTCTCCACATTCTCGGTCCGGTCGCGCGCCAGAATGGAATCCCCAGGCAGGGGCGGAAAGCCGGAAAACACTCCCTCGAAGCCCCGGATCGTCCGGTTCCCATCGGCCCACAGATTCTCAAAGAGCAATCCCTCTTCCATCGCCAGCCGATCCATCTTCCGCGTCATCGAAATCGGCTCGCCCGCCCGGTTCGTCGCCCCGAGCGACCCCCAGAATTCACTGCCCAGACTCTCCTCGAGAATCACGCAGACATTCAGCCGCGGCCGCGCCGCATCGCCCGGAATCCTGCGGATCAATGACTTCCGCGCCGCTTCAAGCCACGCGGCATCGGGTTTGACGCCGGCGGGCAGCTCCGGTGGCTCGGCATGCGGAAATTCCACGCCTTCTCCGCCCAGCGCCGACCGCGCCCGCCGCACGGCTTCCCTCGGCCCAGTCACCGCATAAAAAGCATCGTACGGCAGGTTCCGGGACCACGCCGCCATCACACCGGAAACGGCCCCATTGGACGCCAGTTCGTTCACAATCCGCTCGCTGCCGATGCGCAGCCACCCCGGTCGCAGACTCGCCACCGCAAGGGCCGCCGCACCAAACCAGGCAAGGGCCCGCCGCCACCCCACCCCTCCCGGCGCCACCCTCGGCGGTACCCACCGGAAACTGAACCATGCCAGCCCCGCCCCCGCCAGCAGTGCCGCGAACACCAGCCGCACGAGCGGATACGATTCCCACAGGTTTGTCGTAACTTCCGTAGGATAAATCAGATAATCGATCGCTACCGTATTGAATCGCGACAGAAATTCGGCGAAGAAGAAGTACTCGCTGACAAACAGAAATAGTTGCCCAAACCACGCCGCCACGGCCAGTCCGATGAGCGCGCGCCGCGCTCTCGTGCCCTCCCACGCCTCCCTCCGCAGCGCACACCACACAGCCAGCGGCAGCGTCACCACCAACGCCACGGCCACATCGCACTGCAGCCCCGTCAGCACCACGCGCACCCGATCCCACCCGGTCATCGGCACCGCACCCGCGAATTCACGCCACAATACCAGCCGCAGGCCCGTTCCCAGCATGACCAGCACGCTGAGCGACGCCAGCGGAAGCCCATACCAGCGTTCCCGCCAGCGGCACGGCGCTTCGTTCTCCTTGTCCATCGTGCCGCACCCGTCGGCTCCAGGTTCTTTCACCGCAAGCGCCTCCCCAGTTCTTTCCCCAGGCTTCCTTCCGGCAGCATACCTGACTTCATTTCCCGGTAAAATTCCGTACTTTTTCCCGTTCCGCACGACAGTAGCAGTTGAAACCTGGACATGGCTTCAACATAATGAAGACACCCCCGCCTCCCTCCCTGTCCCTTCCTCTCCGAGCACCCCGGATGCAGCACGTTCTCATCATCGACCCCGAAACCGACTTCCTCGAATGGGCTCAGCGCCACCTCGCCACCGATAAGGTTGCGGTCGATATCGCCCCGAATGCCGAGGAGGGCCTCCGGAAATTCCTCGCCCTCAAGCCGGACCTCGTCATCGCGGAATTCCACCTCAAGCCGGCCAACGGCATCGAACTCCTCAAACGCCTCCGCCAGCAGGATCCTCAGGTCATGGTGGTGCTGGCCACGGCCTTCCCGCCGACCAATGCCGTCATCGAGGCCATGAAACTCGGGGCGTTCGACTTCCTCCGCAAGGAATCGCTCCCCTACGACCTCCGACCGGTCGTCGAAAGTGCCCTCAAAACCAGGGAAGCGGCCCGGCACGACGAAAAACCCGTCTCGGACGCCCCGGTCGACCTCGGCGATGTCATGATCGGCCAGAGCCCGGCCATGCAGGCGGTCTTCAAAATGATCGGCCGGGTCTCCCGATCGGACGCTGCGGTCATGATCACAGGGGAAAGTGGCTGCGGCAAGGAGGTGGTCGCCCGCGCCATCCAACGCTACAGCCCACGCTCCACCCGCGCCTTCGTCGCCATCAACTGCGCGGCCATTCCGGAAAGCCTGCTCGAAAGCGAACTCTTCGGGCACGAGAAAGGCAGTTTCACGGGGGCCACGGCCATGCGCATGGGGCGCTTCGAACAATGCGACGGCGGCACGCTGTTCCTCGATGAAATCGGCGAAATGCCGATGCACGTGCAGACCAAGATCCTGCGCGTCCTCCAGGAAGGGGAATTCTCCCGCGTCGGCGGCAACGAAACGCTCCGCTGCGACGTCCGCATCGTCGCGGCCACGAACCGCAACCTCGAAAAGGAAGTCGATGAAGGGAAGTTCCGAGAGGACCTCTTCTACCGGCTCAATGTGGTCCGCATTCACCTCCCGCCCCTCCGCGAACGCCCGGAGGACATCCGCCCGCTCGCCCAGTTCTTCATTCAGAAAATCGGACGCAAAAAGAACAATCCAAGGCTCCGCCTGTCGGAA
>JBIICE010000217.1:0-6593 GCA_044239025.1 Verrucomicrobiales bacterium
GGCTGACCGCGTTGCCATCCAGCATGATGAGACGCCACTTGCCGCCGTCCCTGCGGTAATGCGGAGACGGCATCCCGAGCAGCGACGGCACCTTCTCCCGGCAAGCGCTGGACACCGAGTAGTCGTGGTTTCCTGCCACGTGAAGGACCGGAACCCGGGACGACCGGAAGATCGGCATGACGACACCGAAGCTGCGTTCGTCCCGGTCGATCGCATCCCCCAGATGCACCAGAAACGAAAGGTCGGTCATTGCGTTGAAGCGCGCCACCTCATCCGCCAGCTTCTGCGGAGACCGTCGGTAAAGCCGGGTACTCAGCCCCCCGGCAGGTGCATCGCTGTCGGCATACTGGCAGTCCGTGAACAGTCCGAACCTCAGCACTTCGCCCGCAGGGTATGCCGCTGTCCCAGTTTCCGGGAGCAGGGCACCCGCTCCGCAGAACCGGAGAAATCCGGACCTCGTGATGCCGTGTCCGGCAGCGGAGTCGGGCGGATTCTCAGAAATCAATGTCGTCTTCCTCGGAATGACCACCCCGCCGGCCGCGGAATTCCTGTTCCCCGCGCTTCGGGCGACCGGCGTCTCGTCCACCGTCACGCGCTCCACCGCGATCCCACCGGTCATTGCCACCGCCGCGCTCTACCCGCTCCGCTCCGCCGGACGAACGCGGAGGCCGGGGGGCACTCCGTTCCTGCGACGGTGCCGGGCGGCCTGAGGAAACCTGCCCGTCACCGGAACCGGCGGAACCTTCCGTGCCGTCCGCCGGATGAATCCTCCATGCCTGCAGATTGACGTAGTACCGTCCGTTGTGTTCCCCGCCGCGCAGGTCGAAACCGACTTTCACCTTCTGGCCGGGCTTGTAACGGTCCAGCAGCGAAACCTTGTCCTTGACGAATTCCAGCTTGATATCCTGCGGATAACGGTCCTCGCCGATCGTGACCACGAACTCGCGTTTCACGAAACCGCTGCCGAACGTCTGCGTCTCCATCACAACCTTGAGCGTGCCTTCCAGTTCGAATGCCATGGGAACGGGATGATTGAAGTGGGTATGGTAATAAATCGGCCGCCAGTCACGGCCCTGATCAGGAATTTGCCGGATTCGGACGCGCGTTTCAATCTCCAAGTTGCATGGAAAACAAAAATTTTTGCTCGCGGACATTTTTGCGGCGACCAGAACCTGTCATTGCGGACACTCGGGGAAATCCCTACAATGCACCCGCCTCCACGACCAAGCCATGAATCTGCCCGGATCCTCTCCCCTCCGCCTGTTGGTCTGCCTCGGCGTCACGGGAACCCTGATTCCTTTCCTGGCATCAGCCCAGGGCCCTGCCGACCAGCCTCCTGCGGTGCGCCTGCAGGCGGGCAATTCAGGCGTCGCCAGCCTCTACCTGGAAGGACATACTCTCATGACGGAGGGGGAAAAGCTGCGGGAACGAGGCGAGTTTGCGGCCGCCTACTACAAAATGAGGGACGCCCGGGATCTGTTCAATGCCGTGTACGCCACGGACCCATCGTGGAATACCGAGGTCGTCGAAATGCGCCGCCGCAAGATCCTCGAGGAGATGGAAAAAGTGCGCCAGCTGGAGATTCAGCGGCGGGCCAATGGCGGCCCCCCATCTCCTGCCGGTCTGATCGGCAGCATCCGCACACCGGATACCCCTTTCACTCAGCCGAATCCTCCGGAGGATGACACCGCCACGCCGCGCCCCGGGCAGGTGGTCATGGAGGAACGCATGAAGGCCCTCGGCCTTCACATTCAGAAACAGGAGAGACGGATCGAGGAGATCCTCAAGTCGCTCGGTGCCAAGGAAGAGGAACTCCGCAGCACCCGCGCGGAACTTCTTGATTCCCGCACCAGCGAAAAGGAACTGAGGGAACGCCTTGTCGAAGCCAGGGACCGCGTCGCCACCGCCGATGCGGCCGAAAAACGCCGGCAGAAGGAACTCGTGTCGCGGATCGACCAGCTGCAGACCGCCCTCAAGGACGCCACCGACAAACTCGCCGCAGCCAACCAGCGTACTGAGGAAATGGCCGCTGAACTGACAACGGCCTACACGGAAATCAAAACGCTCACCGAGGAACGCGATACCCTCCGGCGGGAAAGGGATCAGGTTACCAGCCTGCTCGCCGGAGAGGCAGGAGGCAAGGCCCCCGAAAAACTCAGGATTCTCGAGGAAAATCAGCGCCTGAAACGCGAACTCGCAGCCGCTCAGAGTCGCATGACGGAACTCACCGGAGCCCAGCAGCAGGATCAGCAGGAAATCGCTTCGCTCAGAGAAAAGCTCAAATCAGTCCAGGATGCGGTACTCGTCGTGCAGCAGGAAAACGAGGAATACCGGCAGCAGATCGCCTCGCTTACGATGCGGCTCGAAGCCACTTCCAAACGGCTGGCCGATTCCGGGGCCGCCGGCACCCTGCCGGAACAGGATGCCATCGCGGAGAACCAGGTGCTCCGTGAAATCATCCTCCAGCAGCTCAAGCAGCAGGCTCGCCGGGAAAGGGCGCGGCAGAACCTCATGGACGAACTCAACCGCGAGGGCGTTTTCGCACAGCTCAAGGAACTGGGTGCGGAATCCGATAAACTGCTGCGCGCTGTGAACGAAATGGCCGCGCCGGTCACTCTGTCGAAGGAACAGCGGGACGTGCTGACCTCGACGCAGGTCAGCAAGCTGATGACCAGTGCGGATGGCAAGGAACTGTTCATGGTCGACGACTCGGCCTCCCCTGCGGAACCGCTCACCACGCAGGCCCCGGAACCCACCGGAGCCCAGGACCGCGCCGGGCTCAGCCCGGAGCTGAAGACGCACGCCATCACCGCCGAGGAATATTTCCGGACCGGGGCCTACGAAGACGCCGAGAATTCCTTCCGCCGCATCCTCACGGTGGAACCTCAGAACGTCTACGCCCTGTGCAACCTCGGCGTCACGCAGCTGAAACTCGGCAAACTGGAGGAAGCCTCCGAGACCCTCCGCAAGGCGCAGGCCTACGACTTCGACAACGACTTTTCCCACTACCTCCTGGGTGTTGCCTACCTCCGGCAGGGCAAACTCGACGAAGCGTCCGGAGAGATCGAAACCGGACTCAAGATCAATCCCAATCAGTCGGCGGCGTGGCACACTCTCGGGCTCATACTCGTCAAACAGGGCAACCGCCCCACGGCCCGCAGCTATTTCGAGAAGGCGGTCGCCGTGGATCCTGACTGTGCCGACGCCCATTTCAATCTCGCCGTGATCTTTGCCACTTCGGACCCCCCGGACCTCGAAACCGCCCGCCGCCACTACCGCGAAGCGGTGCGCGCCGGAGCCGCGCGCGATTCCGCCCTCGACAAGCTGCTCGGGGTCTGACACGACCCGCCGAATCCCCGCGCCACCCGAACCTGCGATACCGCTGTCATGTCTCTGAATCCCTCCCGCGAAGGCATACTCTGCGTCGTCTCCGGTCCCTCCGGATGCGGGAAGACCACGCTCTGCCGGAACACTGCGGCTGTGGAACCAGTCACCTACACGGTTTCCTGCACCACCCGGGACATCCGCCCCGGCGAAAGCGACGGAAGCGACTACTTCTTTCTTTCGGAAGGCGAGTTCCAGAGGCGCATCGACGCCGGTGAATTCCTCGAACACGCCGTCGTGCACGGCAGACGCTATGGCACGCTGAAAACGCAGGTGCTGCCCCACCTTGCCGCGGGACGCGATGTCATCATGGACCTCGACATCCAGGGTGCCGCCCAGCTCCGCGGCTGCCCGGACGAAAACATCCGCCGCGCCCTCGTCGATGTGTTCATTCACGTGCCCGACATCGGGGAACTCAAGGCCCGGCTCGCGGGGCGACGCTCCGAAACCCCGGAGCAACTGGCCCTGCGCCTCGCAAACGCCCTTGGCGAAATGGAGCACTGGCACCACTACCGCTACACACTGGTGAGCCGCAGTCAGGAGGATGACCTCCGTGAATTCCGCGCGATCCTCACCGCAGAACGCCACCGCAGCACCCGGCTTTCCCTCCCCGGCAGCAGCCAGCCATGAAACCCCGCGTCATCCTCGGCATCACCGGCTCGATCGCGGCCTACCGGGCGGCTGACATCGCCAGCCTGCTCACCAAACGCGGCTGCGACGTCACAGCCGTCCTGACCGCGGACGCTGCAGAATTCATCACCCCGCTCACCCTCAAAGTCCTGACCCGGAACCCAGTCGTGACCTCGCTCTTCGATGAAAAGGAATCGTGGCACCCGGGCCACATCCAGCTCGCGGACGGCGCTTCTCTTCTCCTGATCGCTCCTGCCACTGCCAGCACCATCGCCAGAATGGCCGCTGGTCTCGCCGATGACACCCTCACCGCAATCGCGCTCGCCACCCGCGCCCCGGTTCTCATCGCTCCCGCCATGAACGGAAAAATGTGGCTCCACCCCGCCACGGTCCGCAACACCGGCACCCTCAGAAGCTGGGGACACGAATTCATCGGCCCGGACGAGGGTCTCCTCGCGTGCGGCTACGAAGGAGTCGGCCGACTCTGGCCTGTCGAAGGCATCGTCGGGCGCGCCATGGAAATTCTCAGCCATCCACCTGTCTCATCTTCCGGTTTTTCAGCTTGAGGGATACCCCCGCCTCATGCGAACATCGGAGTTTTCCGTAACCTACCCCCGGGCATTCCGCTCAGCTTCCACCGGTCAGCCAAATCCTCTTCCATGAAATCAATCCGCTTCCTCCTCGCCGCCGCCCTCACCGCGTCGCCCGCCCTTCTCCGCGCCGACACGCTCAAACTCAAGAATGGCAAGGTCTACGAGGGCACCGTGACCGAGATCGGCGATTCCTACGAGATTGCCATTCCGATGGGCAAGATCATCGACCACCAGACGGTCAGGAAATCAGACGTCGCTGAATTCATCCGGACCCTGCCCGATGAAAAGGAATCGAAAGACCTCGCCGCGCTTGTTCCCACAGCCGACGCCCTGCCCGCGTCCGCCTACGAGACCGCCCTCAAGGATAAGATCGAACCCTTCCTCAAGAAGTACCCGGTCAGCAAATTCCGCGCCACCGTCGACAGCGTCGCCAAAACCTACCGCGAGGAACTCGCCCGCGTCAAAGGCGGCGACCTCAAGCTCGATGGTCAGTGGATTGCTGCCGAGGAACTGAAGTGGAACGACTACAATGTGAAGGCGCAGAAGCTTCTCCTGCAGCTGCGCGGTCACCTCCGGGCGGGCAAGCCCATGGAAGCCTACCAGGCCTTCTCGGCCATCGAAACCGGCCACATCGCCTCGACGGCTTATCCGAAGGCGGTCGCGGAGATTTCCAAGGCCATGACCAAGCTCGAAGCGACCCTTGAAGCCGCTGCCACGGAACAGCCCACCAAGGCCCTGGAACGCACCAAGCAGTTGGCCGGTCTCACGGCAGACAAGCGGGCCGCCGTCGAGGCCGCCATCAAGGAGGAGATGACTGCCTTCCAGACCCGCCTTGCCGACGAAAAGAAGAACAAGGTCCCCCTCACTAGCTTCTATCCGTACGATATCTCCTCGATCAAGGAATCGATCACGGGCGCCAAAAAGGAAATCACCCGTCTCGCCGGACTCGATCTCGCCAAGCTGACCACCGTGAGCACGAAGTTCCAGTCCGGACTGAAGGACATGGCGGAAAAGGCCTTCATTTCCGCCCGCAGCAACTTCGAGGAGGTCGCCAAGTTCCACACCAAGGACGAGACCGTGAAGAAGATGGTGGAAACCGCCAAGAGCGCGGCGGCCACCGCTCCGAAAGCGGACACAACCACCCCGGGCGGAGCTACCGCCGCGGCCGCCACGCCACCCGTCACCGGCGCGGTGCCCGCCGCCAAACCGGCTCCGGTGGCCCCGAAGGCACCTCCGGCCCCGAAGCCCGCGGAACCGGCACCGGCCGCGCCGGTCGCCGATGCCATGGCCTCGGAACCGGCACCGGAAGAAAACAACATCCCGAAATTCCTCATGGGTGGAGCCGGCCTGCTCGCCCTCGTCGGCATCCTCGCAAAGGTCCTCGGCAAGAAGAAGTCGGAGGACTGAGCCCTGCGGCCATGCCACTCTCCCAGATGAGCAACGACCGCACCGCAAGGATTTCGCGCCGCACCGCGGAAACTGACATCACCCTCAGCGTGACCATCGATGGCTCGGGCAAGGCCGACGTCGATACGGGCATCGGCTTTCTTGACCACATGCTGACCCTGCTGGCCCGGCACAGCCTGATGGATCTCAGTGTGAAGGCCATCGGCGACCTGCACGTCGATTACCACCACACCGTTGAGGACACCGGAATCGTGCTCGGCCAGGCGCTGCGCGAAGCGCTTGGAGACAAGCGCGGCATTGTGCGCTACGGCTGGGCCTACCTGCCCATGGACGAAACCCTTGCCCGCGTCGCGGTCGATCTCTCGGGCCGGTCGTTCCTTGAGTTCCGTGCGCCCCCGTCGGTGCCTCCCATCGGCCTGTTTCCCTTCCAGCTCGTGGAGGAATTCCTCCGAGGGTTTGCCCACAACATCCTCGCCAACGTCCACGTGGAAATCCTCTATGGACGCGACGCCCACCACATGGCCGAGGCGGTCTTCAAGGGGCTGGCCCGCGCTCTCGACGCCGCCATGCGGATCGATC
>JBIICE010000218.1:0-6584 GCA_044239025.1 Verrucomicrobiales bacterium
CGACGCGGAGATGAACGTGGCCGGCGGACGCGAAGGCGTGAACAGCGGCACGCTCGCCGTTCGCGGCAGCCAATACCGCGAGGTCATGGAGGCGTGGCGCGAAATCGACGAGAGTAATCCCCGGCGCAGTACCGGATTCCGGGACCAGGCCAGCTGGAATGCGCTGCTCCAGCGCCACAGCTTCACCGAAACACCGCGCTGGCGCGCCGAGCCCTTTCCCGACGGCGAAATCCAGTTTCCGGGCTACCTTGATCCGGACTACACCAGCTACCGCCGCGCAGCCCTGACCCACAACATTCTTCCCGACAGCCGCCAGAAAGCACAGTTCACCTTCGGTCTCTACATGCAGACGTTCTACTTCGATCCGACGGGTCTGTTTCTTTCCATGCTCGAGGTCTGAGCCCACCCATCAGGTCACAGGACACCGCCAACCGGGCAGGCTTCCGCAGGCCCGACCGCAGAACCGGCCCGGAGTTGATGCCCCGGGCCGCCCCTCTGAAGTCTCAGGAAAATGCGCGCCGATCAGACCGCCGGCAAGCTGAATTCCTTGCGGTAGACTTCCCTGTCGAGAGCGTTGGCCTCGGTGGCGAAATCACCCACGTACTGCTCGGTTTTCTGATCGATTGTCAGCATGGGTCCGACCGTGATTTTCGAGAGTTCAGCCTCCAGCTTGTTGTCCTTGAGGTGGCTCAGCATACGCTCGAAGGTTTCGGTAAACAGCGGGTTGGACTTGAGCTGCTCGCGGATCTGCTCGGAAGGCGCCGCTTTGCCGAGACGGATGCTGTGGTTGGCCATGTGGGCCAGCGCCGCAGCCTGGTGGCCCGTCTGGGCATTGTGCGTGGCTTCGAGCTTTCCTTTGCGGATCGCATCGAAGAAGTGGCGGCGGTGGCCAGCTCCGTCGTTCTTGTTGAACTTGGCCACTTCCTTCCCGTCTTTGTCGTACGCTTTGCCTTCCGCCACATAGCCACCTTCACACTCAAGGACGTTGCCAATGTCGACGACTCCCTTGTAGCGGTCCATGCGCCCGCGGAAATTCATGTCGCTCTGCGGCAGTCCGCGGACTTCAAAGATCATGGGGATGGGCTTGAAGTCGTAGAAGGCGATCTGGGTGTTCGCGGTGGTGGCATCGTCGTCGAGACCGAAGCGGCCGCCGATGCTGATGACGCGTTCGGGAAGCATCTCAGGGTCGCCGAGCAGCCAGCGCGCCACGTCCAGCTGGTGCGGGCCCTGATTGCCGATGTCGCCATTGCCCCACGGCCACTGCCAGTGCCAGTCGTAATGAAACTGCCTGCGGTGGACCGGTTCCATCTCCCGCGGACCGCACCACAGATTGTAGTCGAGCGTGGATGGTGGCTGCTGCGGACCGCTCACCTTCCCGATGTTCTCGCGCTTCTTGTAGCAGAAGCCACGGGAAACAACAGGCTTGCCGATGGCTCCGGTCTTCACGAATTCCATGATCTTGACCCATGTATCGTCGGAACGGCGCTGCATGCCATGCTGACAGATCAGTTCAGAATGCTTGCGGGCATGCTCCGCCAAAAGGCGTCCTTCATGAATGTTGTGACTGACGGGCTTTTCCACGTAGACATGTTTGCCTGCCTGGAGGGCGGCAATGGCAATGAGCGTGTGGAGATGATTCGGCGTCGCAATGATGACGGCATCGACATCCTTGTTCTCGAGCAGCTTGCGGTAATCCTGGTAGCCTTCCACCTTCACCGATGCCTTGTCGGCAGCTTCCTTCCGCTGTCCAACCACAGCCATGTCCGCATCGCAGACGGCCATGGCCTGACCCCCGTGAGCATTGCGCAGGGCATCTCCAAAATGCCCCCCGCCCTGACCTCGCGCACCAATCACGGCGACATTGATGCGGTCATTCGCCCCAATGGGCCGCGCCCAGGTGCTCGTCGGGATGGACAGTGACGCGGCACCGGCAAGGGAACCACGGAGGAATCGGCGGCGGGAGGATTTCATGGCGACAGTAGGGTTTGCTTGGTTGGGGGAATTTCCATCTTCCCCCTGCGCCGCGCGACCGCCCCATGCAAAGCGGAGCGATGACGTGAATGCGGGGTGAATTTGTTCCGTTCCCCGCTCCCGGGACCAGGCGGAAATCCGGAAAGACCGTCCTGGCGGAATCCCTCCCCCGCTGTACGATGACACCCTGTGAAATTCCTCCGACCTGCATGGACCACGCTGATGCTTGTGCTGGCTGCCACCGCTCCGGGCCAGGAAACGGGCGTCTTTGACTACCGCCCGGCTACCGTGGTCGTCTACAACGAGAACCACCCCGACTCGAAGGAGGTCGCCGAATACTACGCCAAGGCCCGCAGCATTCCGGCCGCCAATCTCGTCGCCCTCAAGTGCGCCACGAGCGAGACCATCACCCGCGATCAGTTCCTCCGGGAAATCGACCTGCCCCTCCGGGCCGTCTTCAATGAACGCCGCTGGTGGGAAATCGGCAGCGTTCCCAAGGAAGGAAACATCGCCGTCAAAGTCAGTAAGCGCGTCATCGTCACGGTCCGCGGCGTCCCGCTGCGCATCAGTGAGAAACCTCCCGGCCGCGACCCGCGCACCGGCCAGGAAATCCCGCCCGAACCACTCAAAGTCAACGCCGCCAGCGTCGATTCGGAACTCGCCTGCCTTGGCGTGCTCGACCACGTCACCAGTGGCCCCCTCAACAACCCCTTCTTCCGCAATCCCAAGCCCTTCGCCCAGAACGCTCTCGCACCCATCTTCCTGACCGGTCGCCTCGACGGACCGGACAAGGCCACCGCACTCCGCCTCATCGACGATGCCATCGCTGTGGAACGGGAGGGCGGACTGTTCGGCCGTGCCTACATCGATTTCGCTCTGAAGAACGAAAGCGGCTACCAGCAGGGCGAACAGTGGCTCCAGAAGTGCGCGGCCGGCCTCGAACGGAACGGATTCCCCACCGTCGTCGATTCCCTGCCGACCACCTTCCCCAGAAACTACCCCATGACCGGTGCGGCCATCTACCTCGGATGGTACACGGAACATGTAGACGGTCCATTTCTCAATCCAGGCTTCCGCTTCGCCAAAGGAGCCGTCGCCTGCCACATACACTCCTTCAGCGCCAGCACCCTCACCAATCCAGTGGGCTACTGGACCGCCCCTCTGCTCCTGCGCGGCGCCGCCTTTGCCACCGGCAATGTCTGGGAACCCTACCTCAGCATGTGCCCATGGCTCGACATCATGATGGAACGCATGCTCGCCGGCTGGACTGTCGCCGAGGCCGCCTGGAACGCGACCCCCGTGCTTTCATGGATGACCACCATGGTCGGAGATCCACTCTACCGGCCCTTTGCCATCTATCCGGACGCCGATCGCAAACGACAGGCCGACTACCGCGCTCTCCGCCTCGCCATGCTCCGCTGGGGCAAACCGGACGACCGCCGCGAACTGTTCCGGAATCTCGACGAGGCCGCCCAGAGCCTCGAAAGCGGAACCATCTACGAATTCATGGGCCTCCATGCCCAGGCCGGCAGAACCAAGGCAGCCCGCGAGGCCAACCCGTGGCTCACCAAAGCCGCCGAAACCTACCGCACCCCGGCGGACCAACTCCGCATCGCCATCCTCCGCGCCGATGTCCTCCGCCGCGACGGAGACCGCCAGGCCGCCATCAAGGTCCTCCGCGACGCCGCCGAACAGTTCGGCAAACTCCCAGAGTCGGAAGCCGCCCGCGCCCTCCTGAAACAGCTCCGCGAGCTGCCCTGAGCCACCGGATCCCCCATGAATCAGGTCTCCTCCTACGAAAAAATGGCGGCCTTGCCGCATGTGCGGCCTGCAGTTGCTCCCCCTGGTCCTCCGCTTCTGCACGAACCGGAACTGTTTCCGGAAAATGGTCGCTCCCTCCCCGGCAGCGAATTGGCATGGCAGAGCCGCTGGTTCGCTGGCCATTTCGGCCGGGAATTCATCACGGTCCGCGGCGAACCCGTCCGCATCATTCAGTTCGGCTGGTGGAATCATGGAGCCGGCCCGGACTTCCGGGACTGTGCAGTCGAAATCGCCGGCATCCCCCGACACGGCAGCATCGAACTCGACCTCGACGCCCGCGACTGGGAAGCCCATGGCCACGCGGCGAACCCCGCCTACAACGATGTCATTCTTCACCTCTACCTCCACGACAGCGGACCCGGAGAATGGTTCACAAGGACCTCGTCGCACCGCGAAATCCCTGCGGTCCAGCTCGACGTCACAGGTCTTCCCGCGCACGCCGTGCCCGTCCCCAGAGCCCATCCCGGTCGCTGTGTCACTGCACTGCGCACCCTCAGCGAAACCTCATGGCTGTCTCTCCTCAGGGAAGCCGCCATCTTCCGGCTGCAGCGCAAAGCCCGCCAGTGGCATCAGGCGGCCGCAGTCCACGGCGAGGACCAGGCATGGTGGCAGGGCCTTGCCACCGCCCTCGGCTACAGCCGCAATCCCCTCCCCATGACTGTTCTGAGCCAGCGGCTCCCGCTGCGCTGGCTCCAGAAACGACCCCTCGAAGCCGAAGCTCTCCTCTTCGGAGCCGCCGGATTTCTCAACGGAAGCGGCTCGGGACCCGACAGCCACCAGTCGCGACAGTACGCCCGGACGCTCTGGGAAACATGGTGGCGCTACCGCGCCGCGTTCGCCCCCGGCGAACCACACGCTCCCATCACCTGGAACCTCACTGGCACCCGGCCCGCCAACCACCCACAGCGCCGCATCGCCGCCCTCGCCGCCCTCGCCTCCGCATGGCGCAGGATCCGCCCACTGCTCAATCCCGCCGCATTCGATGGCCGATCCCTCAGTGAGACACTCACTTCCCTGCAGCACCCGTTCTGGTCGCATCACTACACCCTCAATTCCGCACCCGCCGCCAAACCCATCGCCATCCTCGGGGCCAGCCGTGCCACCGAAATCATGGCGAACGTCTGCTACCCCGTACTCCTGCGCGCCAAGCCGGACCTCTGGAACGACTACGCCCGCCTGCCGGCCACCGCCCCATCCGAAGCTCTGCGCCGCGCCACCATCCGACTCCTCGGCAACGAAGACGCCGCCGCCGGACGCATCACCAGGCTCTGGCACCAGCAGGCCATCCTTCAGATCTACGACGACTTCTGCCGCCGCGACTCCACCGACTGCGCCGCCTGCCCGTTCCCGGAACAGTCCGCCACCTTCGCGGAGGCTCCGGCAACCCCAGCCGCATCCGATTGAGGATTGCACTCTCGCCCGCCGTTCCGCACAATGTGGCATGAGGAAATCCGCCGCCCTTCTGACAACCGCAGCCGCCCTGAGCGGATCATCCCCGGCCCAGCTGCCGTCCCCGCCACCAGGACAACTCGCGGAATGGCAGCAGCGCATGCAGCCCATTGTCCCGCGCGGCTATCTCTGCCACAAGGCCTCCAGCGCACCAGTGATCGATGGCAAACCCGACGACAAGGCTTGGGAAAGCGCCGCGTGGACCGATGACTTCGTGGACATCGAAGGCGACGCCAAACCGAAACCAAGATTCCGTACCCGCGCCAAAATGCTCTGGGACGAAAACTTCCTCTACATCACTGCCGACCTCGAGGAACCCCACGTCTGGGGCACCATCACCCAGCACGACGCCGTCATCTTCCAGGACCCCGACTTCGAAGTCTTCATCGATCCCAACAGCGATTCCCACGAATACTACGAATTCGAAATGAATGCCCTCAACACGGGCTGGGACCTCTTCCTCCCCAAACCCTACAAGGACGGCGGACCCGCCATGAACTCATGGGAAATCCCCGGCCTGCGCACCGCCGTCCACGTCCGCGGCACCATCAACGACCCCAGCGACACGGACGAAGGCTGGTCGGTCGAACTCGCCATCCCATGGAAGGTCCTCGGCGAAGCCGCCCGCCGCACCAGCCCCCCCACCGAAGGCGACCAATGGCGCCTCGGCTTCTCCCGCGTCGAATGGCAGACCGATGTCCGCGACGGTAAATACGTGAAACGTCCCGGCACCCCGGAAAACAACTGGATCTGGTCGGCTCAGGGCATCATCGACATGCACCGCCCGGAACGCTGGGGCTACGTCCAGTTCACCACCAAACCTCCCGGCACCACCACCTTCATCCCCGATCCCTCGGCCCCGGCCCGCAACCGGCTCCACGAGGTCTACTATGCCCAACGCGACTTCCGCGCGCGCCACCAGCGCTGGGCCGAACGACTCTCCGATCTCGGACTCTCTGCCACTCCGGCAAACAGTGCCGTCGGCGTGCCCGTCATCCACCTGTCCCCGGATGGCTACCTCTGCACCGTCGAACTGAAACGCCCCGACAACTCCACCGAAGTCTGGTCCATCCGCCACGACGCTCTCATCCAGCAGCTCCCTCATAAACCATGAAATCCTTTCTGCCATCCCTCTCCGTCTTCTGCCTGTCACTCTGCTCAGCCATCCCTTCACCGGCCGCTGACTGGTGGCCCGCCTCCACCGCCGCCGTCCTCAAATCCGCAGGCGAACACGCCGCGGAACTGACGCGTGCCCTCAAGGATGTCCCGGAATCCCAGCGCGAAGGCATGCAGTTCCTCATCGAAAACATGCCGGAAGCCGATGCGAAGTCGCTCAGCGCTGC
>JBIICE010000032.1:0-25741 GCA_044239025.1 Verrucomicrobiales bacterium
GACGCCGAGGGAGTGGCCGTGCTGCGCGAGGATGGTGCGTACTATGTGACCGGATCGCATGGTTTGGGCAAGAAGAAGGCGGATTTTCAGCCGTCGCGCTGTCAGGTGTACCGGATTCCGGTGGATGCGGCGACGGGTGAACCCATGGCCGCGGGAATCACTGCCGCGAGCCTGCTCCCGTGGGTGGAGCAGCACCCCGATCTGGCGGCCCATGTGAGGCAACCGCTGCAGCTTAATGGATTCAATATCGAGGGGCTGGCGGCCAGGGACGGCCGGCTGTGGTTTGGCCTGCGGGCCCCCAACCGGAACGGGGTGGCCTTTGTGATCGAGGCCGATCCGGCAGGCCTTTTTTCCGGAAAGATGGACGGAGCGGTGCTGCACCGGATTCCGGTGGGCCAGGGTCTCGGGATCCGGGAACTGGCTGCGCTGCGGGATGGGTTTCTCGTGCTGACGGGGAATGCCAGCGCGGAGGCCACCAGGAAGCAGCCGACCACCATGGCTCCCGGAGAGGATCAGAAGTTCGCTCTGTGGTTCTGGCGTCCGTCCGGCCCGGGCTCCTATTCCGTGAAGATCGGGGAACTCCCGGAACCGTCCGCCAAGGCCGAGGGACTGCTGATCCTGCGGGACGAAGGGAACCGGATCGACGTGCTCGTGCTCTTTGACAGTGCGGCAGGAGGCGGGCCGAAGCAATACGCGGTGACGAGGCCAGCGGAACGCTGAAACCGCTGAACGTCATGAAACGGCTCACCCTCATCCGTCACGCCAAGAGCACTTCCGCCGAGCCATGGCAGCGGGATTTCGACCGGCCCCTGAGTGAACGGGGACGTCGGGATGCCGCGCTGGTGGGGGCTTGGCTGGCGGGGCTTGGCGATGGGCTCCCCGACCGGGTGGTGGTGAGTACTGCGAAGCGGACCCGCGAAACGGCAGCCGCGCTGGCGGAAGCCGGGGCGTGGCCGGCTGGCTGCGAGGTCTTCGAGGACAGCATCTACGAAGCCCCGCTCGATGATCTGCTGATGGTGCTGCTGGAGCAGCCGGATGACGTCGTGCACCTTGTCATGGTGGGTCACAATCCGGGCATGGAACTCATGCTGGAATGGCTGTGCCCGCGTGAGCTGAGGCCGGTGGTCACTGGTGCCGTGCTGGTGATCGCGGTGGCAGCGGAATCGTGGCGGGAGGTCCGCGGAGGCAGCGGGCGAATGCTGAGCTGCGTCCGTCCGGTGGATCTGGGGGGCGGGCCCGACTGATGGCCGGGGATGGCATGATGGAGGTGGCCGCGGGAGGCGAGCGACTCGTGCTGCGGGCGGACCGGACCCTGTGGGTTCCGGGTCGGCGCATGCTCGTGGTTTCGGACCTTCATCTCGGAAAGTCCGCGGTTTTCCGCCGGCATGGGCTTCCGGTGCCTGAAGGAGACACCGGGCGCGATCTGGAGCGGCTGAGCGGTGCCATTGCGGTCCTTGGGGCGGAGTGTCTGGTGATCGCCGGTGACTTCTTTCATGCGCCTGCGGCACAGTCGCTGGAGGTTCTCGCGCTGGTACGGCGGTGGCGTACCGAGCACGCGGAACTGGCAGTGCGTCTGGTGGTGGGGAATCACGACCGCGGGCGCGCCATGCCGCCTCCGGATCTTGGATTTGCGGTGAGCGACTGGGTGCACGAGGCTGACGGGCTGCGCTTTGTGCATGATCCCAGGCAGGCGGGGTCGGGGGCGTTTGCGGTGGCTGGTCACCTGCATCCGGCGGTGCGGCTGCGCGGCGGAGGGCCCGCGGTTCCCTGTTTCTGGCTGAGGAGGGAAGTGCTGGTGCTGCCCGGGTTCGGGACTTTCACGGGAGGCGCGCTCATCCGGCCGGGCGAGGGCGAAAGGGTTTTCGCGGTGGCCGACGGGCTGGTGGTGGAAGTTCCGGCAAAGCTTGTGGCCGGAGCGTGAGCGGGCTTCCGGATGGGGACGGATGCGGGCAATTCTCCGCTGGTCATGCGGGCCGGGTGTGCCATGAAACTGACCACGCGGACGCCGTTCCGGGGTCCGCGCCATTTTCTCTGCACTGCCATGTCCTTCACTGTTTCGTTCCGATCTGCTGCTGCCCTGCTCCTGCTGTTGGCTGCGGTTCCTGTTGCTGCGCAGGCCCCTGCGGTTCCCGCTCCGGCCGCCGCACTGTCGGCTGGGGAATCGCATCCAGCCACGGCAGTGGTGCGCGAGTACCTCAATTTCGTCCTGCAGCGCGAATGGGGGAAGAGTGCGGACCTTGTGGAGCCGAAGTCACTGGATTCCCTGCAGAAGGACTACATGGAGAGGGTCCGGCGGGCGCAGACGATGGATGAGGAAGAGATGATGTTCCGGCGTGTCGGGAAATCCACCATGGAGGATCTTGTGGCGATGGCTCCGAAGGATTTCTACATGGCCTATCACAAGGGACTGCAGGAGCGCATGCAGATCGACGAGGCGGCCCTTGAGCGCGTGAAGAAAAGTCTGCAGATGAAGGTCCTCAGTGTGGCCGAGGAAGGAGACTCGCGGGTGCACGTGCTGGTGCGGACGAAGCACGCCAATGACAAGATCCAGGTCGAGAACCTCGAGCTGATTTCACTGCTGAAGACTGGCGGCAAATGGCTGGTCGGCCTCAATGAGCAGATGCCAAAAGTCACCGGGCTCGATGGAAAGCCACTGAATGGGCCGGGCGCTTCCGAGGCTCCCGTGAAACCGGCGGCGGCCCCGGTGAAGCCCGCGGCGGCTCCGGCCAAGCCTGCGGCGAAGCCCAAGGCCCGTTGATGCGGGGAAATCGCGAGCAGAATGAAGGCATGAAAACCGTTCGGGTCGGGATCATTGGCGGTGGCCTCATGGGCCGGGAGATGGCGAGTGCGTTTGCGCGCTGGTGTGCCCTCAGGGACATGGAGGTGCGTCCGCAGCTGACCGCGGTGGCGGATGTGAATCCGGGGGTGCTGGGCTGGTTCCGGGAATTGCCCGGAGTGGTGCTCACGACGACCGACTACCATGAACTGCTGGCGTCGTCCGAGGTGGATGTCGTCTACGTGGCGGTGCCGCACGATCTGCACCTGACGGTGTACCGCGATGTGCTTGCGGCGGGCAAGGATCTCTTTGCCGAGAAGCCGTTCGGAATGGATCTGGCGTCGGCCGAGGCCATTGTGGCGGCGACCCGCGAATCCGGCCGGTTTGTGCGCTGCAGTTCCGAGTTTCCGTATTTTCCGGGTGCGCAGCGGGTAGTGAAGGCGGTGCGGTCCGGCGGGATGGGTCGGATTCTGGAGGTCCGGAGTGGCTTTCATCATGCGAGCGACCTCGACCCCACGAAGGCGGCGAACTGGAAGCGCCGGAGCAGCATCTGCGGGGAGATCGGGGTGCTGGGTGATCTGGGGATGCACACGCTGCATGTACCCCTGCGGCTGGGATGGCGGCCGAAATCGGTTTATGCGCAGCTGCAGAAGGGGTATCCGGAGCGGCCCGATGGCAAAGGGGGGATGGCGGTCTGCGACACGTGGGACAATGCCATGCTGCACACGTGGGTGGAAGTGGATGGGTCGGATGTGCCCATGAGGCTCGAAATGAAGCGGATGGCCCCTGGGGCGACGAACAGCTGGTTTCTGGAAGTGCTGGGCACCGAGGGAGGCGTGGCGTATTCCACGGCCGAGCCGAAGACGCTGCGGACATTCCGCCGGCGGGGCGGCGAGCAGGTCTGGGAAGTGCTTTCGCTGGGCTTCGAGATGGCGTTTCCGGCGATCACGGGTGGAATTTTCGAACCCGGTTTTCCGGACATCATGCAGCAGATGTGGGCGGCTTATCTGCTCGAGCGGGAGGGACAGCTGGGCGACCGCTTTGGCTGTGTCACGCCGGAGGAAGCGCTGGATTCGCACCGTATCTTTGCGGCAGCGCTTGCTGCGCAGAACGAAGGCAGGGTGGCGGCGGTGCGTTGAATCTCCCCGGGACCATGAGAGCGAGAATCGTCAAGGAATTCACCTTCGAGGCGGCCCAGACCCTGCCGACGCTGCCGGAGGGTCACAAGTGCCGGCTGATGCATGGCCACAGTTTCCGGCTGGAGATTTCCGTGGAGGGAGAAGTCGATCCGGCGATTGGCTGGGTGTACGATCACGCGAAGATTTCCCGGGCGATGGCTCCGCTGCTGGCGCAGCTGGATCACAGTTACGTGAATGACATTCCTGGGCTGGAAGTGCCGACGATTGAGAACATGTGCGCGTGGCTCTGGAAAAAGCTCGAGCCGCAGCTGCCGGGGTTGTGCGAGATTGTGCTGCACGAGACGCCGACGGCGCGCTGTGTCTTCCGCGGGGAATTCTGACGGCTGCTCTGATCAGCGGGGCGCGGCCGGCGGTTCTGGCGGGGGCTCTTTTTCCTCGGCCTGAGCGTCGCGCCATTTCCATGCGGTGAGCTGATAGGGATCCGGTCGGCGCCATGCCTGCCACCACACCGTGGCGTCGGCTTCGCGCACTCTGCCATCCTCGGTGATGCGGAGGTGGAGCTGGTAATTGATGCCGGCGACGACCTGCTGGCGGGCGGCGACGATGGATTTGAGGTGGAGCGTCGGTTTCTGAGCAGTGCGGGCTCCGGTGGCGGCGGCTGCCTGCACGGCAAAAGCGGCGGCGGCTTTCACTTCACTGCTTTTCGGGTCAGCCCTGGTGAAGCCACCTGGAAGCGGAGGTGCGGCTGCTGCGACGAGAGCGCCGGACAGAGTCAGGAGGAACGCGTTCATGGGTGGGTGCTGGAGTCAGAGAAGTTCCGGGGATTCCATGAGCTGGGCGACACGGTGGAGCAGGCGCCCGGCCCCACCGCCGTCGAGGACGCGGTGGTCGAAGCTGAGCGTGAGCTCCGCTCTCGTTTTTGGAAGGAACGATTGGGTGGCATCGTCCCAGACCGGCTGGCGGACTCCCGCCCCGAGGCCGAGGACAAGGTTCTGTTCCGGCAGGGGGATGGGGGTGGCCCAGAGGATACCGAACGTCCCGAAGTTGGTGACGGTGGCGATGCCGAGGCCCCGGGCCTCCGGCGGGAGGCGGCGGTCGCGTGCCGCGGCGACGAGCTGTCCGTAGGAAGAGGCGAGTTCCGAGAGGGATTTCCGGTCGACGTCGCGGATGATGGGAACGAGGACGCCATCGGGCACTTCGACCGCGAAGCCGAGGTCGATGGCCCTGGGGTGAACGATGCGTTTGCCCACGAGCCGTCCCGCGGCCGCCGTATTCTCCGCAAGAGCCACGGAGAGCGCGCGCATGGCGTAGAGCGCGGGGCCGGGCCGGGGTTCCGGCTGGCGGCGGCGGTGATCAAGCAGAGTGTCTAGCGTGACCGCAATGCCTACGGTGGCGAGGGGGCGGGCCCACGAGCGCCGCATGGAATCGGCCACCGCGATGCGCATGGGGCTTGCGGGCGTCATGCGGTGCTCCTCGAGCTGCTGCATGAAGGCCTCGAAGTCCTCGACCGTGACGCGGCCGCCTGCGCCGCTGCCTGCGACCGAGGCAAGGTCGGCGGCATTGATGCCGAGTTCCTGCATGCGTCCGCGCAGCCGAGGGGAAATGTAGGTGGCTCCCGAGGCATTGGCCGGGACCGGCAGGCCCGAAAGCGTGGGCTGTACCTCCTGAGGCCGGCCCTCGTGGATCTCGGCCGACTGATCCGTCTGGAAGTGGAGATTGGCGTGGGAATCCCCGGGGGCGCTGCCGGGCGACGGGGCCACGGGAGACAGGCCAGCGCGGGCGGCTTCCTCTTCGGTGACTTCGAGGAAGCCGATGATGGCTCCCACGGGGTAGCTGACGCCGACTGCTCCAAGGATTTCTGCGACGGTACCGCTGCAGGGGATGGTGACGCTCATGGTGGCCTTCTGGGTCTCCACCTCCATGATTTCCTGATCCGCGTGGACGCTTGCTCCGGCAGTGATGCCGATGCGGACGATGGTGGCCTCGGCGATGGATTCGCCCAGCTGCGGCATGAGAATGGGGATGCGCATGGGGGGATGGCGTTGGCGGGAAGTTCAGAGCGCGAGCAGGTCGCGCAGGGCAGCGGCAATGGTGGCTGCCGTGGGGCGGTGATGGGCCCAGAGGTTGGGGTGGTAGGGAATGGGGGTATCCCGCGAATTGAGGCGGCGGGGCGGGGCGTCGAGCAGGTGGAATCCGTCCGCGACGACGCGGCTGATGACTTCGGCCGCGACGCCGCCCCACGGGAAGCTCTCGGCGACCGCGAGGAGTCGGCCCGTGCGGGCGACCGAGGCGAGCACGGTGTCGGTATCGAGGGGTTTGACGCTGCGGAGGTCCACGATTTCGATTTCCCAGCCGTCGCGGATCAGGTCATCGGCGGCGCGCAGGGATTCGTGGAGCATGGCGCTGCAGGTGACGACGGTGGCATGGCGCCCGCTGCGGGCGATGCGGGCTTTGCCGATGGGGAGACTTTCCACCGGAAGGGCGTCCGCCTTGAGGTGGTAGTAGAGGAATTTGTGTTCGCAGAAGATGACGGGGTCGTTGAGAGCGACCGCATCAAGCAGCATGGAATAGGCGTCGCCCACGGTCGCCGGAGTGAGGACGATGAGCCCTGGGTAGTGCGCGTAGAGGCTTTCCATGCTCTGGCTATGGAACGGGCCGCTGCCCGGCGTCCCTCCGCTGGGCAGGCGGATCACGAGGGGGCAGGGTGTGCCGGTGCGCCAGAAGTGGGTGGCGGCCTGATTGATGATCTGGTTGAAACCGATGCTGGAGAAGTCGGCGAACTGCATTTCGACAATCGGGCGCATCCCGCTGATGGCGGCTCCGATGGCCATGCCGACCATGGCGTCTTCACTGATGGGGCTGTCGAGGACGCGGCCGGGGAAATCGCGGGCGAGGTTTCTGGTGGCCTTGAAGGCTCCGCCAAAACCGGCGATGTCCTGGCCGTAGAGGAACACGGCAGGATCCTCGCGGAGGGCCCGCGCCTGGGCCTCGCGGATCGCTTCAAGGTAGGAAATACTCACTGGTGCAATCAGTCCGTGGAGGGGGGGGCTTCAAGCCGGAAAGTGGATCAGCTGAGCGAGACCGGATCGACATCGACGATGACCGAGACGTCTGCGGGAATGGTGGTTGCCTGGAGAATGGGCTGGAGGAATTGCGTGATGGTGCTGGTGCGCGGGGCTCGCAGGAGGATCTGGAAGCGGTAGTGGTCGTGGGATTTTTCGAGCGGGCTGGGGGCTGGATCGCTCATCGTCAGCGCAGGCGGGGGAGATTCGCTGAGGCGCCGGTGTATGGTTTCGAGGGTGAATTCGGCGAGGCGCTGATTGGGGGATTTGCAGGTGAGGAGGGTGGCGTGGGTGAAGGGGGGGTAGTGGAAAGCCTGACGCATCTCGAGTTCCTGCTCGCTGAATCCGGGGAAGTCATGGTGCCGGGCGTGCTGGATGGCCGGGAGGTGCGGGCTGTAGGTCTGGACGATGACTTCGCCGCGGAGCGAGCCGCGTCCGGCGCGTCCGGCGACCTGGGTGAGCAGGGCAAAGGTGCGTTCGGCGGCCCGGAAGTCCGGGGTGTGGAGCGTGAGGTCGGCATTGAGGACGCCCACCAGAGTGACATTGGGAAAGTGGAGGCCCTTGGCAATCATCTGGGTGCCTACAAGGATGTCGATCTGGCCGGTCTTGAACTGAAGGAGTGTGTCGCGGAGGGTATGTTTCTGCTGCATGGCGTCGGTATCGACGCGGGCCGTGCGGGCCTTGGGGAAGAGCGAGGCGAGGGTGTGGTGGACCCGTTCCGTCCCGTAGCCGGCAAGCAGGATTCCGGGGTCGGCGCACTCCGGGCACTTGCGGGGCGGGAGTTTCTGAAAGCCGCACACGTGGCAAACGAGGCGTTCGCTTTCCTGATGAAGCGTCATGGGGACCGAACAGTGCGCGCAGCGGACCACGTGGCCGCAGGCGAGGCACTGCACGCTGGCAGCAAAGCCGCGGCGGTTGATGAAGAGGATCGATTGTTCCGCGCGCTGGAGGCGCTGATCGAGGGCGATGCGGAGCCGTTCACTGATGATGGGAGGGGCGCCTTTGGCGGCGCGGCGTTTTTCGTGGCGCATGTCGATGATGCGCACGAGGGGGAGTCCGGCGCTGTCCGCGCGTTCCGTCATGCTGAGGAGCTGGTACTTTCCGCGCAGGGCATTGTGCCATGATTCCAGCGATGGCGTGGCTGAACCGAGGACGATGGCGCAGGGCGTCTGGGCGGCCCGGACGACGGCGGTATCGCGTGCCTGGTAGCGCGGAGGGCTTTCCTGCTTGTAGGAATTCTCGTGTTCCTCGTCGACGATGATGAGACCGAGGCCCGTGAGCGGGGCGAAGACAGCGCTGCGTGCCCCGATGACAATGCGGGCGTGATCTTTCTGGATCTTCTGCCATTCATCGAAGCGTTCGCCCTGGCTGAGGTGGCTGTGGAGTACTGCGATCTGTCCGCTGGTCGAGGCGAAGCGCGATTTGAAGCGTTCGACCGTCTGGGGTGTCAGGGAGATTTCGGGAACAAGGATCAGAACTGAGCGTCCCTGCTCAAGTACAGCCTGGGCGGCCTGGAGGTAGACCTCCGTTTTGCCACTGCCGGTGACGCCGTGAAGGAGCAGGGGTTTGGCTTTCGCCGGGTTGCCGGTGGCCGTCAGAATGGCGCTGAGGGCGGCCTGCTGGGCGTCGTTGAGCGCGAGGGGCTCCGTAGCGATGAAGGTTTCGTTCCCGTGGGGATCGCGGCTGACTGCTTCCTCCTCGAGAGAGATCCAGCCGGACTCCGCGAGCGCTTTGAGGGAAGCGGCGGGAAAGCCCGCAGCGGGCAGCGGCGCAGCGGCAGCGGCGAGGGAGGTCACGATGCCCGCCTGGCGTGCGGCCCGCCGCTGGAGCGAGGCGAGCGATTCCGTGTCCGGGGTGCGGAGCAGCCGGGCGACGCGCCGGGTTTTCGCCTGGTGGCGGTCGCCGCGGACAGAGGTTGGCAGCATGGCGCGGACGACTGTCTCGAGCGGGGCGCAGTAGTAATCCGAGACCCAGCGGGCGAGGCGGAGCAGTGAGGGAGGGAGAACGGGGCGCTCCTCGATGGTGGAGAGCAGCGCCTTCAGTTTCCGGCCTGGTTCGGGTGCGGATGGATGAATCGCGAGAACGGTGCCCGGCTGACGGCGTTGCTGGAGAGGGCAGATGACGCGGCTGCCTGGTGCCACCGAGCTGCGGCAGCTCTCCGGGATGAGGTAATCGAACTGGAGGTCGCCGGGACCGTCGAGCAGCACCGTGGCGACCGGTCCGGATACGGCGGAGGAGTCCGGGCCCGGGTCAGGGAAGGGAAGCAGGGAATCGTGGCTGGCCGGGGGCATCCGTGGGCGGAACGATAGGCGGGTGGCAGGGAAGTCCAGGCCGGTTGCCATGCGTGTGGAGACGCGCCGGCAATGCAACGAAAACGGCACAGGAACCAGCGAGACAGAGCGGTGCCCCGGGGTCATCATGCGAACGTCGCTGGTGTTCAGCACCAGCGGCACGGGATCCTCTGAAACGCAATCAGAGGGTGCTGCGCAAACAACAAAAAGGGGAGAAGGGCGGTGCCGCAAGGTGCCGCCCTTCGATTTTTTTGTGTTCAGGCGAGGCCCAGAATGGCACGGGCGAGATTCAGGTAGATGAGCAAGCCGGTGGCGTCGACGATGGTGGTGATGGCGGGGCTGGCGATGACGGCGGGGTCGAGACGCAGGGCTTTGGCACCGATGGGGAGGATGGCACCGATGAGGGTGGATGCGGAGATCTGGGTGAGGAGGGCGATGCCGACAGTGGCCGCAAATTTTCCGAGAGAATCCTCTGCAATGTTCATGAATGAGGGACGCAGCCAGTAGATCTGAGCGACCATGCAGAGAGAAAGGATGGTGCCGATGATGAGGCCGACGCGCAGTTCCTTCCATGCGACGCGCAGCACTTCGCCGGGCCCGAGTTCACCGAGCGACATGGCGCGGATGACCATGGTGGCGGCCTGGCCACCGGTGTTGCCGCCGGCGGCCACGATCATGGGCATGTAGATCGTGAGTGCGAACACCGTGCTGAGCTGATGCTGATAAGAATAGATGACGCTGCCTGAGACGAGGCCGAGGAAGGCGAGAGACACGATCCAGCCGAAGCGGCGCTGCACCTGCCGGAGGACCGGGGTATTGAGGTAGACCTCCTCGGCGGCGTCGCCGGTGATGCCCGATTGGCGTTCGAGGTCCTCGGTGCTTTCCTCTTCCTGGATTTCGAGGGCGTCGTCGTGTGTGATGACGCCGAGGATGCGGCCGTCGTCATCGACCACCGGCAGGGCCAGCATGTCGTATTTGACCATGACGCGGAGTGCCTTTTCCTGGTCTGCGGTGGCGAGGACGGCGCGGGTGTCGCCGTCGTTCAGATCGGCGATGAATGCATCGGGATCGGCGAAGGTGAGGTCGCGGAGGCGGACCTTGCCGAGGATGAGCCCTTCATGATCCGTGACGTAGATCCTCGCGAGCATCTCGGCTTCATCCTGCACATTGCGGAGCGTTTCGATGGCCTGGCGGACGGTGAAGGATTCCTCGACCGTGGCGAAGGCGGTCGTCATGCGTCCGCCCGCGGTGTCTTCCGGGAACTTCAGCAGTTCGCGGGCGGCTTTGCGTCGGTTTTCCGACAGAAGGTGGAAGGCGTGTCCGCGGAAGGGGCCCGGCATTTCCTGGAGGAGATCCACGAGAACGTCGTCCGAGAGGTCGTCGAGCGTGAGGGACAGCTCCCGGTCCGGCATGGCTTCTAGGATGGCAACGGCGTCCGACCCCGGGAGCTGGGGCAGGAAAGCAGGGATGACCTCCGCTGGGAGGTGGCTGACGAGCCGGGGGCGGTATTCTTCGGGGAGAGCCTCGTAGGCCGTGGCGAGGTCGGCGGGGTGGGTATCCTCGAGCAGGATCGGCAGGAGTTCCCAATGGCCGTCGGTGATGGCTTCGGTGAGGCGGTTCGCGGCCTCGCTTTCTCCGGTCTCCTCATCATCCATGGGGGCGGATAGACGGCGCGGGAGTGAGCTGCAAGTTGGAAACCGGGAAGTGCTGCAAACCCGGGGGCATCACGGCAGGGGCCCGTGCCGGTACTGCTGCCATCCCTTGTGAATGTAGACCATGCCTGAGGCGAAGGTGATGACGGCCGCGGGGATCATGACCGCCCACCATGGGGGCCAGGGGAGCTGGAGCATGACCCAGCCGAGGGCGAGCAACTGGAGGACGGTGGCCAGTTTTCCGGTCCAGTGGGGAATGATCTGAACACGGCCGTGCCGGTGAGCGATGGCCCACGCGGCGAGCGACGAGAGGACGTCACGGAGGATGACGACGGTGGCGAACCACCAGGGAATCCAGTGCCGCGCGGACCATGGGTGGAGATTGAGGACGATGAGTGCCGTCAGCATGAGGCACTTGTCCGCGAGCGGGTCGAGAACCCGCCCGAGCCTCGAATGCTGCTGGAAGCGGCGGGCGATCCAGCCATCGAGAGCGTCGCTCACCCCGGCGGCGAGGAAAACAGCCATGGCAGCGAGCCGGAAAGGTTCGTCCGGGATTCCCCTTGCCACCGAGTTGCCGTAGGAGATGGCGAGCCACGCGTAGAGCGGGATCATGAGGATGCGGAGGACCGTGATTCTGGTGGCGAGGGTCATGAGGCAGCGGGGCAGGACACGATGGAGCCGGGGAGCGGCTTTGTCAGGGGCGAAAGCGTGCGGCAATCTGCTGCAAGCTGAGGCTTGCAGGTGCGGCGGGAACCGCCATGATCGCTCGCACTGAATCCCATCTTCCCATGTCCCGAACGTCTCTTGATTCCACTGAAGTGAAAGCCATGCTGCAGGCCGTGGCCGATGCCGTGATTGCCGCCGAGCCGGCCCTGAGTGAAGCCGACCGCAATCTGGGGGATGGGGATCATGGATTGGGGATGCAGCGGGGGTTTCAGGCGGTGCAGGCAAAGCTGGCGGGCATGGATGTGTCCGAGGGCATCGATAAGCTTCTGAGTGCCACGGGGATGGCGATGATGTCGTCGATGGGTGGGGCCAGTGGGGCGATTTTCGGGACCCTGTTCCGGGATGGCGGCAAGGCGCTGGCCGGGCGGACGGAATTCGACGGGGCAGCGCTGGCTGTATTTCTGCGGGCGGCGTGCGACGGAGTGATGGCGCGGGGCAAGGCGAAGCCCGGAGACAAGACGATGGTGGACGCGCTGCATCCGGCGGCGGCGAAGGCGGAGGAAGTTGCGGGGCTTGGCATCTGCGATGCGCTGGCCGCCGTGGCGGCCGCGGCGGAAGCGGGCCGGGATCACAGCCGTGGCATGGTGGCCACACTGGGGCGTGCGCGCACCCTTGGAGCGGCGTCGGTGGGCCATCCCGATGCGGGCGCGTGTTCCGTGGCGGTGATTTTCCGGGCGATGAGCGATTACGCGGCCTCCTGAGCGGGTGCCCTTGTTGTGCCATGACATCCTTTGTGCGGCTCCTGGCAGTGGTTGCGGCGGGGCTGCCTCCGGCTCTGTGGTCGGCCGACTGGCCGCAGTTTCTCGGGCCGAACCGTGATGGCCGGGCCGCTGGTGACGTGCCGCTGATCCGGGCGTTTGCGGATGGTGAGGCGAAGATGCTGTGGCAGCGGAAGTGCGGATCTGGTTTTGCCGGCCCAGTCATTTCCGGAGGACAGGTCTATCTTTTCCATCGGGAAGCGGGAGAATCCGTAGTCGAGTCGATTGGCCTCGAGACGGGCAAGTCGCGTTGGCGGGTCTCCTGGCCCTGCGGATACCGGGATGATTTTGGTTTTGATGATGGGCCGAGATCCTCTCCAACCGTGTCGGGTGGCCGGGTTTACTGCTATGGGGCGGATGGGTTGCTGACGGCACTGGATGGGAAGGATGGTTCCATGCTGTGGCAGCGGGACATGGTGAAGGAAACAGGATCGCCGAAGGGTTTCTTCGGTCGGAGCAGTGCGCCGCTGGTGGTTGGGGGGATGGTGCTGCTGAGCCCTGGTGGGGAAGGGGCGGCCGCAGCGGGGTTTGCGGCCGGAACAGGCGAGCTGAAGTGGAAGGCACTGGATGATGAGGCGGGATATGCCTCGCCGGTGGTGGTGACGGCAGGCGGGGAGAAACGCGTGGCCTTTTTCACGCGCGAGGGTGTGGCCCTGGTGCATCCGGAGACTGGGGCCGCGGGTCCTTCCGAGCGGTTCCGGTCCGGGATGGAGGCGTCGGTGAATGCCGCCAGTCCCGTGGTGACTGGTCCCGGGCGTTTTTTCACGTCAGCCTGTTATGGGACGGGTGCGGCGGTGTGGGAGGCCGGGGCCGGCGGCCAATTGAAGGCGGTGTGGAGAAAGGAAGGGGTGCTCGACTGTCACTACGCCACGCCGGTTCTGTGCGGGGAGGTGCTCATCGGGTTTCACGGGAGGCAGGAGGAGGGCCAGGAACTGAGGGCAGTGGCTGTGGAGGACGGCTCGGTGCGCTGGTCTCTTCCCATGGCTACGGGGCATGTGATCGCGAGCGGGGAACAGCTGCTCATCCTTACGGAGAAGGGAGAGCTGATCCTGGGCGAGGCGCGGCAGGACCGGGCACCTCAGCTCGTCGAGCGGGTGTCCGTGCTGCGGGGCGGGCATCGTTCCCCTCCGGCGCTGGCGGAGGGGATGCTCGTGGCGCGCGATGGTGGGCGGGTGGTGTGTGTGGATCTGCGGGCCGCGTCAGCCCGGTGACTGGCCGGGGCGATGCCCGCGGCGTTCGTATTCGTAGAGTCGGCTGTGCCGTACGAAGGTCTGGTAGGCGGTGCTCCATGCGATCCAGAGGCCAGGGAAGCCGTCGAGGAAGCCGCGGCGCAGGAAGTAGGCGCGGAAGAAGCGCCAGGCAGGCCGGGTGATGGTGGCGGCGAGGGACCAGCGTTTTCCGGCGGCGAGCTGCCGCTGCAGGTACTCGTGGGAGAAGACATTGATCTTCTCGATGTAGCGGGCCATGTCCGGGAACGAAAAGTGGTGGAGGTCGCCGCGGCAGGCGAGCACTGGCCCGGGGATTTCGAGGAAATCGTGTTCCGGGCTGCCGGCCCATTGTGCGCCCCCGCGTTTCACAAGGCGGAGCTTGCGGTCAGGGTACCAGTCGCCATGGGTGATCCAGCGTCCAAGGAACCAGACCTTGCGGGGAAAGCTGGCACCGCTGAAGCGGAGGTGGCCACCCTCCGAAAAGAAGCGGAGAATTTCCCCCCGCATGGCCGGGGAGACCTCTTCATCGGCGTCGAGGGCGAGGACCCATGGCTGGGAGCAGAGCTGGAGGACCGCATTCTTCTGGTCGCGGAAGCCGAGCCAGTCCTGGTGCACCCAGCGGGCACCGTATCGTGCGGCAATCGCCTGGGTGGCATCGGTGGAGCCGCTGTCCATCACGATGATTTCAGAAGCGAGATCGGCGATGCTGGCGAGGCAGCGCTCAAGGTTGCGTTCCTCATTCCGGGTGATGACCGGGATGGAGAGCGGGAGTCGGTCGGCGGGCATGCGGCAGGAGATCGTGACGGTTTCATGCGCCGGATCCCTGCCCGGGGCAATCCTGATTTGGTGGAGGTCGGCAGTTGACAGAATGCTGGCACCCTGACACCCTCCGCCGTTTTCACTCCGACCGAACGAATGGCCATCCGTCTGGAAAAAGCAGTGATCCGCGGAGAAGTCTCGAATGAGATCCGCGGTCACATCACGGGCCGCATCTGGCTTGCCGGGCGCAGCGAGCCGTTGGTACTGCGTCTGCGGGGCGATTGCCTGCGGGACCTGGCGGGTTGTGTATTGACCTTCGAGAATCCTTCCCCGGAGATGATGACCGGCTGTGATCTGCTGCAGTCGATGCAGGAAGGGGAGACGGGTGATATGACGGCTTCGCGGAAGTCGCGGCTGCCCGCGGTGGGGGATGAGCGGCTGGTGGAATTGCTGGAAAAAGGGGCGGCGGTTCCGGTGCGTCTCGCCAACCTGTTGTTTCTGGAATGGTTCAGCGGGACGAATGGGCGCGTGGTCATTGAAGCATCCGATTTCCGGGTGGCGGTCAGTGAACCGTTCTGGGTGATGGATGAGGAGCAGGAACTGGAGCAGGTGGCGGAGAACCGGAAGACGTTTCACCGCTACCTTGATGCCATCACCGGGATGGATGGTGGCGATGACGACGAAGAGATTTTCGGCGAGGACGACGAGGAGGAATCCGACGATGATGCGTTTGGGAATGAGGGGCTTGGCAGTATGGTGGAGTCGTCGCAGCAGAGTGCGGCCCGGGCGTTTGCGGAGGCCTTTGCGGATGAACTGGAGGCAGCGGACGACGACCTGCCGCTGGATGAATTTCAGTGGGAGCAGGAACTGCGGGAGGTGGACCGCCGGGCGGAGGCCTACGCCGAGGCCTGTGACCGGTACCGGGATCATCCCCAGAGGGAGCGTCTTATCGCCGAGGCCATGCACTGGGAACTGGATGAAGTCGAGGAAATGGGCCGGCATCTCGCCGGGGTGGCGGACGACGTGGATCTACCGGACCGGGGACTGATGGTGCGGCGTTCGGCCGATGGGCAGGATGACGAGATTGCGGTGCAGCATCCGCTGAGCCGTCGGGCCGTGGCCTTCGCCCTTGGTCTGCAGCGGGACGCGGAGGCCTGCGGGATGCTGGGTGGGGAGACCGGGCGGGAGAGTCCCGTGGTTGGCGTGATTGTCAGCGTGATTGCGCTGGGGGGAAAGCTGGCCGCGGCACTTGATCCACTGGAGGAAGGCTTTGCGCTCGATTCCGGATTTGTGATTGCCATGCTCAAGCGGGCACAGATTCCGCTCAATGAGGCGCTGCATTCACTGGGTGCGGTGGAGACCCGGCATCTGAATTCCGAAGCGAGGGCATGGATCCGGAGGTCCCGGGAGGAACTGTTCGCAATCCGCGGGGAAATTCTCGACCTGATGAAGCGGATGCGGACCGAAGGGGTCTGAATGAGCGCAGGGATCTGGGCCTAGCGTGGGCCATGGTTTGCCCATGGTTTGGCCCGCGTCTCCCGCAGGGGCCAGACAGAAGCCGGGTTCAGGCCGGGCCTTCGTTCCTTGGCAGGAGGGTGATGCGTTTGAGCCGACCGCTGTCTTCCGGCGACCATGAGCGTACCGCGGGATCGTCGCGGAAGGCATGGTGGACGAGGCGGCGCTGGTAGCTGTTCATGGGTTCCAGCTTCCTCGGCTGACCTGAGGAGCGGACTTCGTCGGCGACCTTCCGGACGTCAGCGAGGAACAGTTCGTCCTTCTGGCGGCGGAAGTGATTGATGTCGACGCGGATGCGCGGGGCATCGGCGTGCTTCTGCCGGAGAAGTTTATTGACGAGGTGCTGGAGATCCTCGAGCCGGGAGCCATCGCGCCCGATGAGGTTCCTTGCGAGCGCCTCGTCGGCGACGGTGACCTGAAGTGCGGGAGCACCTTCGCCGGAGGGATCGGCTTCGAGGGAAACCTCGCACGGATGCCCGAGGTGGCGCAGCATGATTTCGAGGATTTCCCTGGCGGCTTCGGAGGCATTCATGGCGGCGGATCGGTCGACTGCGTGCAGTTATAGCGGAAACGCTGGTGGCGTCTCCTAGTTTTTGCGCTGGCGGTCGCGGAACGCGCTTCCGGAGGAACCGCCGGTGCGGGGGGCCTGACCGCCCTTGCGGGCTTCCTGCTGCTGACGGGCGGCCATGGCCATTTCCATGAACGACGGTTTGCGGGGCTGGCGGACGAGGACGGGGTCGGGCTGGCGCTTCATGAGCCAGGTCTGGAAGATGGAGATGACGTTCTGGACGGTCCAGTAGAGGGCGAGGGCGCTGGCGAAGTTGTAGCAGAAGAACATGAACATGAAGGGCATGATCTTGAAGATCTTCTGCTGCATCTGCATCTGCGGGTTGTCGGACATTCCGGGGGTAGGGGCGACCTTCATCTGGATGTACATGGACACCGTCATGAGGATGGGGAGCGGGTTGATGGGAATGCCTGCGATCGTGGCGATGGTATCCGGCATGGAGAGGTCCTTGACCCAGAGGAAGGAGTGGCCGCGCATTTCCACGGCGCTCTTCATCATGTTGTAGTACCCGAGGAAGATGGGGAACTGGAAGAGGAGGGGAAGGCATCCGCCGAGGGGGTTGATGCGGTATTCCGAGTACAGTTTCATGACCTCGGCATTCATGCGCTGGGGGTCGTCCTTGTACTTCTCGCGGATTTCGGTCATCTGCGGAGCGAGGAGGCTCATGCGCTTCATGGCGCGGGTCGCCTTGATGTGGAGGGGCCAGATGATGATGCGGACGCAGAGGGTGAGCAGCATGATGGCGATGCCATAGTTGCTGACCCATTTATGGAAGGTGTTGAGGGCTCCGAGGAAGAGGCGGCTGAGGACGCGGAACCAGCCGTAGTGCATGACCTGGTTGCGGTCGCCCGCCAGCTTATTGAGGGCGGTGCCCGAGCGGGGCCCGGTGTAGATTTCGCCGTCCCACGAAAAGGAATCTCCGGAAGCTGCGAGGCTGACGGTGCCGATGCCGAGGGCGGATCCGACGCCCCAGGCATCGACGCGCTCGCGTCCGGGGTCATCGAAGGCCGATTTGTGGCGGGAGGACCAGAGGGTGGTTTCGCCGTCGGCTGGTTTTGCGGGGCTGATGAGGATCGCGTAGTACTGGTTGTGAACGCCTCCGAAGACTGGGTTGCTGAGGGTGTTGGTGATGGTGCTTCTTTCCGGGCGGCGCTGGGCGAGACCGAGGAAGCTGGCGCTTTCGAATTCCGTGGCTGGCTGTTCGACAGCGTCGCCGTCGGCGTACCACGTGGCGGCCGGCATGATCCAGTCGTTGCTGTGGAGTTTGCCAAGCATTCCGGAAAAGACCGCATACGGGACAGGCGGCAGGGCGGCGCCGCCGGTGCTGGTGAAGGTGATTTTCAGATTCCAGAGATAGCCGAGGCCTTTGGCGGTGTCGGCTTTGTCCGAAAGGGACCATTCCTTGGTGATGCGGAGGCCGTTCTGTTCCGTGCGGAAGGTGATGGAGCGGTCGGTTTTCGCATCGACGGCGTAGCTCGCGGACTCGAGCTGGCCGGGTTGGGTGGCGAGGGCGCCGATGGCACCCGGGGAGCCGTGGTCATTGAGGATCTGTTCCGTTTCGCCGGAGTAGGGTCCTTTGAGGATGCGGACCGTGCGGATGCCGCCGCCCTTGGTGGTGAAGGTGTAGACAGCCGAGGGGGTGGCGATGTCGGTGGTTTCCTCCGGGGCGCCGGGAGCGGGCGGGGTGGAGGCGGCAGGATCCGGCGTGGGTTGCGTTCCCGTGGGAGGGATGGACTCCGCGGCGACAGCGGCGGGGGCGGCCGCGGTTTTCGGGCGGGGCGGGGGAGCCTTCTGAGTGGACAGGACGTAGGCCAGCCCGAGGCTGCAAAGGATCACCATGATCCACTCAGTACGGTTCAATTTCATAGGGAAGAAAGGGGGCGGCGTTCAGTGGGAACGGCGTACCGGGGGCTCCGGGACGGGGTCATATCCGCAACCGCCCCAGGGATGGCAACGGCAGATGCGGCGAATTCCGAGCCATGATCCGCGGAGGGCTCCGTGGAGTCGGATGGCATCGAAGCAGTACTGGGAACAGGTTGGGAAGAAGCGGCAGCCGGCACCGGGGCCCGCGAGGCGGTGCAGGGCTGGAGAAAGGGCCCTCTGGTAGAAGCGGATACAGGCCAGCAGGATGGCTTTCATGCTGACGTGGCGGGCAGCAGTCCGGCGCGACGGGCCGTTTTCTTCCAGTCGGCGGCGAGTTCGGAGAAGGGGACCGCGGCGGCCGACGGTCTTGGGATGGTGACCACGAGGCAGGGATGGGGAATGTCCGGGAGCGAGAGGGCGAGAATTGCCTGGAGGCGGCGTCGGACGAGGTTTCGGGTCACCGCATTGCCGACCCGGCGGGTGACAGCGAAGCCCGCCCGTGGCGGACCGTTCTCAAGGGGGAGCAGTCCGATGGTGACATGGCGGCCTTTCCAGGAACGACCTTGTTGACGGACCGCGGCAAACTCGAGGGTGCGGCGGATGCGGTGGGGTCTGGGAAGGGCCATGGACAAAGGAAAGCGCGCGGTGCACCCTGGGGCACACCGCGCGCGACAGAAACA
Organism: Verrucomicrobiales bacterium; assembly: GCA_044239025.1. Classification (GTDB taxonomy): domain Bacteria; phylum Verrucomicrobiota; class Verrucomicrobiia; order Verrucomicrobiales; family V1-33; genus V1-33. The sequence goes on from JBIICE010000032.1 coordinate 18,998, forward strand.
GGGAACCTGGATGGCCTGGCCGAGGGCCGAGGCATCCCGGCCGAGGGGTTCCTCAGGACTGAGTATGACGGGCAAAATGGATTTCGGCTCCCTTGGGGAGGAGACGCTTGCGGCCCTTCTGGCGGCGGCGGGCGAGGGTCTGGCGGCCGCCTTTGGAGGCCATGCGGGCGCGGAAGCCGTGCTGCTGCTTGCGGGTCCGCTTGGAGGGCTGGTAAGTGCGTTTGGACATAGGCTTGAGATGGGCAGGATTTCAGGAAAACGATGGCGTTGCCGGGGCACGGCACCGAGGTGACGCGGGAAGGCAAGGGGCGGCGAAACTAGCAGCCGGGCGGATCCTGTCAACGGACATTGCGTAGGCTGCCGCCCATGCATCCCCTCAGGGGGGCGGGAGCCGACTCGCGGGGCTGGTCCTTTCGCTGACGAGGTTGTCATTCTTCCACACTTTGTGCGCCTGGAGGGATCCGTCCTCGTTCCAGTAGAAATTGTCGCCTTCGTGGCGGCCCTGGTCGTATGATGTCTTCGTCTTCTGCTGTCCGTTTTCGTACCATTCCTCGACAAGGCCGTGATATTTGCCCTCGCGGATGCCGTAGCGGGCTTTGAGCGCCCCGGATTTGTAGTGGTCGGTGGTGGTTCCGGTGAACGGCTGACCTTCGTGGGTGAAGCGTTCGTTTGCCCAGCCGAGGGAGCGGAACGGGACGGAAGCTGAACTTTCCGCCGCGGTCCCGGGAGGAGCGGCGGGCGGCGGAGGTGAGCAGGAGCCGAGCAGCATCGACGCGGCGAGGAAAGGAACGGCCTTTTTCATGGGGCTTGCGGGGTCTCGCTGGGTTCCGGTTCGAGCGAGGAGAATTCGCGTCGGTTGTAGGCGCGTTCGTCGCGGACACAGCGCCAGAGCCATTCGAAGAGTTCGTCGAATTCGCGGTGTTCGATCTGCAGGCGTTCCACGGTGGCCCAGTCGATGCTGCGGGGGCGTGACGGGCAGATCCGCTGTGGTTTGAGCCGGCTCTGGAGGGCCTCGAACTCGCGGGCGGTCATTCTGGGGATCTCGTAGCCGGGTCGGAGTTCATCCAGTTCGTCGTGGGTGAGTCCATAGCACAGGACGCCGATGCCGAACTCCGTACCGAGCTGACGGAGTTCATCGGCGAGGTGTTCATCGGCGAGGCTGGTGGCGATGACGAGTTCGCCGTGGTGCGCCCAGCGGGCATTGCTGAGGGCCTGGAAGAAGTCCTGGCGGCAGCTCTGATGCGTTACCTCGATGCGGAGGCGGGCGCTCACGAGGCGGAAGGGCGGCAGACCCATGGCCTGCCGGAGGGCGAGTGTGCGGCGGCTGAGTTGGGCACCGTGGGAGGGCAGGTCGCTGGCCTCCCAGTCGAGCACGGCGGCATCGGGGCATTTCCAGAAGCTTTCGAACGGGGCGTCCGGAGCGAGTGGGCTTTCGAAGAGGAAAGGGAATCGTCCGGCGGTTTCCTGGTCCCGTGCGAAGATTGCGCGGAATTTGCGTTCACGGGCAACGGCCAGGTCGAGGGCTTCGGCATCCGTTTCGAAAAGCATGCCGAGGCGGGCCTGGGTCACGGAGACATGCGCTCCGCCAAGCACGCTTCTGCGGAGATAGTACCCCTGACCCTGTTCCACCTTGGCAATCGGGCTGCTCGGATCGCAGCTCATGATCGAAAAGTGGTACCGCAGCGTCGCGTCGCTGTATTCCTCGCCAAGGCGGTAGCGCACCAACCGGATGAGTTCGGTACCCTTGATGGCTTCCGCTGGATTGGCGGGAAGAATCTGGGGAAGAATGTCCTTCAGGTGATCCCGGAGATTCATGGTGGCGTCAGAGAGAAACGGAGGGAAGCAGGGCGGCCGGGCGTGGTGGCGGCACCAGCCGGCTTCCGGAGGATTTTTTAGCATTGGAATCCGCAGACGCAAAATAACCAATCCCCTGATTTCGAGGGAAATAGCGGGCCAGCCATGAAAACCAGAAATGCCACAGTGAAAAACTGCCCGTGCCGTCCCTGGCCGTGGCTGGATCCAGCGCCTTCCTCAGGGGAGACGGACCGAATTTTTGAAACCTGCATTTCTCTTGAGCGGCGAGCGTCCTGCCGCTACGGAGAGTGTTTTCCGTTCTGAAAGCCCGACCGAAAACCATGTCACAGAAAATCGAATCCACGCTCGTCGAAAAACGCGTCTTCAAGCCCTCGGCCGGGTTTGCGAAGCAGGCCCGCATCCGGTCGATGACCGACTACCGGGCGCTGTGGGAAGAGAGTGTGAAGTCGCCTGAAAAGTTCTGGGCGCGCGAGGCGAAGGAACTGACATGGCAGAGCAAATGGAAGAAAGTGCTCGATTGGAAGGCACCGTATGCGCAGTGGTTCTGCGGGGGGCGGCTGAACATGGCGGAGAACTGCGTGGACCGGCATGCGGCGAATCCGGCGCGGCGGAACAAGGCCGCCATCATTTTCGAGGGAGAGCCAGGTGATACCCGGACCCTGACGTATCTGCAGCTGCAGCGGGAAGTCTGCCGGGCGGCGAACATGCTGCTGGCCAACGGGGTGAAAGCCAGGGACCGTGTCATCATCTACATGCCCATGGTGCCCGAAGCGGTCGTTGCGATGCTGGCATGCGCGCGCATCGGGGCGGTGCACAGCGTGATTTTCGGCGGATTCAGTGCCAACGCGATTCACGACCGGATCATGGACAGCGGGGCGACGCACGTGATCACCGCGGACGGCGGATGGCGGCGGGCGAAGGTGGTGCCGCTGAAGGACAATGTGGACACGGCCCTGGCCATGGGCAAGACACCGGTCAAACGCGTCATTGTGCTGCGCCGGACGGGTCAGGAAGTGCAGATGACCGTGGGCCGGGACTTGTGGTGGCACGACGAGATGGGGCGGGCAGGCTCCGATTGTCCGGCGAAGGGGTTTGATGCCGAGCATCCCCTTTTCATCCTGTACACCAGTGGATCGACAGGGAAGCCGAAGGGGATTCTGCATACGACAGGGGGCTATGCGGTGCAGACGCATGCGACCGCGAAGTACATTTTTGATCTGCGCGACGAAGACATCTACTGGTGCACCGCCGATGTGGGCTGGATCACCGGCCACAGCTACATTGCGTACGGACCGCTGCTGAACGGCGCGACCGTGCTCATGTATGAAGGGGCTCCGGATACCCCGCATCTCGGACGATTCTGGGAGATTGTGGAGAAGTACCAGGTATCGATTCTGTACACGGCCCCGACGGCGATCAGGGCCTTCATCAAGTGGGGTGACGAGCATGTGCAGAAGCACGATCTTTCCAGTCTGCGGCTCCTCGGGAGTGTCGGGGAACCGATCAATCCCGAGGCGTGGATGTGGTATCACCGGGTGATCGGGGGCGGGCGCTGTCCGATCGTGGATACGTGGTGGCAGACCGAAACCGGGGCGATTCTGATTTCGCCGCTGCCCGGGGCGACACCGACCAAGCCTGGCACGGCGACTCTGCCGTTTTTCGGGGTCGACGCGGCCATCGTGGACGAGCACGGGGAGGAAGTCGGCCCGAATCAGGGAGGCCGTCTCGTGGTGCGCAAGCCGTGGCCAGCGATGCTGCGGACCCTGTGGAATGACCGCAAGCGCTATGCGGACGTCTATTGGAAGGAGTACCGGAAGCAGGGGTACTACCTGACGGGCGACGGGGCACGCCGGGACAAGGATGGCTACTTCTGGATCGTGGGACGGCTGGATGATGTGCTCAATGTCTCCGGGCATCGGCTGGGAACGGCGGAGGTGGAAAGTGCGCTGGTGTCGCATGCGGCGGTTGCCGAAGCTGCGGTGGTCGGCCGCCCGGATGAGATCAAAGGACAGGGAGTGGTTGCCTTTGTGACCCTGAAGAGCGGGCAGCATGCCAGCGACGCGCTCAGCAAGTCGCTCAAGGCCCATGTGGCCAAGGAGATCGGGGCGATTGCGCGGCCCGACGACATCCGGTTCACCACGGCGCTGCCGAAGACGCGGAGTGGAAAGATCATGAGGCGGTTGCTCAAGGAGATCTGTGCGGGCGGGGAAGTGAAGGGAGACACCACGACACTCGAGGATTTCAGTGTGGTGGCCTCGCTGGCCGCTCAGGGTGGAAAGGATGAGGATTGAAGGCGGCGGGAATCATGTGGCGGGGAAGCAAGCTGGCCGAGGTGTCCCGGCGGGTGCTCCTCATGGCCGGGGTGGCGATGCTGCTGCCGTGTCTGAGCGGTTGCAGTCTGCTCTTTCCACTGGTGCGGGCGGCCCTGCCGTTTGCCGGGGTCAAGCTGGCGCTGGCCTGCCTGCCCGGCGAAGCGATGATTGACACGCCGTCGGGTCCGCGTGCCGTGCGGGAGATTGCGGCCGGAGAAGTGGTCATTGGCTTCCGGGGAAGCCCCGTGCTGGTGGAGCAGAAACATGAGTACCGTGAGCAGCCGGAGACAGCCTTCCGGCGGATCACATTCAGCGGAGGTGCCACCGTGGAAGCCTGCGGCATGCACCGGATTGCCGGGATCCGCGCCCGAGACCTGCGGATCGGCCAGTCCGTGGCAGGGCAGACCGTGACGGCCATCAGGGAAACGGCAGGTCATGAACGCTCCTATGATCTGCTGACGGCAGACGAAGGCTACCGCATCGGGGGGGTTCCGGTGAACAGCATGATCGAGGAAATGCATGCGGCGGCGGCCGGACGCGTGCCCGTCAGGCGGTGAGCGGCCGATGCCACCATCCAAGGGACTGACTGGCGCAGTCGAGTCCGAACGCAAGACGGCTGCCCTGAGGCCTGGCGGGGCGGAGGATGGTCCACTGCCGGCGGAGCGCTTCGGCTTCGAGGATGGGATCCGGGTTTACCGTGACGGCGTGTTCGGCGAGCCGCAGCATGGGAAGGTCGGCTTTGCTGTCCGAGTAGGCCCAGACATCGGGCAGGGGCACTGGCCCATCAGGGAGGAGGTGGCGCATGGCCGGCAGTTTCGCCTCGTGCTTGTTGTTAGGGCCCTCGATGCGCGGGATGAGCGGCAGCCGCGGACCGTCCCAGCGGACTCTGGTGGCGATCGTGTGGTCGAATCGCAGCATGCGTCCAATGGCCTGGGCGTAGACATCCGGGCTGGCGGTATTGAGAACGAGGGTGCGGCCCTCGCGGCGGTGGCGTTCGGCTTCGGCCACGATTTCCGGGTAGAGGAGTGGGCGCACTTCCTGATCGGCGAAGGATTCCGTGATGTCCGCGAGCCGGGCGGACGGCATGCGCCAGAGGTAGGAAAGAAAGACTCGTTTCAGGGTGCGGGTGCTGACAACCCTGGCGGCCCGCAGCGGGACCACGGGGAGGAAGACAGCAAGATAGATCCTCCGCCAGCCCTGGCGCCGGAGCACATAATTGCAGAAAAGGGCCTGGGTATCGTAAGGGAGCAGGGTCTGGTCGAGGTCAAAGAGAGCAAGGGGCACGGCAGACCAGAACGTGGCGCGATCCGGCGGCTTTCAGATGGCATTTCCCGACGCCTTTCCGGATGGTCGGGCGGGGGGGCATCGCAGACGTTGACATGGGCGGTCTCACCGCTGAAAGTACGTTCAGAATGACCATCCGCACCGCAGCCGTCACCCTTGCCGCAGGCAGCATCGCTGCACTTGCTTCCTGTGCGTCCGGGCCCGCCAACGGGTTCACCAAGCACAAGATTTTCCGGCTGGATCCGGACAACCGGCCGGTGGCCATGGATCAGAGTCTGCCCTTCGAGCACAAGCGCCTGCTGTACGGTGCGGTCACCCAGGAGGAACGGCAGGCCCGCCGGGGGAATTACTACACCTTCTTCTGGCGGGTGGAGGATAAGACCCGTCCCGTCACCCTGAGGTTCGATTACCGGCAGTCGGCCACGGGATTTGCGGTGCACAGCCAGCAGCTCGAGTCGCCGGCGCGGGAGGGCATGGCCCGTTTCGAGGTCGTGGGCGACGAATACCGGCGCAATGGATCGATTCTCGGATGGAAATGCACACTGCTGCAGGGAGGTCAGGTGCTGGACGAAAGAAAATCGTATCTCTGGGAATAAAACCGGTCCGCCGCAGCGCTCCATCCGCAGCCCCGATATCATGCTCCGTTTTTCCGTTCTGATTGCCAGCCTTGTCATGGGGCTCCTGCCCGCGGCGGCCGCCCGCAATGGCATCGCTGCCGTGGTCAACGGCCGACCCGTGCTTGATTCCGAGGTCGAGGAACTCTTCAAGGCGAATGAAATGGACCTGCGCCGCCGCTTTCCCGATGCGAAGGAATTCGAGACCGAGCGCGCCCGGCTCCGCTCCAAGGTTCTCGATCAGCTGATCGATCAGGAACTGATTCTGAAGGAATTTGAACCCTTCGAGGCGGCCTTCAGTTCCAAGGTGAATGCCTACGCGGAGGAGACCATCAAAACGCAGTTCATCGGCAAGGGGTTCAACGGGGACCGGGCGAAGTTTCTCCGGGAGCTGACCGACAGCGGGATGAGCTACAAGAAATTCTTCGAACTGCAGCGGCGCAATGTCATTGCTGAAATGATGCGCGGGCAGTTCGCTTCCGTGAAGAACACCTACTTCACGGAAGAGGAGAAGCAGGCGTATCTCAAGAAAAACATATCCGAATTCCGGGAAGGCGACCGCCTCAAACTCTGGTCGGTGACCATTCCGGGCGACGACCTCGCATCCACGCCGGCTGGCCAGCAGGCACTTGCGAAGGAAATCCGCACGAAGCTGGCGAATGGCGATGACTTTGCGACCATAGCCCGGACGTACTCGCGCGACAGCAAGGCGGAAAAAG
>JBIICE010000219.1:0-6546 GCA_044239025.1 Verrucomicrobiales bacterium
AGCAGTCCAAAGCCTGGCGGCTTCGTGCTTTGAGGACTGGTCCCGAATTCCGGATCTATCCAGTCATCCGCGCGTTGCGTTCCGGAACCATGAAGCCATTCCCACAGCAGAGAGCCGAAGGCTTTGGACTGCGGTGAGCATCACCGCTTTCCTTGAGCGCGGAGCGCGGGACCTCGACTCCCCCAGCCTTCTGGAACCGTCGAGGTCCAGCTCGAACCGTCGGGATCCAAAAGCTGCGATGCTCGCAGCAGTCCAAAGCCTGGCGGCTTCGTGCTTTGAGGACTGGTCCCGGAATTTCTGGTCGATTCATTCATCGGCGCGTTGCGTTCCGGAACCACGAAGCCATTCCCACAGCAAGGAGCCGAAGGCTTTGGACTACGATTCCCTTTTCTGTTCGAGATACTATCGGAACCAGATGGGGGCGACGCAGACGAGAGTCAGCAATCCGGCCAAGGCGAGGCCGACGGCGAAGACGATCCAGCGCCAGCGACGCCAGCCATCGCGGTAGGCGGTGAGTTGGAGCAGGAGTTCGGGGACATAGGCGGCGCAGTAGGCGACGTTTGCGATCAGAGCGAGCAGCACGAGCAGGATCAGAGACCCCCAGGTGACGGGATGGCGCTCCGATGGCGGGAGCAGGAAGTGTGCGAAGACCGCGAGACCGGCGAGCACGCCATTGTAGAGCAGTCGCCGGACTTCCCAGAACCGGACGGCATCGGTAAGCAGCTCGCGCAATTCCCGATTCATGTCAGCAGAACTGCCGGGAAAGCGTCCTCATTTTTCGGCCAGAAAAGCCGTGAGCGGGCTGGTGGCGCTGGCGGTATCGCGGACCATGGGAAGGCCCGCTTCGAAGGCTTCGCGTCCGGCATGGACAGCATCGCGGAAGGCCCTGGCGATCCGCACAGGATCGCCGGCGGCGGCGATGGCGGTATTGATGAGAACGGCGGCGGCTCCCATTTCCATGGCCTCGGCGGCATGGCTGGGCGCGCCCAGTCCTGCATCGATGACAACCGGCACGGTGGCCTGCTCGATGATGATTTCGATCTGGCGTCGTGTTTCGATGCCGCGGTTGGTACCGATGGGCGATCCCAGCGGCATGACGGTTGCCGTGCCGACATCCTGGAGCCGGCGGGCCAGCACGGGATCGGCATTGATGTAGGGCAGCACGGTGAATCCTTCGTTAACGAGGATTTCGGCCGCCTTGAACGTTTCGACAGGATCGGGGAGCAGATAGCGGGGATCCGGATGAATCTCCAGCTTCACCCATTTTGGCAGACCAGCCGTCACGGCCAGACGTGCGAGCCGCACGGCTTCCTCGGCGGTGTAGGCACCGCTGGTATTCGGCAGCAGCAGGTACTTCGACGGATCGAGGTGTTCAAGGATATCCGCGAAAGGATCCCCCTTCCCTGTGAGGTCCGCCCGCCGCAGGGCCACCGTGACAATTTCCGTGCCCGACGCCTCGAGGGCGGCACACATGACCTGCGGCGACGCGAATTTCCCGGTGCCCGTGAGCAGACGGGATTGAAACTCCCTTCCTCCGATGATGAGTGGTTCAGCCACGGCAGCAAGGCATCAGAGACCGACACGGCGGAACAATTCGTCCAGCGGCAGCTGAATCCCGATCAGGAAGTCGCCGAATTCCGCGAAGCGCGCGCTGACTTCATCGAAGCGCATCTCATAGACGATCGCTTTGATCTGATGAGTGTCGTGGGCGAAGAGGGTGACTCCCCATTCGAATTCATCGAGGCCGGTCGATCCGGTGATGAGCTGGCGGACTTTGCCGTGGTATTTCCGGCCGGTGATGGCGTGTCCTCCCATGAGGCGGCGGCGGTCGGCATGCGGGAGAGCATACCAATTGTTGCCGTCGTTGCGGCGCTTGGACATCGGATAGAAACAGAAGACCTGCCAATCCGGCATGTTCGGGTACAGGCGGTCCTGTTTGTATTTGGCCATGTGCTGACGGTACACCTCGATTTCCGCGGTGAATTCCGGAGTTCCGGCCGCCAGGCCCTTTTCCGCCGTGATCTTGGCACCCTGTTCCTCCTCGGTGGTGAAGTACTCCGTCCATTCGGTCATGGAAAGGTAGGAATAGACGGGGCTGAGGACGTCGGTTCCGAGTCCCTGGGTGAGCCTTTTCTCGCAGGCATTGGCAACGTGCAGATCCGGGGTGAGCAGCATGAATCCGAGGTCGGACTTTGGAGACACCATGGAGAAGACCAGCAACTGCGTCTGCGGGATCGCACGGATTTCCTGAATGAGCTTCGTGAGGCCCGTCTTGGCGCGGATCTGTTCGTCGTGGCTGAGGACTTCCCACTGCGACCGCTCGATGCGGTAGAAGAGGTGGAGCACGTGCCAGCCCTCCTGGGGCACCAGGGGAGCGGCAGTAGTCGTCAGGGCGGCGGATAGGGAGGCAGGGTCGCTCACAGTTTGTGTTCAGTCGTGGTTTCTTGCGATCAGGACGTGACGGTGCCCGCGGCTGCTTGCAACCGTGAAGCCTGTGAGGTCATGCCAACCGGCCGAGTCCGGCGGTTCTCAGCGGCGCGCCACGACCTTGCCATCGGGCAGGACCATGGCCACCGACTTCGGCGTGGCGTCGGCAGGGAGTTCGCCGAGGGCGTACTGAATTCCGGCGAGGTAATGCGCGACCACTTCCGGCGTCCAGTAGACATGTTCATTGTGGCCCAGCGAGCAGTAGAACGTCCGGCCTTCCCCGTACTTGGCGAGCCATGCGATGGGATAGAAATCGCGGTCCGCCTTGCCGTCGCCATTGCCGTCATCCTTCTTCAGATCGGTGCCGTTGGCATCGAGTGCCAGCAGCATGCGGCGGTCGGCCGGAAGCGCGGTGTTGGGACGGAATTTGTAGATTTCGTCCTTCAGGGTGATCCCCTTGCCTCCGAAGGCGGCATTGAGCGGATGATCCGGGGCGAGATTCTTCACCGTGACCGTGTCACCGGATCCCCATGGGTGGCTTTCAAAGGCACCGCCCATCATATCGTTGTATTCTTTCCAGTCCTTGTAGGTGTCGGTCGCGGAGTGCATGCCGATGAGACCCTTTCCGCTCTTCACGAAGTCGACGAGGCTCTTCTGGAGCACTTCTTCACCGAGGGGCGATCCCTTGAAGAGTTCGCCGGTGGTGTTCAGCATGATGACGGCATCGAAGCCCTTGAGTTTGTCCGGTGCGAACCACGCTTCGTCTTCCGTGTGCGTGACATTGAAGAGTCCGGTTTTCTCACCGAGCGCCTTCATGCAGTGGACCCCGGCCGAGATGGAGCTGTGGCGGAAGCCGGCTGTCTTGCTGAAGACGAGGACTTCGTGCTTCTTCTGCACGGGAGCCGGCGTCTTGGCGGGCAGGGCTTCGCGGATTTTGGCGGCCTGATCGTCAGGGATGCGGAACTTGTCAGCCTGCTGCTGACCAGTGGCCAGAGTCAGGGCGGCTGCGAGAGATACGGCGGGGAGAATGACGCGGATAGGTTTCATGGAGAGTAGGGGGGAAATAGTTCAGGTTGCGCTCTGTCCTTACCGGAAGGGCGGGCGCGGCGCAATCACGGGAATGCGTTGTCCCTTGCGGCCGCGCTGACACCCGGGCCATTTGGAAAACCACGCCCGGCAATCCCCTCGGGGATCGCGAACACCGGCAGGATTGCCGCGAGTTGCGCCACCTCCGGAGCGTGGGCCGTCCCGACCGCCGCCGGAAGAACTGGCAGCGGGAAAGCACCGTCGTCAGGACAGGGTGGCAAGCAGGTGGCGGAGTTCGGCGTCGGCTGATTCTGCGGAATCGAGGGTGGCCGCGAGTTCCTTGCGCAGTTCGCCCCGGAAGCGCTCGCGCAGGCGATGGATGGCCACTTTCACGGCGGCTTCGGTCATGCCCAGTTCCGCGGCGGCATCGGCCTGCGACCGCCCGGCGTCACCGCTCAGCCAGCCCTGCAGCACCGTGAACTGCGCGGCTTTGCCCTCGGATTCCGCCTGGGCCGCAAGCCCCTGCAGGGTCCGGGCGATGAGGGCGAGGGCCCATTGGCGGTCGAAGGCGGCATCGGGCGGCAATCGAGGGTCTGCCACGTCCCGGGCGGCGTCGATTGCTTCGGGAATCATCCCGCCCCCGCGCTTCAGGGCCCGCTCGCGTTCCCGGACACGGTTCAGGTAGTGCTTCACGGCGCCGAGGAGGAACGTGCGGAATTTTCCGCGTTCCGGATCGGCCCCCGCCACCCCGCCACCGGAAAGCAATTGCGCAAAAAACCCCTGCGTCAGGTCGTCGGCCCGTCCGTCGTCGCGGCACCATGCGCGGATGAAAGCGCGCACGGGTTCGTAGCTGACCGTGCAGAGATCGCCGAGCGCCTCCTTCGCTTCCGGCGATGCCCCTTTGGCGCGCCGCACGAGCGTCCAGCGCGTCGCCGCAAATGCCTTTGGATCCTCGGCCTTCATGCGGTCACAAGGAGGAGAATCATGAGTCCGCCGCCGCTGGCCATGGCGCTGAGCAGGCCTGCCCTCTCCCGGCGCGACAGCATGCCGCAGACGAGCCCGCCGAGCAGACAGGCGGCAGGAACGGCGATCTCGACGACGCCCGGTAGTCTCACGCCCGTCAGGAACAGCAGCCCGGCAATCCCGAAAGCCGTCAGGGCCACGGCCACGCTTGCCAGCGCAGACATGGGGTCACGCCGCCGCCATGGGGTCGCCCAGAGGTACACATGCCGCAGCAGCAGAGCGGAGGCGAGCAGGCCCATGAGCCAACCGGCAATGACCCAGCGCGATACATTGGCGCCGGGTTTCTTCAGTTCCTGGCCCAGCAGTTCCATGGCGACGGCGGAAAGGCCGCAGATGAGCAGCGCCGGCAGCAGGCACACCGCGAAGGCAGCCGGCAGCGCTCCGGCCAGTTGTCCTCCAGCCCGCCGGATGTCGCGCAGCGCCAATGTTCCCAGCACCATGCCGGCGATCACCAGCACCGGTGCCGCCAGCATCAGCGTCACTCCCCACAGATCGAGGTAGGTTCCAGCATGTTCATTCGCAGAAGCCATGATTCAGTCCGGTTTGATGGTTTCGAAGTGGAGTTGCGGGGAAGCGGCTCCGTGCACGCGCACTCCGGTTGGTCGCCACAGCAGCAATCCGCCCAGCAGCATGAGGATTCCCGTGATGGTGCAGAGCATTCCCGCGATGGCCTTCCATGAAATCCGCACCGTCTCGGCTTCCCTGCTGAGCTGAGTTGCGGGTTCCGCAGCGGCCGTGGTTTCGGCTGCAGCAGTGGCGGCCGGAGCATCGGCAGGCGGCACTGGTGACGGCCCGGCCTGCACGGCTTCGACCTGCGTCTGCATTTCGCCGGCAGTCTGGTACCGGCGTTCGCGCTGCTTCTCGAGGGTCCGGAAGACCACGGGGTCGAGGCGGTCATCGACGCCGGGAGTCTCCGACGGAGCCGGAAAACGCCCGAGCGGCAATCCTCCCGTGAGCATTTCATAGAAGACGACGCCGAGCGAATAGATATCCGCGCGGTGATCCACATCCTGCGGGCGCTCGATCTGCTCCGGTGCCATGTAGACGGGCGTGCCGAGGGAAACTCCGCTTTGCGTCAGACTGCTGCCTGCCCGTTCCCCGCCGCACAGCCTGGCCACACCGAAGTCCGCAATCTTCACCCGTCCGGCGGCATCGAGGAGAATGTTCTCCGGCTTGATGTCGCGGTGGAGCACGCCACGTCCGTGGGCATAGCCGAGGGCCGCGCACACTTCCGGAATGATGCGGAGCGCCTCGGCGGGAGAAAGCCCGCCGCTGGCCATGACCTGACGCAGATTGACCCCGTCGACGTATTCCATGAGGAGCCAGCAGAAACCGCCGGTTTCCCCGAAATCATAAACACTGACAATGTTGGGATGCTGGAGGCGCGCGAGGGCCTGTCCCTCCCGGGTGAACCGTTCCACGAAGGCCGGATCCGTGGCGAGGCCGGGAGCCATGATTTTCAGTGCGGCCAGCCGCTCCAGTCCGCGCTGCCGTACGCGGTAGACCCAGCCCATGCCGCCGCTGCCGATCCGTTCGAGGATTGTAAACTGCGGGAGCAGGCGGCTCAGTTCCTGTTCATCCGGGGCCTGTCCGGCGGATCCGGGCGGGGCACCCGGTGGCAGGGCCTGCCGCAGCAGACAGGCAGGGCAATGGCCGCCGGGGGCGTCCGCGGGAACCAGTCTCCCGCATTGTGGGCAATTCTCGGATTCTTTCATGGGCCTCTGTTCCTACCTGACGGAACCGCGCCGGAAGGTTACTGATTTTCTGCCGCGCACCATCTCTGGTTCCTCGTTGATCCGCGAGGATGTTTTCTGCGGGCCACCATTCACGGCATCGGCTTCCGGGCAGGGGCTGCCACGGATTCAGGGCAACGGATCAGCTCGATGGGCAAAGGAGCAGCAGACGATTTCCGGAGAGCAGCGTTTTCCGCGGGCGACTGAAGTTCCTTTCTGGAACCGTCTGCAGAAGAACAAGTGGCGGAGCGGACGGGGCTCGAACCCGCGACCTCCGGCGTGACAGGCCGGCGTTCTAACCGACTGAACTACCGCTCCATAAAGGATTGGGCCACTT
>JBIICE010000033.1:0-25600 GCA_044239025.1 Verrucomicrobiales bacterium
GCTTGCGGTGGAATTCGATGATGTCCTGCCGGCCACGCAGCCGGGCTTCCAGAGCCTGCCTGGTTCCGGAACCACCAGTGTTTCGGAACTCACGGGAACCTTCGGCCCGCACACGGTCACCGTCACCCCGGTCGGCTCCACCTTGCTCCAGAGCCGTGACCGGCTTACCGCAGCCGGAGGCGGCGATTTCAATGGACTGTTCCGCGACTTCCTTTTTGCCACAACCAGTGGCGATGACGGCGATGGACTCGACGTGCGCATCACCGGGCTGGCTCCGCTGACAACCTACCCGGTCACCCTGTGGATGTGGGACCCCACCAGTGCCACCGTGGCACGGCGTTCGACGTGGCTGGCCAGCGACGGAGGCAACGGGACCACCATCAAGGTGCCGTCGTATTCCCTTGAAGGCACCGGGCTCCCCGCCGGTATCGGCGATCGACAGGTGAAATTCCCCGCCACCACCGACGCCGATGGCGTGCTCGTGCTGCAGGGCCGCAAGGAAGAAGGCTACGTTGCCGCAGGAGCGACCATCAATGTTTTCCTCAACGCTTTTCTGATCGGCCCGCCGCAGGCAGCATCCGTCCCCATCACCATCACTGCCCTCGGTCCCGTCAATGCCCAGGGCATGACCCTAGCATGGACGAGCGAGGCCGGCCAGCTTTACCGGGTGGAAGCTTCAACGGACCTCAGTCAATGGTCGCTGGTCGATGGAGCGATTCCCGGATTACCCGGCACCACCACCTACACCGATGCCACGGCACCTGCGGGAACTCTCAAGCGGTTCTACCGGGTGAGCCGGGCTCCTTGAGGAAAAACACCTGCGGAAGCATCCGGAGGCCGTGGCTCCGTGACAGCTGGCGGATTCCGCAGACAAGGGATTCCCATGGCGACTGACTTCTGACAGTCTCCCCGGAAATCATTCCCCTTTTTCCGCCATGATGCCCCGTGTTCCCCTCCTGCTGCTGGCCGCCGCGGCACCGTTGTGCGCTGCAGTCCAGACTTCGTTCGAAGAGGAATCGCTGTCGCCCCTCGTGCTGCTCGACATTCCGAACCCGTCGCTCGGGAATGTCAGTTTCGACGCCGCAAATGACGAACTCGACTTCACGGCGGGCGGCAATACCGACATGTGGGCAAGCCGCAACAATGCGGCTATCGCATGGACGGCCATCCCTGAGGGCCTTGTCCCGGGCAGCACGTGGACCGTCGAGACCGAAGTCCGCCTCAACAACGTCGCCCAGAACAATCAGGTGGCGGGCCTGACTTTCTACGGTGGCCCGAACGGGGCCCGTCCGGACATCACGTTCGGTCTCGATAACTGGGATCCGGCAGCGCGGGCCGTACGGCTGCAGGGCCTTGGAGACAATGTCCCCAACACCGCGATCGCAACCACTGCCGGCAAGGTCATCCTGCGCGTCGACATCACGGAAGGCGGAGCCACGGATACCTATAACTTCTATTTCCGCACCACCCCTGCGGAGCCATGGCAGCAGATTCCAGGTGCCGCGGGAAACTACCAGACAAACTTTCCGAATGCCCGCGTCGGCCTGACCTACAAGACCGCCGCCGCCAAGGCCGGCGCGTCGTTCAGCTACTTCAATGTCTACGATACTTCGAAGCAGCCCCCGGTGATCAATGGGCAGCCAGCGGACGCCACCGCCCTTGTCGGCGGAGTCGCCCGTTTCTCTGTGGCCGCCAGCGGCGGCGGATCCTTCCAGTGGCGGCGCAATGGCGTGGCGATCTCTCCCGGTGGCGAGGGAGATGCCCTTGTCATCGATCCCGTGTCGGAAGCCGACAGTGGCGTCAGCTACGACTGCGTTGTCACCAACGCAAACGGCAGCACCACGAGCCGGGCCGCCCTGCTCACCGTGCTGGCGTCACCTCCTGCGGGGCACGGCTACTACGCCAGTGCCGTCCAGGCCGAGCCTTCGCTTTTCGCCTACTTCCCGGTGGATGGCAGTGTGTCCCCTGCGGTGCGCAATGTCCGGCGGCCCTCGTTCAGCGGAACCCTGAATGGGGACGCCGCCCACGACAGCACCGGCGGCCGCGTCATCGGTGTGAAAGGACTGCGCTCGGCCGGGTCCGGCTGGGTCACCATCAACAAGGACCCCGAATGGGACTTCCCGGACGGGGAAGGGACCATCGAAATGTGGGTGTACCAGACAACCGCCGCTGCCTACAATCCCTGCCTCATCGCCGTCCGCAACGATGCCGCAGGCGGCACGCGCTTCAGCCTTCATGCTGATACCGCCGGAAGCCGCATCTGGTTTTTCAACGGAAGCGGTGCGCCCACATGGACCCTGCCCGTCAGCAGCATCGGACGGCTCATGCACCTCGCCATCGTCATGAAGGCGGGGCAGGCCGAACTCTTCCACAACGGCCAGAGCCTCGGCACGGTCAGTCAGACCCTGGGCGGCGGACTCGGCCTGCCTGCCATCATCGGTGCGGCCGGTCCCAGCACCCAGGAATCGTTTCCCGGACACATCGACGAAATCGCCCTCTACGCGGAAGCCCTCCCGGCCTCAGCCCTCGCCGCACACTACGACGCCTCGCAGAATGCGGCTGCGGGAAGCGCCCCGGCCGTAGCTGCGCAGCCGTCGTCCGCTGCGGTCAACGAGGGTGGCAGCGTCACATTCCAGCTGGCTCTCTCGAATCCCGGAGGGGCCAGCTACCGATGGGTCCGCAACGGCATCGACATCCCCGGAGCCACCGAACCTTCCTATACCCTCGCGGCTGCTTCCCTTGCGGACGACGGAGCCACCTTCCAATGCGTGGTCTACAACGGTTTTGGCGGAAGCCTGAGCAATCCCGCCACGCTGAGGGTCATCGATACCAATCCGCCCGTTCTTCAGTCTGCCAGTGCCCCGGTCTCCGCGGATCAGGTCATCGTCACCTTCAATGAACCAGTCGATCTCACCGGAGCGGAATTCCGGATCGGCGGCGGCACGGTCACCGCGGCCGTGGCCGGACCCCTGCCGGGCATGGTCACGCTCACGGTGAACGGACTTACTCCTGCGACGGACTACCGCCTCACCGTCATTGGCATCCGCGACCTCACGGGGAATGTCATGACAAATGCCGAGGCTGGCTTCACGGCTGCTCCGCCGCCCGTGCCCGCTCCCATCGGCCTCGTCCGCCCGGATCCGGAACCGGCAGGTCCCGCCACGCGCCGCGGACCCTTCACCCTCGCGGAAATCCACTACCACCCGCGCAGCCGTACCGATGGACGCAATCTCGAATTCGTCGAACTCTTCAATTCCCAGCCGTGGGCCGAAGACGTCAGCGGATTCCGTCTGAGCGGCGAAGTGGAATTCGCCTTCCCCCAGGGCACCACCATCCCCGCGGGGGGGCGACTTGTGATCGCCGCCGTTCCTGCGGACCTTCAGGCAGTGTACGGCCTCGCCAATGTCCTCGGTCCATGGCAGGGCGCACTCAATAACGCGGGCGGAACCCTGCGCCTCATCGACATTTCGAAAGCGGTCGTTTTCGAGGTGGATTACGATTCGGGTCATCCATGGCAGCCGGCTGCGGATGGGGCCGGACATTCCCTCGTGCTGGCCCGGCCCAGCTATGGCATGAACGACCCCCAGGCATGGGACGCCGGCGCGGCCGTCGATGGCTCCCCGGGCTCCCCGGAACCCTCGCCCGCCAATCCATGGCGCAGCATTCTCATCAATGAGGTGTCTTCTGCCGGACCCGGCCCCGATTTCATTGAACTCTGCAACCGCGGCAGCGAACCCGTCGGTCTGAGCGGCTGTGTACTGAGCGACGACCGCACCGCCGCCAAGTATACCTTTGCCGCTGACGTCACCCTGAATGCCGGTGCCACGCTCGCGCTCGACTCCAGCCAACTGGGCTTCGGACTGAAGGCCGGGGGCGATACGGTCTACTTCCGCGCCCCCGGTGTGGCTGGTGAAACGGGCCGCGTCCTCGATTGCCTGCGCTTCGGAGCGCAGGATGCCGGAACCTCCGTCGGCCGCCACCCGGACGGAGCCCCGGTCTTCGCCACACTTTCAGAACCATCCGCCGGAAAGGCGAACGCCCGGCCCGCCACACCAACCGCCGTCATCTCCGAGATCTTCTACAAGGCTCCCGCTGGTTCTGCACAGGCCCCCTTCGTGGAAATCACCAACATCAGCCCAACCGCGCTCGATCTCAGTGGCTGGCGCATCCGCGGCGGCATCAGCTACGACCACCCTGCCAGTGCCCCGCCCCTCGCCCCCGGAGCCAGCATCGCCATCACGGCCTTCTCCGGTCGGCTCAACAGTGGAACCGGTGAACGTCTCCGCCTCGAAAGGCCCGTAGCAATTCTCGACGGGGCGTTTCCGCTTACGGAGTACGTGGTTGCCGATGAAGTCACTTACGGCACCGGCGGCCAATGGGGCCGCGACAGCGACGGCGGTGGTTCCAGTCTGGAAAAAACCGACCTGCGCGCCGATGGACGGCTCGCCGCCAGCTGGGCCGACAGCCAGACGCCGGATCGCAAGGACTGGGTCACCATCGAAGCCACCGGAGTGCTCGACAACGGGAGCGGCTCGGCCATCGACCGGGTCCACATCATGATGCTGGGAGCCGGGGAATGCCTCATCGACTCCGTTGAAGTGACGCAGAACAACGGGCCCAACCGCGTCACCAACGCGGGATTCGAAGAAGGTACCACGGGCTGGCTGATCCAGGGAACCCACGACGCCAGCACCATCGCCACCCCCGGATGGAACAGCGCCCAGTGCCTCCACGTGCGGGCCGCGGGACGAGGAGACCTCGCCGGAAACCGCCTCTCCGTTCCCCTTACCACCACGCTCGCTCCGAATTCCACCGCCACCATCCGCGCCCGCGTCAAGTGGCTGCGCGGTCAGCCGGAAATTCTCCTCCGCCTCGCCGGAGGCGTACTCGAGGCCACGGGCAGCATCCTGCCGCCCGGATGGTTTGCGGGAACGCCCGGTCAGCCCAATTCGACCCGCCGCACCAATGCGGGACCGTCCATCAGCCACGTCACCCACCTTCCCATCCTCCCGGCGGCCGCAGAACCAGTCACGGTTTATGCCCGGCTCGCCGATCCCGATGGCATCAGCCTCGCCCTGCTCCGCTATCGCCTCGATCCGGCCACCCAGCAGAACACCGTGGTGATGGACTACCGGGGTGGTGGCCTCTTCAGCGCCGAAATCCCCGCGCAGTCCGCCGGAACCCTCGCGGCCTTCACGGTGACCGCCTACGATCCCGCCGGTGCCTCCCGCGAGTTCCCCGGAGGCCGCGGCGAAGCACTCGTCCGCTGGGGCGATCCCGCGCCGGCCGGAAATCTCGGCGTCTACCGCTTCTGGATGACCGAAGCGACCCGCAACGCATGGACCAGCCGCATCAAAAACAGCAACACCCCGCTTGATGTCACTTTCGTGCCCGGCCCGCAGCGCGTCATCTACCACGCCTCGGCCCAGTACAGCGGCAGCCCATGGCACACCAGCGGATTCAATGGACCCCAGGGCAACCCCTGCGACTACGACTGCAACGTTCCCTCCGACGACCGCTACCTTGGCGAAACCGACTTCATTCTCGCGGGTCCGGGAACCTTCGGTGACGATACCTCCCTCATCCGCGAACAGACCATCTGGTGGATCGCGCGGAGAATCGGTCTTCCCAGCATCCACCGCCGCTTCTGCCGGGTCGTCATCAACGGCTCCCAGCGCCAGACGGTCTTCGAGGATACCCAGCAGCCCAGCGGTGCATGGATCGATGCCTACTGGCCTGATGACGATGACGGCATGCTTCACAAGGCCCAGGACTGGATCGAATACGCCGACAATGGGACGACGTTCGGCACCACGCTGCGCGCCTTCCTCGCGCGGCGCACGACGACCGGCGGCGTGCACAAGGACGCTTCCTACCGCTATCAGTGGGCCCTGCGCTCCACGGATTCCGGCAACGACTGGACCGAATTCCGGCGCCTCGTCGATGCCTTCAACACTGGCAGCAACGGGAGCGATCCAGCCTTCTTCAACGCTGTCGACCCGCTCGTCGACGAGGATTCATGGGCCCGCGCCCTCGCTATCCAGCGCATCGCCGGAAACTGGGATACCTGGGGCTACACCTACGGCAAGAACATGTACCTCTACAAACCCCGGCGCGGACCGTGGGCCATGACCGCATGGGATATCGACTTCAGCTTCGGCCTCGTCGGCGATGCCGCCACCACCGGCCTTGAAGTGAATACCCAGGACCCGCTCTGCACGAAATTCCGCACCAATCCGACTTTCCGGCGCGCATGGTGGGCCGCCTTCCGCGACGCCGTCGACGGCCCCATGGTCACCGCCACCGTCAATGCCCGCATCGATGCCATGGTCGCCGGCCTCGCCGCCAGCAGCGTCACTGCCAATGCCGGACAGGTGTCCACCGTCAAATCGTACGTCAGTTCGCGCCGCAGCTATATCATCAGCCAACTCAACGCCGCCTACCCGGGCACCACGTTTGCCATCTCCGGCAGCAATGCCCTCACGGACGACGATGGGGCCATCACGCTCACAGGCACCGCACCACCGGGTGTCCGCTTCATCCGCATCAATGGCATCGATTACACCCCTTCATGGATCAGCCAGACAGGCTGGCGGCTGAATCTCAACCTCTACGCGGCCAGCAACGAACTCACCGTCCAGGGCATCGACCGCCGCGGCGCTGTCGCCGGCTCGTTCCCCCTCACCGTCACGGTCACCGGTCCACCGGTCCTCCCCGCCGTCACCATCAACGAATGGATGGCCGGGAATTCCCCGGCCAGCGGCATCACCGACCCCGCGGATGGCCGCTCCGATGACTGGTTCGAACTGCACAACGCCGGCACTGGAGCCGTCGATCTGAGCGGATTCTTTCTGTCCGATGATCCCTCGCTTCCAGGCCGCTTCGCCATTCCTGCAGGCACCGTGATTCCTCCGGGAGGCCATCTGCTCGTCTGGGCTGACGGGGAACCCGGGCAGAACGGAATCACTCCGGGGCAACTGCACGTTCCTTTCCGGCTCAGCGCGACCGGCGAACAGATTCTGCTGTCGGCCCCGGATGGCAGAGCGGTCAATGCGGTGAGCTTCGGCACTCTCGCCGATGACGCTGCCGAGGGGCGCTTCCCGGACGGTTCCGCCGGACAGTCGCTGCTCACCATCCCATCGCCCGCCAGCCCGAACGTCTTCCTGAGCACGGCAGGAGCCGCATGGTCGGCGGCCGGCTACACCGTCACCATCACCAGCACCCCGGGCCGGAAATACCAACTCCAGTTCAGCGAAGGCCTTGTGAACTGGTCCCCGAAAGGCGATCCTGTCGTGGCCACCGCTCCCAGTCTGACACTGACCGATCCCGCTGCCGGAGCGCCCGCCCGCGGTTTCTACCGGGTCGCTCTCCTGCCCTGATCCCTCCGCATCTGCGGGGCCAAAATTTTCTGGTCCCAGCATGGCAAATGCTAAAATGGCGCCATGACTACGCTGCGTCACGTCCTGATTCTGATGGCAATCGCCGCACCCGCTTCGGCGGCCACCTCGATTCTGAATCCCACCGCGATTCAATACCTCAATGCCGTCAGCCAGGAACTGGGAGGCCTCGACAATGAGACGAATCTCATTGATGGATCTGGCCTGTCCGCCGCTCCCACCATTGGCAATTACCTGACCGTGAGCCACGCCGCGGTCAATTTCGGGCCGTCCAATGCATGGGTTACCACCGATCCTGGTGGCTACCCGAGCGACTTCTTCGCCTCGGGCGGACAACCGCAGGCGTTCGGCATCTCGCTTGGCGGACTCTTCGCCGTCGAATCGGTCGTCGTCTGGGGCTACCACTTCGGGAATGCCAATGGCAACTCGGCCCGGCAGCTTTCGCTCGACTTCTCCATTGATGGAGGTCTGAGCTACGTCTCGTCGGTCAAGGATCTCGTCGTGAACACCAATGTCGTGGTCGGCGGGGCCGCGGAGGCTGCCTTTGCCCCCGTGAACGCCAATTTCATCCGCGCCACCTTCACCGACAATCACTTCGACCCGTCGAACCCCGGAGCCGGCGGCGACCGCATGGGCATCGCGGAGGTCCGCTTCACGGGCGGTGATGCCATCCCGGAACCCGGTTCTGCCATGCTCGCAGGTCTCGGCCTGATGGCGGCCAGGGTCCGCCGCCGCCGCCGCTGACCGGCGCTCCGTCGGCATGAAGACCGCACGGCATTCGGCGCTCACCCTGGTCCTGCTCGCCCAGTCCCTCCCGGCCCAGCTGAAGGAGGGAAATGCAGCCGACGCGCCAAGGCTGGCCCCAGCCGACCAGCTCGCCGCCTTCCAGCCTGCCCCGGGTTTCTCCGTCGAACTTGTCAGCAGTGAAGCAGAAGGCACCGAAAAACCGGTCGCCCTCCACTTCGATGATGCCGGTCGGCTCTGGACGACCACGGCCACGGAGTACCCGCTGGACCTGAACGACCCAGCCCAGGCTGACCTGGCCCGCCGCAAATGGCAGGAAGGCGGACGCGACCGCATTCTGGTCATCGATCACCCCCTTGGAACCGGACCGCACCGTCCGCGCATTTTCGCCGGCGGTCTTGTCATGCCGATGAGCGTGCTTCCCCACGGGGATGGCGTGCTCGTGGCCCATGGCCCGGAAATTCTCCGGCTGCGCGACCGCGACGGGGATGGCCGGGAGGACGAACGAACGGTCCTGCTGCGCGGCTTCGGCGTGCAGGATTCACATACCATGGCCCACCAGTTCATGTGGCTGCCGGATGCCTCGGTGCTGACCATTCAGGGGGTGCTCGGATCCGGTGGCATCACGGACGCCGCCGGGCGGCAGACGAAATTCAATTTCGGGAAATTTGCTTCCTTCCTGCCGGACGGCAGCCGATTCCGCCTCATCGGGGCCGGACTGAACAATACCTGGGGCGTCCACCTCCAGCGCGATGGCCGGCTCTGGGTCCAGGAAGCCAATTCCTTCGACCACTGCATCGCTCCCTTCGAGGAAGGCGCCCACTTTCATGGATGGAATGAGGAACCGTACCTCACGGATGCCCCATGGCAGCCCGGAGTCGGCGAAGTCGACCTCGGCAGCACTGGCCTTTCCGGACTCGCCCGCAGCGAAGACCGAGACGGCGGCTTCCCCCCGGAATGGCAGGAGCGCTTCCTCATCGCCAATGCCGTGACCGGTGCCATCAACAGCGTCACCGCGGCTCCCGACCCTTCCGGCGGCTGGAAAGTGGCGCGGGGGCCTGACCTCCTGACCTGCCGCGACCGACGCTTCCGCCCAGTACAGATCGCCTTCGGCCCGGATGCCTGCCTCTACCTCATTGACTGGTACAACCCGGTGATTTCCCACAACGAGGTGCCGCGCGACCACCCGGCCCGCGACAAATCGAGCGGCCGCATCTGGCGCCTGCGTCACCATTCGCAGACCCGGCGGAGCGCCCCGGATCTGGAACGCGCTCAGGACAGCGAACTCCTCCACCACCTCGCCTCCCCAGTGACCTGGGAAATGCGGGCGGCATGGCACCAGATCGTCCTGCGGAAGGCCACCGCACTCACGCCCCAGTTGCTGACCACCGTGCGCACGACGACCGCGCCGGATGACCTCCGCATCCACGCCATCTGGAGCCTCGCTGGGCTGGGCCAATGGGACGCGGAAACATGGAGCGCAGCCCTTGGCCCTGATGCCCCGGAACCAGTGGTACGCGAACTCGTCCGGGCGCTCCGCACGGCAGCGGTGCCTCCCGGACCCGCTGCTCCGTTCCTTGCTGAAGTCGCGGCCACCCGCAGGGAACCGGCGGTGCTCCGCGAACTGGCCCGCTACGCCCAGCAGGCACCCGAAATGCCCCCGCCCTTGCTGGCCGCGATTCTCAAGGGTCACGCCGAGCCCGATCCCGCCCGCCGGCGGGGGGTGCAGGGAGAAACGCCCTCATGGGCAGGCTACGAACAGGCGTTCCTCAATCATCAACTGGAACTGGCCGCCGCCGCTCAACCCGCTGCCGTCCGCACGCTGACATCCGATGCCGCCCTGCCGGAAAGTGTCCGCCCGGTCCTCGAACGCCGGAGCTACGCCGGACGCTTCGCCGCGGGCGAGTTCGCGGCGGCCGATCTTGCCAGCCCGGCCATCCGCTCGGCCGCACTCGCTTGCGCGGAAACCACGCCTCCCGCGGCGGCTCTGCTGCGCAGTCACCTCGAAGTCACTGACCATCCCCGGTCCGCCGCGGACTGGTTTCTCGATGCTCCCGCGAGCACGGCGGCCACCGCCCGCCTCACCGCCAACCGCCTCGCGCTGCGCCTCCTCGGATCGGATGACCCCGCTGACTGGCCCAGCGCGCTCGACCTCGCCTCTGTGGCGTGCACGGACGAGCAGCGCGGCGAACTCGGGATCGCGTTCCGCCGGATCTTCACACGCCAGCCGGAACTCGCTCTCGCTGTGGTCCGTTGTGCCGTCGCCACGGGACTCCGCGACGAGGCATTCTTCAGGGAAACCGCCCGCAGCAGCACAGCGTCCGCCACGGTGCGCGCCGCGGCGTGGCCTGGCTGGTTCCACGCCGTTCCCGATCCGGAAAAGCCTGCCGTGGAAGCGGAACTGCGCACCTGGCTGGTGTCCCTGCCTCCGTCCCTTCTGTCGGATGTCCTTCCTGAACTGGCTTCCACGGAAACCGGAACGCACTTCGCCTTGAACCACGCTTTCGCTCCGCTCCTCGCACAGGATCTGCCGAGCCTCGCTGCCCTGACCGATGAATTGAGCGAACGAGTCCCCGCCCACGGCCGCCTCGCCGAAACCCGGCAGCGCATCCAGCAACGGCAGGCCTCAGCCGGCCTCACGGAGCGCGCCAACCGTCTCGCGGAAGCGGTTGCCACCGGTTCGCTCCTGCCAGACCCATCCGCTGGAGCGCCGCTCTTCCAGAGCCTCTGTCTCGCCTGCCATGCCGCCCAGGGCAGGGGAACCGGATTCGCCCCGCCACTCGATGGGAGCCGCCGTCGCGAATTTGCCGCGCTCTTCGCTGCCCTCATCAATCCCGCCGCCGCCGTGGAAAATGTCTTCCGGCCGTTCCATGTCCGCTTCCGCGACGGATCTTCCACCGAAGGATTCCTCAAGTCGCGGCAGGGAAACCGACTGACCCTCCAGTTCATGGGCGGCTCCACCAGAACGGTCAGTGCCCTGCGCACGTGGACCGCCCGCTACCGGAGTGGCCACAGCCTCATGCCACCGCTCGCCGCGAGCCTCAGTGACCAGCAGGCCGCCGACCTCGCCGCCTACGTTCGCTCGCTCTGATGCGGGTGAAACCTCAGCTCAGAAATGAGCAGATATACTGGCAGATGCCTTCGTCCACGGTGATCGTGAACCCACTGTTCCCGGGAACGTCAAATTCCGTCCCGGCCGCGTACTGACGCAATCCGCTCTCCCCGTCCAGCACGACGCTGCACGACCCCGCCGTCACTTCCATTTTCTCAGGAGCACCCGTTCCGAAATGATACTCTCCAGGGTAGATCAATCCAAGGGTCTTCTTCTCCCCGCTGGACAGGATCACTGTGTGGCTCACCACTCTGCCATCAAAGTAGACATTGGCCTTCGTGTGAACCGTGACGCTGGAAAAAGATTCGGCTGGCATGATGCCTCTTCCTTTGCCCCTCTGCACTCCCTCCGCAACCCCGTCGTGCCAGCCTGATCAAAGCCTCTGCGGGCATCCGTTCCCATCCACTGCATGCCTTTCACCCGCCGCCGCTTTCTCGGAGCGATGCCTCCGGCCTTCGCTGGTCTCCACGCCCGTGCCGCCGCCCCGCCATCCCCGCCATCCCTGCCAGACCCTGCCACCGGTATCGCCTCCGGCTGGACCATGGCCGTGCTCCCCGATTCCCAGAACTACGCAAAATACGCCGCCAACCAGAAGCATTTCGACCGCATGTGCCAATGGATCACCGCCAACCTCGAACGATGGCGCATCCAGCTGGTCCTCCACGAAGGCGATTTCGTCGAACAGAACGGCATCGCCGCAGGGGGCGGCCGGGGCTGGGGTGATCAGAACTCGGAACAGCAATGGCAGAGTGCCCGCAGGGCTCTCCTGCCCCTCGCGGACAAGGTCCCGGTCATTCTCGCCACCGGAAATCACGACTACGGAATCCGCAACGCCGAGAACCGCGACAGCCGGTTCCCCGAATTTTTCCCCGCGGACTGGAATCGGCCACTCAGCGACGGCCGGGGTGGCGGTATCCTCATCGAAACGGCTCCCAACGCTGCGGGAAAGCACACACTGGAAAACTCCGCCTGCGCCTTCACGGCCCCGGATGGCCGGAAAATCCTCGTGATCTCCCTCGAATGGGGGCCGCGCCGTGCCGCCGTCGGCTGGGCCCGCAGTCTCCTTGCGAAACCTGAGTTCGCCAGCCACACGGGCATCCTGCTGACCCACGATTTCATCATTCCGGGCGATCTCCGCGACGGCCAGAATGGCAACCGCCGACGGCCGGGCAATCCTCACACCTATGGAACCGGCCGCGCCGGCGACACCCACGATGGCGAAGACCTCTGGAAATCCCTGGTTTTCCCTTCCCGGAATCTCTCGCTCGTCCTCAACGGCCACGAAATGGGTTCACACGTCGGCCGCCGCACCGACCCCAATGCCAGCGGTCAGTCTGTCCATCAGCTCCTCTTCAATGCCCAGGGATTCGGTGGTGGATCGGACGAAAAAGGCAACGGCGGCGATGGCTGGCTCCGCCTGATGACCTGGGAACCCGACGGCCGCACCGTCACCGTGCGGACGTTCTCCCCACTTCACGCCGACACCGGACGGTCCCCGTGGTTCGATGGCCCCCAGTGGCGCTTTCAGCTCACCCTGCCGGAGGTCCACTGACCACCGTGCCGCTGCCGCACTCCCGGCAGTCAATCGACCGCACTTCCGGCAACTCGGTCACCGCAAAGAGGAATTCATTGAGATGCTTGCGCGGCAGCCGCAGCCGCAGGCACACCCGCCGCAGACCTCCCGGGGCTTCCTCCGCGGAAAAGGAATCGGCCATGCCGCGGTACTGCCCCAGCAGATACTGAAGCCGCAGCCGGGTCTTCCCGCTCGCCGGGTCAAAGGTCACTTCGGCATCCACTGTCCGCATGCCCCCGAGATGCCGGACCTCCCACTTCTCCACCCAGACCAGCACCAGCCTGACCAGCACCGCCGTGCCCAGCGCAGGCACCGCATAACCAGCACCCGCCACAATGCCAATCGCCGCCGTCATCCAGACGGCCGCCGCCGTCGTCATGCCGCTGACGAGCCTGCCCCCATGCACAATCGCCCCAGCTCCCAGAAAGCCCACCCCCGTCACAATCTGCGCGGCCACCCGCCCGGAATCCCCCTGCGGCGTCGTG
Organism: Verrucomicrobiales bacterium; assembly: GCA_044239025.1. GTDB lineage: Bacteria > Verrucomicrobiota > Verrucomicrobiia > Verrucomicrobiales > V1-33 > V1-33. The sequence goes on from JBIICE010000033.1 coordinate 13,312, forward strand.
AAGACAAAGGACACCATCGTGTACACCGCTGCTCCCAGACACACCAGAATCAGGGTCCGCAGCCCAGCCGGTTTGTCATGCCGCTCCCGCTCGGTCCCGATGACGGCCCCGCAGGCAATCGCCGTAAACGCCAGCACAATCTGCAGCCACGGGGCCGGGAGCTGGCCCCGCAGGCTAGCAACAATCAGGGAAATCCAGGACATCGTCATGTAAACTCAATTGCCTGCCGCCGCAGACGTCAGCCTTCCTTCACCTCCGGAAGCTTCCCGGCGCGGTAATCGGCCAGCGATTTCTCAAGTGCCGGACGCAGCGACGCATCGGCCCGCGCCACTGCATCTTCCTGCAGCCGCACCGCCTCCTCGCGGCGCTCCATCAGAAAACACACCCTCGCGAGGGTGTCGAGCGACGCCGGATCCCGGCCGTCCCGCAGCTCGACGCTGCGCCGGGCACATTTTTCGGCCGCGGCAAGCACGGCAGCATCGGGCTTCGCCATGCGTGTCACCAGTTTCCACGCCACGTCGTTCAGCACGGCTGCCTCGCTGGGTTCCTCCCGCAGGATGGCTTCTGCCAGCTCCGCCGCTTTCGCCTGCTCACCTTCTCCCGCAAAAATGTCCAGTCCGAGCACCTTCAGCCGCTTTTGCGCTTCCGGCCCGGGCGAGGCGGCCCCCAGTCTTTCGAGGATCCCTGCCGCGGTCCGGTAATCCTTTGCCGCAAGCCGCTTCTCAAGGTCGGCGAGCGTGGGCCCAACCCGTTCCCCGGGAGGCTTCGCGGCGGCCTCACCGCTCTGCCGCACCAGGCCGAGCACGCTGCGCGCCGGAATGCCCTCGTGCAGCGTCAGATGCGCCACTCCCTTCCCGGCCGAATTCTTCCCGTCGCCCAGGTGCGTAATCGTGGCCACGTGACTGATCGCATTTCCGCAGGTATCAAGAACCGGCGATCCACTGGACCCGGGTGCCCAGTCGGTGCTCACATGCACCCGCAGAAGTGAGGCATCCTCTTCCGGGGGGCCGTTGTGCCCTGCTTTTCCCTTGCGGAAAAACCGGTTCACCATCCCATCGGTGAAATAGCCGGATACGTTCAGGGGACTGCTCAGCAGATACGCGGGATCTCCAGGCCGGACCTGATCATTGAGCGGCAGCGCTGGAACGGTCAGACCCTCCACCCGCAGCAGGCAGGCATCCATGGCCTCCTGCGACCCCAGTACCGCCACCACGGGCCACGGAACTCCCGCCGCATCCACCGCCACCAGTTGCCCATCCCGCATGTCCGCCGGAGGCGCGGCAACGTGAAAACAGGTCGCCACCACCCCGCCATCGGCCACCGGATACCCTCCCGCCAGATTCAGATGCCAGCGGTCGCATTTCCGGCAGAGATAATGCCAGCCGACGGCCAGTCGGCTCGCCTGTGCCGCCTGCCAGACTTCGGAGGGACGCAGCGGGGTCGTCCGGCATCCCGGCAGCGAAATGGCCGCCGGTTCGGGGAACGCGAGGCCAGCCGCTGCCGCCGCTGGACCCAATCCCGCCCGCTTCTCCCGCAGCAAGGCAAGGCGCCGCAGCAGTTCGCCATGTTCAGTGGACGCCGATTCGATCGGCACCCCGGGAGCCTGACCCCTCGCTGCCGGAGCAACCGTAACCATCATCAGTGCCAGCCATCGGCAGTGAAAAGCCTTCATGGCTTTCAACTTCATGGCCACTGACAATTCCGCCACCGGGAATCTCCCGGAGCCGCCTGCAAAATTGACGAAAAGTCATGCCGCAAATGCTTGCCATCGACCCTGAAATTACGCTATCCCGGATTTTTGCAGATCGGACCCCGTGTTTCCGCCCCCCGGAAAACTGGGTTCTGCGCGTCCGATCCTGCCCTCCCAACACAACAACCGACCCAACCAGTCACCCATGAAACGCCGTCCTCTCCATCGCTTCCTGCCGACCCGCCTGTTTCTTCTTGTGGCCCCCATGATCGCAGCATGGCCCGCCCACCGCCTCCAGGCGCAGACGAACGGCACATGGACGAACCTCAATGGCGGAGGCTGGGGCACCGCCACGAATTGGGCCAGCAGCGCCATCGCCAATGGGGTCGATGCCATCGCCGACTTCTCCACCATCAACATCACCGCAGCCCGGACCGTGACGCTCGATGGCAACCGCACTGTCGGACGCCTGCGCTTCGCGGATGCCACCACCGCCAGCCACGACTGGACCCTCGCCACGGGCACGAGCGGTACCCTGACCCTGAACGTCAATACCGGGACGGCCGAAATCACTACCCTCAACCGGGTCGCCACCATCTCCGCCGTGCTCGCCGGAAACGACGGCCTCACGGTTTCCTCCGCCCCCACCGGCACCACTGGTGGCACCCTCGTGCTCAGCGCGGCCAATACCCTCAGCGGCGGCATCACCCTCAACGGTGGAGTGCTTCAATTGAACAACAATGCGGCCGCAGGCAGCAATCAGATCGTGATCGCCCCCTCGGCCAACACCAGCATCGCCAACCGCGTCCAGATCAATGCCGGCGTCACCCTCGGCAACGAATTCATCGTCAATGGGGGTGCCCCCGTCGCTGGTAACGGCGTGATCCAGGGGGTCGGAACCGGCCGCTCCACGCTCAACGGCCCCATCTACATCAACGGGAATGTCACCAACGGGGGCCACTTCACCGCCGCAGCCGGCAATGAACTCCTCATCAACGGCCCCATCACCTCTACGGTCGGCGTCGCCCACCGCGCCGGCCGCATCATCTACGCCGGCGGCGGCAATGGCTACAATTCCCTCGTCGCTTCCGGAACTGTCGTCGTCGGAGCCACCAATGGCATCTCCCCGGTCGCCAACGTTCAGCTCGGCGGCTCGGAAAACTGCGTGCTCGACCTCAACGGATTCGACCAGACGCTCTCCGGTCTCCGCATGGGCAATGCTTCGGCCAACAGCGGGATCACCGCCACCGCCAACCTCGGCGGCCGCACCCTCACCCTCGACAACGGCTTCGGCAGCACCATCGATACCCTCAACACGGGAACCGGAAACGCGCCTCACGCCATCAATGCCACTGCGGGCGGCAAACTGTCCTTCGGCGCGGCTCCCGGCCTCATCAATGTCGCCGATTCCGCCACACCGGACGACCTTACCCTCAACGGCGTGACGGTGCTGGCCCCCGGTGGTCTCACCAAATCCGGGTCCGGCACGCTCAACCTCAACGGAGCCACCATCAATGGTTCCCTGCTCGTCAGTTCAGGAGCCCTCGGCGCCGGCCGTTCGAATGCGCTCGGCACCGGCACGGTGGGTGCCCTCACCCTCGATGCAGGCAGCAGCCTAACCCTGAAAGCAGGTGCCGCCGGGACGGACTCCATCGCTGCTGGCAGTGTCACCAGCAATGGTGCCGCCATCGGCATCCTACCCGCAGGAGGCATTCTCACCCCGGGAACCTACCCGCTCCTGAGCTACACCGGAACCAGTCCGGGTGTTGCCAATTTCTTCCTCCAGCCATTCGGCCGGGCCACCGCCTCGCTTGTCGACACCGGCAGTGCCATCGCCCTGCAGGTCACCGCCAATGACCGCCTCGTCTGGACGGGTGCCCTCGATGGCACGTGGGACGAATTCACCCAGAACTGGAACCTCCAGTCGTCCTCCGCTCCTGCCAGCTTCGTCCCCGGAGACGAAGTCATTTTCCCGGACGGTCCGGTCAATACCAACCTCTTCCTGTTCGCCCCAGTCTCGCCCTCGCGCGTCAATTTCACGAACACCCCCGGGACCATCTACACCGTCAGCGGTTCGGGCTTTGCCGGCGCCGGCGATCTCGTGAAGTCGGGTACCGGTACGGTCGTCCTCAGCAATACCAACCCGCTCACGGGCCGGGTGGCGGTGAATGCCGGAACCCTGGAACTCGATCACGACGCCACGGGCAATGTGGTCCTCAATGCCACCCCGGAAGTCGCCGTTTCCTCCGGAGCCACCCTCCGCCTCACCCGCGACGATGCCAACTTCAACTTCAACCGCCCGATCACTGGTGCGGGCACCGTTGAAATCAATCCGCGCACGGCGGGCCCGGGCACCACTGCCCTCGCCGTCCAGCTCCAGGGAGCGAGCCCGTTGTTCAGCGGAACGATGCGGCTGACCTCGCCCTTCGATGGCACTTACCGCCTCCAGCAGCCATCCGCTGCCGCCCTCGGAACGGCCGCCATCGAAGTTCAGGATCGCGCTCAGCTCTACACAGCTGCCAGTCAGACCTACACCAATGCCATCACCATCGCCGGCATCGGCTACCAGGACGCCAGTGGCTACCTCGGTTCGCTGCGCCTTGAAAACGGTGCGGTCTGGGCCGGACCTGTCAACGCTCTTCCCGGATCCCGCATCTGCGCCCACAATTCCACCGCCACCATCAGCGGCCCCATCTCCGGAGGCGATGTGGAGTTCAACATCAGCAACTACAACAACGGCTACACGATCCTCCTGACGGGCGCCAATTCCTACGGAGCCACCATCATCGGCGGCCAGAATACCCAGACGGCCGGCGTCCCCTCCTACCGGGTCAATGTCGGCAATGGCGGCACCACCGGCACGCTTGGCAGCGGCCCAGTGACGGTGAACGGCGATGGTGCCAACGGCGTCATCGGCTTCGACCGCAGCAATGGCTACACCCTCCTCCCCGGACAGACCATCACGGGCGGCGGAGCCAATGTCCTCCGGACCTTTGTCGACCTCGACTGCACGGGCCCGGGCTTCTCGGATAATGGCGTTCCCATCACCATGGGCGGCGATACCACCCTCACCGGTGGCTTCATCCGCGTCGGTCAGACCCGCGCCAATGCCACGGCCAACCTCACCGGCACGCATACTTCCGGTCAGGTCTCGGTCGCCGCAGCCAACGGAGCCACCATGAACATCAATGCCGGGGCCCGCATCGGCACAGGCTATTTCAGCGTCGGCCAGGCCGCCAATTCCAGCGGCACCATCAACCAGGCGGCCGGAACCGAAGTGGTCGTCGCCGACCAGCTCCGTCTCGGCCACTGGCCCACGGAAACCTCGGTCTACAACATGAATGGCGGCTCGCTCACCCTCACGGGAGAATCCCCATTCAATAGCCCATCGACCGCAGCCGGTGGCGGAGCCGGCACCGCCGGGGACAACAACATCAATGCCACCAACCCGGCCACCATCGTCGGCGGCGGCATCTACCTCGGCAACGACGGCACTGGTATCTTCAATCAGAACGCAGGTACCGTCACCACAAACTGGGTCGTGCTCGACAACCGCGGCAACAACGGAGCCGGAGCCAATATGCCGGACGGGATCGACCGCTACAACCTGCTCGGCGGTACCCTCAATGTCCGCAGCTCATGGGGCATCATCGGACGGAATGTTTCCACGGCCATGCTCCTCGGTGGCGGCACAATCCGCGTGGACAACACAGGCATCGGCACCGGCACCGGACCGGCCATCACCATCCCCATCGACGTGGTCGTGACCACCGCCGGATCCGGCACGGTCCTCGACACGAACGGGGCTGGAAACGGCATCACCTTCACCAGGAACATCACCGGTCCTGCTCCCATCAGCTTCACGGGTGGTGGCAGTGGTGGTTTCAGCCCGCCCGCAGGCCTGCAGACGGTCTCGGCTCCCGTCGCCACCACCAGCGATACCTCGCTCACCAAGACAGGAACAGGTCACACGGTCCTCTCCGGTGCCGGTGCGGGCATCACGGGCCCGGTCATCGTGTCGCAGGGACGGCTCGACCTTCCCGTCGGAGCCAATCCGGGCAGCATCACGGTGGATGCCGGTGCCTCTCTCGGCGGCGAAGTCTCCACGCCCGCCCTCACACTCAATGGCGGCACGCTCTTTGCCGATCCCAATACCCCGGGCGGGCTCACCGCCGGTACGGTCACGGTCAACGGAACCAACACCATCTCGCTTACGGGCATGCCCCAGGGCGCAGGACCATGGACGGTCTTCCGCTACACGAACCGCACGGGTTCCGGAACCGTCGAAGTAGCCGGAGCCGCCGACTTCCGCGTTCCTCCGACGGTCACGGATTCGGGCAGCGCGGTCAGCGTGAACATCCTCGAAGGCAAAGGAATCGCCTGGACCGGTGCCGCAGGTTCCGCATGGGATCTCCGCTCGTCCCAGAACTGGGTCGATACCGTGGCCCCGTTTGCAGCCGAGCGTTTCCACAATGCTGACATCGCGGTGTTCCCGGACGGCGCTGCCAATCCGTCGGTCTCGCTGATTGGGCTTCTGCAGCCGGCCGCGGTCGGCGTGGTGGCGGAGTCCACGAACTACGCGCTGACTTCCACGGATGGCAATCAGCTCACCGGACCCGGTGGCATCACAAAGTCCGGAGCCTCCACCCTGACGCTGGCGGGACCGAACCTCCACACCGGTGCCACCACGCTCTCCGGCGGCACTATCTCGCTCGCCAGCGCGGCCAGCCTTGGCAGCGGGGCCACCGGAAACGGTATCGCCATCAGCAATGGAGCCCGCCTTAACTTCACGGCCGGCACGGATCTGCTCGCTACCCGCAGCATCGAAATCGGCAGCGGCGGTGCGGTCATCAGCATGACGAATGCCGCTGCGCAGACGGTGAACATTCCGGGAAATCTCACGGGTGCCGGCAGCCTCAACCTCACCAGCGGTGCCGCCGGAGCCCCGACGTTTGCCCTCGGCGGGGCCAACCAGGGCTTCTCGGGCGACATCATGGTGGATTCCAATGGCGGCGGCGTCACCACCCTGCGGCTTGCCAGCAATACCGCGGTCACCGGTGGCAACCTCACCCTCGCGCATCCGGTTTCCGGCGCGGCCGGTGCGGCCACGGCGCTTGACCTCGGGGGCTTCACCCTGCCTGGCACCACGGTTCTTGTGATGAACAGCACCATCCTCGGCACCACGAGCTACCGCTCCCAGGTCATCGGCAGTTCGGCGGGCGGCGTCATCAACGCTCCGATCCAGGTCAATGGCACGTCCATCGTTCAGTTCTCCACGGTGTCCAATGACTCCATTGCCATCAATGGTCCGGTCACGGAAGGCTCGCTCGGCTTCAATGGACCCTCGAGCGTCTTCTTCCTGCGTGGAGCCGCCGGCACGGGGGTGGTCAACGGAACCATCAACCTCCCGAATGCCACCGTCAGCAAAACGGACGGTGGAACGTGGACCATCAATTCCACGGGGAACAGCTGGGCGACCTCCGGGGTCGTTGTCGGTACCCTGCGCATGGGCGCGGCCGGTGTCCTCCCCGCGAACGTGACGTTGATCCTCGGTCAGAACGACGGCAATGCCGCCGCCCTCGACCTCAACGGGTTCAATCAGACGGTCGGATCGCTGCAGTCGAATCCGCCGACCGGAGCAAACGCGAACAGCAAGTCGGTCACCTCCGCCGCGCCCGCCGCGCTCACGGTCAATCAGGAAATCACCACCACCTACGCCAGCCAGCTGACGGGAGCCCTTTCTCTGCGGAAGGCGGGAGGCGGTTCGCTCACACTCGCCAGCGCCAACCCGCTCACCACGACTGGCGGGACGTTCGTTGACGGCGGTACGCTCCAGCTGAGCACCACCCTCGCGGCCAGCCCGCTCACGGTGAACAGCGGAGGCACGCTCACGGGTAATGGCACGGCCAGCGTGAATGCGTCGGCGGCGTCCGGCTCGGTCATCGCCCCGGGACCGGGTGTGGCCACCCTGCGCTTCGGTGCCGACCTCGCCATGGCCGCGGGCTCGGTCTTCGATGCGGAAATCACCAGCGCTGTCACCGCGGACCGCCTCGCGGTAACGGGAGTCCTCAGCATGAACGGCACCGTCCGCGTCACCCTCGCAGGATATTCCCCGGTCGCAGGCGACAGCTTCGACCTCGTCGATGCGGCCAGCGTCACGGGATCTCCGGTGTTCGACTTCGCCGCAGCGCCGCTGCCGGCGGGCCTCCGCTGGGATACGAGCCGCTTCGCCGCCGATGGCATCATCCGGGTCGCCGAAGGCGGCGTCAGCGCCTTCGATACATGGGCCGCTGCCAACGGCGTCACCGGTGGCCTCGCCGGCGATGACGACGGCGACGGAGCCAGCAACCTTCTCGAGTTCGCCACCAACAGCGATCCGAAATCAGGCCGCTCGGTCGCCCGCTCGTATGTCGCCCTGGCCTCCCTCGGCGGTCAGAATGTCCTCACGCTCACCGTGGCCACCCGCGAGGGAAGTTCCTTCGCCGCCAGCGGAAACCGCCAGTCGGCCACCCGGGACGGAGTGAATTACCTCATTGAAGCCGCCAATGATCTCAACGGCTGGGGCGTGGTGCCCGCCACGGAACTGAGTGCAGCGGATGCCGCGTCGGTGCAGGCCGGGCTCTCGCTCCCGCTTCTCAACGCAGGATGGGAATGGCACACCTTCCGCACGGAAGGCGGCACGGCCGGCGACCCCGCTGACTTCATCCGCCTCAAGGTGATCGCGCAACCCTGATCCGCACTCCCTGAACCATCACCGGGCCGGTGCCATCGATTCTCCGGTGGCACCGGCCCGTTTCCGTTTTCCTTGCTGTTGTCATGAAACCCGCGGCCGCTGCGTCCGTCCTGCTCTGCACTGCCATCCTCGCGCCCGCAGCGGAACCGGAGGACTCCAAGCCCTTCGGCAGGGAATTCCCGGCACTCGACTCCCTTGCCACTGGTGCATGGTGGACACGTCAGCCCAAAGGAGCAAACCCGCCGCCCCCCATGGACGTGCCCCGTGATCAGGTGGTCGCCTTTGCCCTCTACACGGTGGAACGCGGCATGCTCAAGCTCACGGCGCAGCTGTATCCCCTCAAACCCGGCGAACCGCGCGAGGCCCGCCTCGAATGCGAAATCGATGGCCAGTGGGTCGAAAAAGCGCGCGCCCCCGTCATCTACCCTGGCTGGAGCGCTCACTTCCGCCTCGCTGAATGGGACCAGTCCGTCAATACTCCGTACCGCATCCGTCACGGCGAATCCGCAGCATTCACGGGAATCATCCGGCGCGATCCCGCCGACCAGCCGGAAATCACGGTCGCCTCGCTCTCCTGCAATTCCAGCCGAACCACTGGACCCCGGCCGGAAATCGTGGACCGCCTCCGTGCCCAGAACCCCGACCTCCTGTTCTTCGCAGGGGACCAGACCTACCGCCACACGGAACACACGGCCGGATGGATCGAGTTTGGGCTTCAGTTCCGCGACATCCTCCGCGACCGACCCACTGTCACCATCCCGGACGATCACGATGTCGGCCACCCTAACCTCTGGGGCGAGAACGGCAGGCGTTCCCTCCACCCCGCCGGAGCTGACGGCGGCTACTTTTTCCCTGCCGCCTACGTCAACTTAGTCCAGCGCCAGCAGACATGGCACCTCCCGGATCCCGCCGATCCCGCGGCGGTCGGTCAGGGCATCACGGTCTACTTCACCCGGCTCCGCGTCGGAGGCATCGACTTCGCCATCCTCGAGGACCGCAAGTTCAAGTCGGGCCCGAAGGACAAAATCCCTCAGCGCGGCCCCCGCCCGGACCACATCAACGATCCGGCATGGGATCCCGCTTCGATTGATCTCCCCGGACTCTCGCTGCTCGGGGACCGCCAGCACCGCTTCCTCAAGGCATGGACCGACGACTGGGAAGACGCGCAATCCAAATGCGTGCTTTCCCAGACGGCCTTCTGCGGGGCGGTTCACCTCCACGGGAGACCCAGCGAACGCCTCCTCGCCGACCTCGACTGCAATGGCTGGCCGCAGGCGCAGCGGAACCGGGCTCTGGCCGACCTCCGCCGCGCTGGAGCCGTTCACCTCTGCGGCGACCAGCACCTCGCCGTCCTTGTCCGCCATGGCATCGAAACCTGGGGCGACGGACCATTCGCCTTCACCAGTCCCGCTCTCGTCAATACCATCTATGGCCGCTGGTGGGAACCCGCCGACCACAAGCCAGGCCCACACCCGGTTCCCGGCAGCCCCCTCCCATGGACCGGCGATTACCGCGACGGCCTCGGCAACCGCCTCTCCATGATCGCCTACGCCAACCCCGGCGACGTCAGCGACGAGCAACAGCGCGCCGATGGCTACGGCCTTGCCCGATTCCACAAAATCAGCCGGACCATCACTTTCGAATGCTGGCCCCGCTTCGGCGACCAGCAGTTCCCCGGCTGGCCCCACACGGTTCCCATGAACGCGGACGGCCGCATCGTGACCGCATTCCTCCCGGAAATCACTGTGGAGGGTGCCAATTCCGCCGTCATCAAGGTCAGCGACCATGCCTCGGGCGACGTCCTCTACTGCCGCCGGATCCCTGCCAGGGGCTTCCGCCCGCCCGTTTTTTCGGATTCCTCCTTCACCATCCGCATCGGACGTGACCGTCCGGACGCGGCCACCTTCCCGCAAATCCGCCCGCAACCCGCCGGTTCACCAGGAAGAATCGCTGTCAAGCTCTGACTTGCCCGCCGCACCGCCGCAAAAAGCTGAATTTTTCCCGTTACAAAAACCGCAGGCAGGCCTAGTGTCCCGGTCCCATTCCAGGGGAAATTCCTATGTCCATCGGATCAGACGCCGCCGCACCAGCGATGTCCCGCTCCGGCCTGAGCCGCCGGTCCGGGTCCTCCACGCATCTCGCCCTCGCCGCGGCCCTGCTTTCGACCGCTCTTCCCGTCCAGCTTGCTTTCGCGGCCCCCGGAACTGCCTCGCGGGAAGCGGAGCGCCGCGCCGCCAATGCGGCCAGTGCCTCGGATCTCATCGCGCAGGGCGATGCCCTCGCTTCGGCCGGAAATGATGGCGATGCCCTCGAAAAGTACCGTCAGGCCATCGCCGCCCTCCCCGCGGGAGCCGCCGCCGTCGGCGACCTCCGCCAGAGCGCCGTGAAACGCTTCAGCGCGTCGGCTACCCGCCACGCGGAAACCCTCGCCACGCAGGGCCACTACGACAAGGCCGCAGCCCTCCTCAATGAGGCCCTCACCGACGGCATGGACCCTTCCTCGGAAGCCGCCGAAGCCCTCAAGGAAGACCTCAGCGATCCCGACCGCTTCAACCCTGCCCAGACGCCGGCCCACACCGCCAATGTCGAAAAGGTCCGCTCGCTTCTGCGTCTCGCGCACGACCATACAGACCTGGGCGACTACAACGCCGCCAAAGCTGCCTTTCAGCAGGTCCTCGCCGTCGACGAAACCAATACCGCCGCCCGCCGCGGTCTCGAACGCGTCGAGCGACTCATCTCCACGCACCTGCGCTCGGAACGGGACTATACCCGCGTCCGCATGCTCAACGAAGTCGACCGCCAGTGGGAAACTGCGGTTCCGGCCCGCTCGAAACTCCCCGGCGTCGGCTCGGGGGCCGACTCCGATTCCGGAGTCACTCAGAGCCCTGCCGCCCTCAAGCTCGACTCACTCCGCATCCCACGCCTCACGGTGGCCGACCTTCCCATCGCAGATGCCCTCGGCTATCTCGCGCGCAAGTCCGCCGAGGCCGATCTCACCGCGCCGGACGAAGCATCCCGCGGCGTCAACATCATCTGGAACGCCGGCAGCAAGCAACCCGGCGAAATCAAGCCGGTCACTCTCGACCTCCGCAACGCTACCCTGCGGGACGCCCTCCGCTCGATCTGCGATGTCACCGGAACCAGCTTCCGTGTCGAACCATCGGGCGTCATCGTCTCGGCCGGAAGCGGCACCGGTGGATTCTCCACCCGCCAATTCCGCGTCCCGCCAGGCTTCCTGACCACGGCCCCGGCCGCCGAAGCATCCGTCGAGTCGGATCCGTTCGCTGCTTCCACGGCTGATGCGGGTAGCCGCCCCCGCCTCCGCAAGCTCACTGCCACGGAATTGCTCACGCGCCAGGGCGTCCCCTTTCCGGAAGGAGCCTCGGCCGCCTACAATCCGTCCCAGAACCTCCTCACGGTCACCAACACGGACGAAAACCTCGACCTCGTCGCAGCCCTTACCGACGGCCTCGTCGCCCGTGAGCAGAAACAGATCCTCATCAAGATCACGCAGCTCAAAACCGGCCAGAACAACCTCAGGGAACTCGGGTTCGACTGGTTCCTCGAGCCATTCCAGGTCAATAGTGGCGTCTTCGCGGCTGGCGGAACCGCCGGAAACGGAGAACTCTCCCGGGCGACGCCCACCGGCACTCCAGGAACCCCTGGCTACCGCCCCGTCGACGCCACCTTCAATGTCACCCAGGGACCCCTCACCGGAGGGCTCCGCAGTTCGCTCGATTTCGGCAATGCCTCGACCATCGACGGTCTGCTTGCCGGACCGGGAGCCACTGCGGGAGGCGCCGCCCGCCCGCCCACCATCGGGGCCATCGCCGGCGTCATGACCAGCCCGCGCTTTCAGACCATGA
>JBIICE010000034.1:0-25522 GCA_044239025.1 Verrucomicrobiales bacterium
ACTCATCCATCTCCGCCAGATACCGCACACTCTCCCGGTCGGTCGCCCCGATCAGCTGAATGCTGTGCTCCGGCAATCCTGCCGCTGCACCCGACACCTGGAGCACGTCCGCAATCACCCGGTTGCTCGCAATGGCCTCGCTCCCCCCGCGCAGGATCGTCGCGTTGCCACTCTTGAAACAAAGTGCCGCCGCGTCGCTCGTCACATTCGGGCGACTTTCGTAAATGATCCCAATCACTCCGATCGGCACCCGCACCTTGGTGATCCGGATCCCGTTCGGCCGTTCCCATTCATCGAGGACCTCTCCCACGGGATCGGCCAGATCCGCCACTTCGCGGACTCCCTGCGCCATGGCCCGGATCCGCCCGCCATCCAGAGCCAACCGGTCCAGCATGGCGTCGCTCAGCCCGCGCTCCCGGCCCCTTGCGAGGTCTTCCCGGTTGGCCACCTCAATCCGACCCGACTCAGCCTCGAGTCCCTGCGCCATCGCCCGCAGAATCGCATTCTTCTGCTCCGCCGGCAGCACAGCCAGTTGCCGGCTCGCCCTCCGGGCCTGCCGCCCCATCTGCTGGATGTCTTCGCGTAATCCCATGTCTTCGTTGTTTCCGCGTTCAAACGGAACAGCCGGACCCGCAAGCGCGAGTCCGGCTGTCTCATGATTCGCCAGGAATGGCTCAACCCCTCAGTGGATGGTCGGCTGCGGAGCCAGCAATCCGTGTGCCGAGAGGTCGCGCAGCACCACTGAAAGCTCACGCATCGCTTCGCGCGTCTGCTTGTGCCACTCGCGCAGCTTCTGCTTCGATACTTCCACGCGGTCGTTCACGGCTTTCTCCAATTCATGGTAATTTCCGGAAAGACGGTCGAGGAGGGCATCAAGGGCCAGCGAAGCGTCCTTCGCCGGAACCGCCGCTTTCCCCTGCAGCGCGTCCAGCTGGTGCTGCGCGCGCTTGCGGGCTTCACGCATCTCCGCGAGCACAATCTTGCTGTCAGGCACCCGGCGCAGATCCCACGCCAGCCCAAACTTCGATAGAATCCAGATGGTCCATTTCGACGGATCCCACTGCCACGGCTTGACCCCGTTCCGGTAGTCGTGCTGGAACTCGTGATGGTAGTTATGATACCCCTCGCCGAAGGTGAAGAAGGCCATCACGGCACTGTCCCGCGCACTATGAGTCGAGGAGTACGGCTGGCGCCCGATCGTGTGGCACAGCGAGTTGATGAAAAAGGTGCAGTGCTGCGCCACGACAATGCGGGCTACGCCGGGAATGAGCAGACCGCCGAGTACTCCCACCCACGGATCAAGGCCGTGCGACGCATTCCACCAGTACCCCAGCACCATCGGCACCACAATGCCGACCACAAAGCCAATCCAGTGCACGTAGCGGTACTGCCACATGACGAGACGGTCCTTGCGGAGGTCCGCCACATTGTCCATCGGCGGTTCCGGATTCAGCTTGAACATCAGCCAGCCAATGTGCGCCCACATGAAACCCTTCGAAATGTCGTAGGGGTCGCCGTCATGATCGACGTGCTTGTGGTGCCGCCGGTGATCGGATGCCCAGTCCAGACAGGCATTCTCGAAGGCACAGGCTCCGAACACGAGGGTGAAGAGACGAACCGGCCATGCCGCCTTGAAGGAGAGGTGCGAAAACAACCGGTGGTACCCCACCGTGATGCTGCACATCGACGCCACAATGTAGAACATGAACAGCCCCACCTGAAACCAGTCGAGGCCATGCTTCACAATGTACCACGGCACGCCGACGACAGCGATGATCGCAGTGAAAATCAGGAATAGACTGGTCGTCCAGTTGACGCGCTCAAACGGGATTCGGTACATATCGGGTCTTTTTGCTTCGAGGGGGGCTGGGGAACGGAGAGATTTCCAGAAGCTGACCACTCTTACCCGCAGATACGGAGAAATTCGCAGCCACCTTTCCGGAAAACTTCGCCTCGTCCCTCGCCCCGGAACCACCCTTGCGCAAGGGCACATCGCCAGGCACCCCGCGGGACCGCCCGACTCACTTCGGATCGAGATTCTCCTTCAGATCTTCCTCGGAAACCCGCGAGTCCACCCCGCCTGCAGGCACTTCCGCCCCCGTCACCCAGACCAGCGCATTCAGAATTGTCCGCCGGAAATCGGCATTCCCCCAGTTCCGGTGGAAGTGCCCGCCCGTGAAACCGAAGCCGCGTCCCCCGTCCTTCCGTTCCACCGCCCACATCATGGCTTCGTTCCGCCCCGCCGCCTCCTGAATGTGCGCGTACGGACCGGCCGGATAAACATAAGGGCCACTCCGCACCTTGTCGGAGGGCTTGGCCACCAGCAGTGGCGTGAACTTCACCCCGTCGCGCTCCGTCACCCCATCGGCCGTGAATCCCTCCACAAACCTCATGTTGAAATACCATTCGTCCCGGATCTGAAACGGCTGCACTCCCCGCGTCACCGGATGGACCGGGAAGGTCCGGAACTCTGGTTCCCAGATCGGGTTGCACGAAAACTGGTGCTCGTAATACCCACCCACAAAATCCTTGAAGGCAGGTCCGCCGCGGTCGGCCGGGACTTCCACGCCGTAGTGCATGAATCCAATCCCGCAGCCCCGGGCCGCCAGTTTCTTCATCGTCTCCAGATGATTCCCCTGCAGGGCCGGATGCCCGCCACCGCCATCCGCATAAATCACCACCGCATCGGCCTTCTCCAGTACCGCCTCGTCGCTCACCCATCCCTGATCATGACGGTCCATCACCACGCCCGGCACTCCCCGCAGACACTTCTCCAGCAGCAGCGACCCCGCGCGGAATTCGTGCATCAGCGGCGGATGACTCGGCCTCCCGGCAATGAAAACCAGTCGCTTCGGCTCAGCCGCCGCCGCTCCGGCGACCGCTGCCATCATCAGGAGAAGAATCCGCGTCATCATGGGTATTTCAGAGGTTCAAGTTTCAGAGAATCCGGCACACGGAAAGCACCCGCTCATCCTTCCAGATATCATCGGGACTGATCGACCGCCGCACGTACGCAAAGACCACACCCGCGTGCCGGAAGCATTCCTGCACCAGTTCGGAACAGATGTACTTCCGGTCCCGCGTCCGCCGCCCCATCCCAAACAGAATCCGCACCAGAATCCGCAGAATCTCCCAGTTGTCGTACGGTTTGGTCAGTTCATCCATCCCGAAACTGAGCGCCCGCTTCACCTTCTCCTCGGCCACCGCAGGATGCAGCCGTCCGATCACAATGCGGCCGCGATACGGCCGACGACGGCCATGGTAGTCTTTCAGGTACTTCGACAACGGCACGAGGCGCACTCCGATCATGACTTCGCTCTCCAGCACAAAAATCCGGTTCAGTGTCGGATCCTTGTAGATGATCCCGCAGTGACTCCATGCTGACTTCGTGACTTTCTGAATCAGCCCGGAAAAGAAGTACCGCCCGGCGCAGAACACAAGGTCGCCCGATTCCAGATTGTGCCGCACCGCGGCGTACTCAAGCACCGGTAATTCGTCAATCTCCTGCTGGGTAAAGGGAGTGGCCATGGATCAGCTGGGTTCCGCGGTTTCAGATCCAGTGCATCAGCGCCACATACAGTACCTTGCTGAGCAGATGCAGCCCCTGATCCTGGTGGAAGTTCGTCCACTTCTCGCACTTCGCAAAATCAATCAGCCAGTGCAGCACGAATTCCGCGAATCCGAAGGCCGCACTCCCAGTGATCAACCACACAAATCCCGCATGCACGAGGGAGTGCGCGGTGAGACAGTATACCCACAGAGAGGCCGGCGAATCCCCGATGTAATCGATGCTCTTGATGTGCCGGTTCTTCCGGATCGCCAGAAATTTACCCTGCAGTGGATAGTCGGCCAGCGCGTGACCGATCGTGAACGCAAACAACAAGGCCCACGGACCTGTGTCCACGGTGCCGGAAAGTAGGTGCGCCAGCATTTCCATGCGTCTGAATTCGGGGTGAAAGACCTTCCACCCCTGTCGCCCCGTCGTAAAGGGCAGAAACCACGGGCCGGGCCGGGCGGCAGCACCCTCTCCCTTTCAGCAGAATCACGGATCATTTCCCCATTCGACGGACGGGCGGGCTGTCCGAAAGTTCTCCCCACTCTTCCCATGACCGCACGGATCCTCTCCGCCCTCGCCTGCTTCACGGTGATGCCCGCCCACGCCGGAAGCACTCCAGCTTCCACGGAGCAGGCCGACCGCACCCTGCCGGCCGCCGCCGACCACCCCTGGCTGGAAACATGGCTCGTCGTCCCCGACGATATGGCGGACCCGGCTGGCTACCCTCTCTGGCGCGATTCGATGACGCTCACCCTCCCGGCGGGCATGGGCAGGGTCGCTGTCCTCATCAATGGCAAGGCCATCCATGAACCCTTCGAGGTCCCGCCGGACCGCCCGCTCCGCTGCAAGATTCCACGCGATTCCTTCCAGAAGGGTCTCGCCAACAGCATTGTCCTGCAATGCCAGCAGCCCGGCGACCACGGCCGCGGCATGGCAGTGGTCAGGGAGAATCCCCCGGTCCTCGCCGGGTACTTCGACGAAGTGTCCCTCGCCCGCTGGTCGGACCGCAATGGGAAACCGGAGGCCACGGCTCTGACCGCCTCGGATCCCGCCAGCCGCAGCAACCATTACTCCCCTGCCGACTTCCGCCCAGCCACCACGGTCATGCAGGCCAGCCCGGTCCTCGAACGCGGACTCTTCATCCCTCCGGACAAGGCGCTCTCCCTCCTCCAACCCCACGAGGACTTCACCGTCGAATCGCTGCTCCACGAACCTCTCGTCGCACAGCCAACCCACCTCAGCTACGACGAACGTGGTCGCCTCTGGGTCTCCCAGTACCGCCAGTACCCCTACCCGGCCGGTGTCCGCATGATCAGCCGCGACAAGTACTACCGCTCGAAATACGACCGCATTCCCCCACCGCCACCCCACCACGACAAGGGGGCGGACCGCATCACGGTCCATGAAGATACCGACGGCGATGGATCGTTCGACCGACACCGGACGGTCCTCGACGGTCTCAACATGGCCAATGCCGCCCTCCGGGGAGCCGGCGGTCTCTGGGTCATGCAGACTCCCTATCTTGTCTTCTGGCCCGACCCCGACGGCGATGACCAATTTGACGGTCCACCGGAAGTCCGCCTCAGCGGCTTTGGACTCGAAGATACCCACAGTGTCGCCAATGGACTCGCATGGGGACCGGATGGCTGGCTCTACGGCGGACAGGGCAGCACCACCACCTGCCGCGTCGTCCGCCCGGACACCGACCCGCCCGATGCCCAAGGCACCTACATCGAAGGCTGCATGGTCTGGCGCTACCACCCTTCGAGACGGCTCTTCGAAATCTTTGCCGACGGCGGCGGAAATACCTTCGGTGTCTCGTTCGATGCGGATGGCCGTCTCTACACGGGCCACAATGGCGGCGACACCCGCGGCTGGCACCAAATCCAGGACGGCCTCTACCTCAAGCAGGGCAAGGACCCCGGCAAGTTCGGCCCGCCCTCCAATCCTTTTGCCTTCGGTGAACTTCCCATGATGGCCAGTTCCCACCCCATCCCGCGCTTCTCCCACATGACCATCATGGCGGAAGGAACCGCCATCCCGGAACCATGGCGCGGCTCGTTTTTCGCCACCGACCCTCTCCACCACAGCATCATCTCGGCTCAACGCATCCCTCACGGCAGTACCTTCCGTACCACAGACCTCGGCAAACCTCTCACGACGGACGACCGCACGTTCCGCCCGGTCTTTCTCGCGGCCGCACCCGATGGTTCCATCACGATCGCCGACTTCCGCGAGGAATACATCGCCCACGGGCAGAATTACCAGAGCCAGATCGACCCGGACACGGGCCGCATCTACCGCCTCCGTGGCAGCCACTCGCCTCCGGGCAAGGTCACCAGTCTCGCCGGGCTGCCCCCGGCTGAACTCCTGAACTTCCTGCGCCACCCGAATCCATGGCAGCGCCAGACCGCGGTCCGCCTCCTCGCGGAAAGCGGGGACCGCACCACTACTGACGCACTCCGCTCTCTCCTCGCAGAACCATCAGCCCACCCGGCCCTCGAAGCGCTCTGGGTTCTCCACCGCACGCAGCCATCGGATGAACTCACGCTCGCTGCCCTCCAGCACCCGGCAGCCCCGGTCCGTTCATGGGCCCTCCGCCTCGCCGGCGATGAACGCCTTCTCTCTCCAATGGTACTCGCCGCCGCCCTCCGCACCGCCGGCCACGACCCCTCCCCGGAAGTCCGCTGCCAGATCGCCTCCACCGCCCGACGCCTCCCCGCGGCCCAGGCCCTCGCGCTCACCGCAGCCCTCGCCTCCCGCACGGGCGACGAATCGGACCCGTTCCTCCCCCTCATGCTCTGGTTCGTCATCGAATCCCACTGCGCTTCCCATCCGGACGAAGTCCTCGCGCTCTTCCAGTCGCAGGAATTCCAGAAATCTCCGCTGACCCGGCAGTACCTCGTCCCGCGAATCATGCGGCGCTTCGCAGCTCCCGCCACCCGCACCAGCCTGCTGGCCTGCCGTTCGCTCCTCAAGTCGGCACCCGATACCCCGTGGCGCGATGCGCTCCTCCGCGGCTTCGAAGAGGCCTTCGCCGGACAGCCTCTCCCCACACTTCCTGACGAACTCCTCGAATCACTCGCCGCATCGGGGAAACTCTCGCTCACCCTCCGCGTCCGCCAGGGCAACCCCGGTGCCATCCGCGATGCCCTCCAGCTCGCCACGGACTCCGCCGCATCGCCCGAATCCAGACTCCAGGCCATCCGGGTCTTCGGAGAAATCCAACACGCTCCCGCCGAAGCCATCCTCCTCGGCATCGTCACCGGAAACCATCCGGAGGATCTCCGCAGCGCTGCCGTCACCGCCCTCCAGCGCTACTCGTCCCCGCAGACCGCCACGGACCTCGTCGCCGCATGGCCCTCGCTTCCGCCACCCCTCCAGTCGGCCACGCTCGGCACGCTCACGAGCCGACCCGCATGGACTGCCACGCTGCTCAAGGCGGTCTCCGCGGGCACCATTCCTCCCGCGGCCTTCTCACGCGACGCCATCAGCCGCATCCGCGCCCAGCAGGATCCGCAAACCCGCGCTGCGGCCGACGCCGCCTTCCCGCCACCCCGGCCACGCGACAGCGTCCAGCCGACCATCGCCAGCCTCCGCAAAACCATCGCATCGGCTCCCGGCGATCCCTACCGCGGCGAACCCCTCTTCCAATCTCTCTGCGGTTCCTGTCATCTGCTCTTCCACAAGGGTGGCCGCATCGGACCGGACCTCACCCCCTACCAACGCGATGATCTCGGCACGCTCCTTGTCAGCATCGTCGACCCCGATGCCGAAATCCGCGAGGGCTTCGAAAATGTCATCGTCGCCACCACCGACGGCCGCACCATCGGCGGATTCCTCACGGACGAGAACAATGCCACCATCTCGCTCCGCGGCTTCGACGGTGCCGAAATCTCCCTGCGCCGCACGGAAATCTCTTCGCTCTCCCCAGCCGGTCACAGCCTGATGCCTCCGGGCCTCCTCGACGCTCTCTCCCCACAGCAGATCCGCGACCTCTTCGCCTACCTCCGTCAATCCCAACCCATCTCCCGCTGAACCCCAATGAAATCCGCCATCTTCGCCTTCCTCGCCACCTTGACCGGCCCGCTGTCCTCCCATGCCGACGACCTCAGACTCGGCATCATTGGCCTCGACACTTCCCACGCCACGGCCTTCACGGAAATGCTCAACGACCCCGCCCACAAGGACCACATCCCGGGCGCAAGGGTGGTCGCGGCCTTTCCCGGCGGAAGCCCGGACATCGAATCCAGCATCAGCCGCGTCCCGGAATACACCGCCGTCCTCCGCGACCGTTTCAAAGTCACGATCTGCCCAACCATCGAGGAAGTCTGCGCGCTCTCGGACGCCATCCTCATCGAAAGCGTCGACGGTCGTCCCCACCTCGCCCAGGCGCGCATCGTCATCGCGGCTCGCAAACCGCTCTACATCGACAAACCCCTCGCCGGTTCTCTCCGCGACGCCATCACCATCGCCTCCCTCGCAAAGGCAGCCGGAGTCCCCTTCTTCAGTTCCTCTTCCCTCCGCTTCGCCAAATCCACTCAGGCGGTGCGCAATGGCAGCATCGGCAAGGTCCTCTCCGCAGAAACCACCAGCCCTTCGCCCCTCGAGAAAACCCATCCCGACCTCTTCTGGTACGGTATCCACGGCTGCGAATCGCTCTTCACTGTCATGGGCAGGGGCTGCGCATCGGTCACCCGCTCGACCACCCCGGACGGTCGCATCGAAGTCCGCGGTACATGGGAAAATGGCCGCTCCGGAATCTTCCGCGAGGACAAAACCTACTCGGGTTCCGCTCAGGGTGAAAAAGGAAATGCCCCCGTCGGAGCCTTCGACGGCTATGCCCCCCTCGTCGCTGAAATCGTCCGCTTCTTCCAGACTGGCAAACCTCCCGTCAGTGCCGACGAAACCATCGAACTCCTCGCCTTCATGGAAGCCGCCGACGAAAGCAAACGCCGCAACGGCCAACCAGTCACCATCGCGGAAACCATGAAGGCCAACCAGCCCGCCCCCTGAAAACGGAGGAAGGGTTCGTTGCGCCGCAGTCGAAGGTCTCGACCTTCTCCGTTGTGCGCCTCGCCTTGTGGAGAATTCCCCGCCACGCCACCGGACCGCGTGACACGGTGCCGCGCGGAACCGGGGACGGGATCAGCCGGGATTCGTCTGGCCGGTCAGGGGCATGGCGGAGTCACTGCGGTCCTCGACGAGTTGCCGGAGCAACTGGGTCTGAATGGTCTGGATTTCGAGGAGCCGCTGACCGTGGTGATGGAGGAGGTGATCCATCTTTTCGTGCAGGTGCCGGATTTCCAGTTCTGCCTTGAGATTGACAAGGTAATCCTGTTCCGCGCGGCGGCGGTCGCGGGACTCCTGACGCCGCTGACTCATCATGATGATCGGGGCCTGGAAGGCGGCCACGCAGGAGAGCAGGAGGTTCAGCAGAATGAATGGATAGGGATCGGGAGCGTGCGCGGGCCCTTTGATCGAATTGAGCAGAATCCATGCGCCGAGGAAGGTCAGGGAGACGATGATGAACATCCAGCTGCCCCCGAAGGCCGCGACGCGGTCCGCGACACGGTCGCCTGGCGAACGGGTCTCCGACTCCATCTCCGCAGGGTTCGCGGAGATGACCTCCTGGGCCCTGAGGCTTTCAATGACTGATCGTTCGAGGTCGGTGAGTTCGCCGATTTCCTGCTCCAGCGATTCCTCGACATAGCCCGCCTGGAGGGTTGGCAGCAACCGGCGCGGAATGCTGCCCCGGTCCAGCAGATCCGGCCGCCGTTCCCGGACGTAACGCAGCAGAGCGGGCCGCAGAGCTGTCACTGGGATTTCCTCTTCTGGCCTCAGGGCTTCCCCTGCGCCAGCTGCCGATACGTCTGCCTCCGGATTCATGAGGCCGTACGCTGCATCAGGACCGGCGCGCACGCCACGGCGATTGCCAGGCAGAAGCCAGGGCCCTGCTCCCGTCCCTTCCGTCCCTTCCGTCCCTTTCGTCCCTTTCGTCCCTTCCGTCCCTTCCGTCCCTTCCGTCCCTTTCTGGCAGGCTTGCGCGAGGCTCGGGGACGATGCACTTGTGTGGTCATGAAACTGATTCGATTCGGAGCCCCGGGACAGGAACGACCGGGCGTGCTGGTGCATGGGGAACGCCTTGATGCGTCCGCCTGCTGCCGGGATTATGATGAAGCCTTCTTTGCGGGCGGCGGGCTGGCGGCTCTGCGGGACTGGCTGGCGACAGAGTCCGAGCGCGCCCCACGGGTGGCGGAAACCGAGCGCTGGGGAGCCCCGGTGGCGCGGCCGTCCAAGATTGTGTGCGTGGGTCTCAATTACCGGGCGCATGCCGAGGAAACCGGAGCGGCGATTCCCGGGGAACCCGTACTGTTTCAGAAGGCAAGCAGTGCCTGGAGTGGTCCCCACGATCCCATTCTGCTGCCCCCGGATTCCCTGAAGACCGACTGGGAAGTTGAGCTGGCGCTGGTAATCGGGCGTCGGACCAACCGGGTGAGCGAAGCCGAGGCCATGGATTGCGTGGCCGGATTCGCTGTGATGAATGACGTGAGCGAGCGGGCCTGGCAGAAGGAACTGGGCGGGCAGTGGACCAAGGGAAAGAGCGCAGACACCTTTGCCCCGTTCGGGCCGTGGCTGGTGACCCCGGACGAGGCCGGCGACCCCGACCAGCTGGCGCTGTCGCTGTGGGTGAATGGTCGGCTGCGGCAGGACAGCGCGACCAGCGATCTGATCTTTCCGGTCCGGCATCTGGTGAGCTATATCAGCCGCTTCATGACCCTGCTGCCCGGCGATGTGATTTCGACCGGAACGCCCTCCGGCGTTGGGGCCGGCTGCCATCCACCTGAATTCCTGCAGCCCGGGGACGTCGTCGCATGCACCGTGGCGGGACTGGGCACACAGCGGAACGAAGTCGTGCGCGCTTGGTAATGCCGTCAGCGGTCGACCCGCGATGGCGGTGGTCGTGTTCCCGGCGTTCCGGAGTAATGTGAGGAATGACTGCTGACATCCGGGCCGCCTGGCCTCTGGCAACCCTGACAGGTCTGCTGATGGCGCTGCGTGGCGTCGCGCAGACGCCGTTGCCCGATGGTGTGCCGCCGCCGCTCGATCCCGCCGCCGGGCTTGCCTCCATTCGGGTGCCGCCGGGCTTCCGGGTGGAACTCGCGGCAAGCGAACCCGAAGTCATGGATCCGGTGGCGATCGACTGGGATGCGGAGGGTCGCCTCTGGGTGGTGGAAATGGCCGATTACCCCGAGGGCATCGATGGGAAGGGCCAGCCTGGCGGTCGGGTGCGCGTGCTCGAGGACCGCGATGGCGATGGCCGCCATGAATCGTCCGTGTTATTTGCCGAAGGCTTATCCTTTCCGACCGGCCTGCTGACGTGGCGCGACGGCGTCGTGGTGACAGCCGCTCCCGAGATTCTCTTTCTGCGCGACCGTGATGGCGATGGGCGGGCCGAGGAACGAAGGGTTCTGCTCGAAGGATTGAGCGAGGGGAATCAGCAGCTGCGGGCGAATGGACTGCGCTGGGGTGGCGACGGGCGCGTGTACTGCGCGGCCGGTGGGCATCATGGTGGCCATGCGGCCGACACCGAGTTGCGGGGGTTTGGAGAATCCGTGAAGATCGGGAGCCGGGACTTCAGTTTTCATCCCGACCGAGGCGGCATCCGGGCCGAAAGCGGGCCGTCGCAGTTCGGGCGCGAACGCGATGACGAGGGTCACTGGTTCGGCACGCAGAATAGCCGGGCGCTCTGGCATTATGTGCTGCCCGATGCAGCGCTGCGGCGCAATCCCCACGTGGCAGCTCCCGATCCCACGAATCTGCTGGTGCGCCCGCTCAATGCGCCCGTCTTTCCCGCGAGCCGTCCCGAAGCGCGCTTTCATTCCTTTGAGAATGCCGGGCACTTCACCTCCGCCTGCAGCGGGATGATCTACCGCGACGATCTCCTGTTTCCGCGCGTGGAAGGAAAGCGTCATGCCTTCAGCTGCGAACCCTTTCACAACCTTGTGCAGCACAATGTGCTCAGCGCTGACGGATTCAGCTTCACCGCGGAGCGCGCCGACGACGGTGCCGGGCATGATTTCTTCGCGAGCAGCGACCGCTGGTGCCGTCCGGTGATGGTGCGGACCGGTCCGGACGGAGCACTCTGGGTTGTCGACATGTACCGCTGCCTCATTGAGCATCCGGCGTGGCTTCCCGAGAAGGCCCGCGCCGATCTGCTGCCGCAGTACCGGCTGGGTGACGACCGCGGCCGGATCTACCGGATCCTCCCCGCAAAACAGGCCGCCCTGAAGCCGCCGTATCCGCAGGCGGAGCGGGCCGACAGTGTGGCGGGAGCCCTCGCATCATCGAATGGCTGGCTGCGCGACCGTGCGCAGATGGTGCTGAACTGGCTGGAGGGGGAGCCGGGTGCTGCCGTACCTCGGGAGGGCCTTGCGGCCGTGGTCGCCGGAGCCCTTGCCAGTGCTGATCCGCTGACGAGGGTCAGTGCGCTGGGAACCCTGCCCGTCGATCCCTCCCAGGAACACTTTCTGCGGGATCCCTCCGCGGCGGTGCGCCTGAGCATGCTGCGACGTCTCGGGGAAGCTCCGCCGGGTCCATCACTGATCATGGCGGCGCTGCCGCTCGCCCGGGATCCCGATGCCGCTGTGCGTCTGCAGTTTGCGCTGAGCGCGGGATCGTGGCGCGAAGCTGAGGGAGATCGCGGCAGGATTGGCGCGGCCCTCGCGGAATGCGCCGCGGGCGCACCCGACGATGACCACCTGCGGGCCGCAGTGCTGAGCAGTGCCGTGCCGCATTTTGCAGCGTTGGCACGCGCTGTTTCGGAAAACGGTGGTTCCCTGCTCCATGCGTACGCGGCTGATCTCACCGGCATGGCCCTTGCGCTGCAGGAACGCGACGTCCTTGCCGCACTGATGCGGCCTGCGGTTTCGCCCGCCGGTGGAACCATCACCGCAGAGCAATGCCATGCCCTCGCGGCCCTGCTCGACGCCCTCGCCGCAGGAAAGGAATCGCTCCCGTCGCTCGCCGCGGGAAAAGACGATGCGCTCGCCACGGCGGTGAGGATGGCCGAGGCCGTTTTCCCGCTGGCGGAGATCATGCTCACTTCCCCCGGAACCACGGACGGAGCCAAAGCCGCGGCGGCCGGATTGCTGATGCGGCAGGCAGGGTCTCGCGGGAGAACCCTTGAGGAAATCAGGAAGTGGCTGGAGCCGTCGGTGGATCCCGTGCTGCAGCTGGGAGCCGTGCGGGCCATGGCCGCCAGTGACGATGAGGCAGTACCCCGGATACTGCTGGCATCGCTGGGAAACCTCGCAGCGTCGACGCGACAAGCCGCGCTGGAGGTTCTGCTGAGCCGCGAGGCATGGGCCCTCGCTCTGCTCGGGCATCTCGCGGCCCATCCGGAAGCAGCCACCGATTCCGTGCAGCGGGCCCGGTTGCGGCAACATGCATCCGAAGCCGTGCGGAACCGCGCCGCAGCAGTCCTCGCGGCCACTCCCGAGCGATCCGCTGCGGTCGCCGCCTTTGCCCCCGCCCTCGCCCTGACCGGTGATCCGCTGAAGGGCCTTTCCGTTTTCACCGCGCGCTGCACCGCCTGCCACCAGGCCGCAGGCAGGGGGACCGCCATTGGTCCCGATCTGCGTTCCGCTGCGCAGCATCCGCCGGCCAAACTGCTTGCGGGCATCATTGATCCCTCCCTTGATGTGCCGCCGGGGTACTTTGCCTTCACGGCGCGGCTGCGCGATGCGACCGAACTTTATGGCCTTGTCGCCAGCGAAACCGGAAACAGCGTCGGCTTCCGCCTTCCCGATGGTTCGCTCCGGCTCGTGCGCCGGAACGATGTCGTTTCGCTGCGCAGCACCGGGCAGTCGTTCATGCCCGCGGGACTCGAGACCGGCATGAATCATCAGGAAATGGCCGATCTGATCGCTTGGATCCGGGCTGGTGCGAAATGAAGGAGTTTGGGCTTTCTCTGCCGGGGGAGTGCGCTGTAGCATCGCTGCCATGCGTTTACCCTGTGCGCTTCTGATTTTCTGTGCTGCTGCTCCTCTGCATGCGGGGGGGACTCCGGCTCCCTCCAAGTCGCCGGTGCCTCCGGCTGCGCCCCCGGCCAACCGGGGTGGCTTCCGGCTTTCCGCAGGCGCTGCCCAGCGGACCCTTGGGGGATTCTCATGGAATGCCCGCACGCAGTCATCGCTGGCCGACGTTCCCCTTGCGCCCGGTTTCCGCTATCCCGGCACCGAAGCCATCGGGAGCAGCGGCGATTACGCCGACCGCAGCTACCGCGATGGCTACGTGAAGGTCGATGGGGGCACCGTCGCCTTCGGTGGCGACACATGGTACTGGGGATACGATGACAACGCCCAGTACCGCAGCGGCAGCCTGTTCTTCCAGGGCGGACAGGGAGCTGCGGCGACCTCCGGTTCCTCCGAATCCTTCCGCTCCGGATCGTGGTCCGCGGCTCCCGACGGCATCGCTCCCTATCTGCAGCTCGATTGGTCCATGCCTGCCGGAAACGACCTGACCGTTGGCTGGATGGGAGGCATCAGTCTCTTCCATACCGATGTGTCCCGCAGCGGCAGCACCTTCAGTGCCTCGCGGAACCGCACCGACTACCGGATCGGCTACCACGACCGCTACGATCTGATGGGAACCATTCCCCCATCGGCTCCCTACGCGGGCACGCTGGCCGGGCCGGGCGCACTGCTGCCCAATCGGCCCGCCGAACGCACGGCCGACTACTCCGTGTCCGGCCGTGACCGCATCGACGCCTTCAACCGCATCACGACCGATGTTTCGGTGAATCTCTGGACGCTCTCGCTTGGGCCCACCCTAACGTGGTCGCGCGACCGCCTTGCCCTGACGGCCTCCGCGGGAGTCACACTCAATGTCGCTGACTGGGAAGCAACCCAGCGGGAAACTCTGTTTCTGCGGCCTCAGGGACGGGCCCACCGGGCTGCCCGACGCTGGGAATCGCGTGGCGATGGAGTGGACGCCGTGCCCGGCCTGTTTGTGCAGGGATCCCTGGGCTTCCGGATCAGCAGCGCATGGGAACTCAATGTCTTCGGCCGCTATGATTACACCGGCGATGTGGATGTCTCCGCCGGTTCCTCCAGCGGGGAATTCGATCTGAGCGGATGGTCCGTCGGCGGAGGACTGGGCTACCGTTTCTGACGGCGGCGGGGCGCATCTCCGGACGAGATCGGGCTTGGCAGATCACGCGGAAATCCCGCATGTCTGAAGATCCACGCTGATGAATCCCGAGAATCCCTACATCCTGAGCGCCGAGCGCGTCCTGCCGCCCCCCGTGAGCTTTGCCGGACGGCTGCGCTATCTCGGTCCGAGTCTGATTCTGACGGCATCGATTGTAGGTTCGGGGGAACTGATTGGCACGACCCTGTTCGGGGCGCGCGCCGGATTCATCTGCTTCTGGGTGATCATTCTGAGTTGTCTGGTGAAAGTGGCACTGCAGCTCGAATTCGGGAAGTACGCGATCTACACGGGACGGAGCACGATGGCCGCGCTCAACACGCTGCCGGGCCCGCGCCTCGGCCGCTGCGGCTGGCCGATCTGGGTATGGCTGGCGGTCATGTGCGCCAAGCTGCTGCAGGTCGGCGGCATTGTCGGAGGGGTCGCCCTGATTTGTCATCTCGCCTTCCCCGGCATTCCGGAATTCGCATGGATCGTTCTGTCGGTCGCCCTCACCGGACTCCTTGTCTCGCGGGGCTATGCTGCCATTGAAAAGGGATCGCTCATTCTGACCGTGAGCTTCACCCTGCTGACCCTGGCATCGCTCGTGGCGCTGCAATGGACAGACAAGGCGGTCACGTTTCCCGAGCTTGCTTCGGGCTTCGGATTCCGGCTCCCGCACGAAGTGGCGGTTTATGCGTGGGCGGCCTTTGCGCTCACGGGAATCGGAGGCGACGAAATCCTTGTCTACAATTACTGGCTCATTGAAAAGGGCTATGCGGCGCGCACGGGACCGAATGATGGATCGCCCGAATGGGCGGAACGGGCCCGGGGATGGATCCGGGTGATGACGCTCGATGCGCTGCTTTCGATGGGCATCTACACGCTTGTGACCGCAGTCTTCTACCTGCTGGGCGCCGCCATCCTGCACCGCACCGGGGAACTGCCGGCCGACAAGGATCTCATCGAGCGTCTGGCCCTGCTCTACACCTCCGCGTTCGGACCATGGGGCCGCGTCATCTATCTGGCCGGCGGCTTTGCCGTGCTCTATTCCACGATGGTGGCGGCGACCGGCGCATGGGCACGGCAGTTCGCCGATGCGGCCGGGCAGTTCGGGATCATCAACTTCCTTGATACGGCCCAGCGGAACCGGGCCGTGAATTTCTGCATCTGGCTGTTTCCCTGCCTGTGGGCCCTCGTCTATCTCGTGGTGCGGAATTCCGCCCTCATGGTCGTCATCGGGGGCATTGCCACGATGGCTGTGCTCATGGTCGTGATCTTCGCAGCCTCATGGTTCCGGCTCCGCCAACTGCCCGCCAGCCTCAAGCCCACGCGGCTCTACGACGCCGCCCTCGTCATCAGCATTCTCGCCATCGGGGCCGTCGCCGCACAGTCGCTCCTCAATGCCATCCTGAAGATGCGGTAGGAAAGGGCCGCCCCATGATGACGCCACCGGAGCCACACCCGGAACTGGTGGAGAAGAGCCAGGATGGACGCAGCCCCCGGCTGCTGCGGCTCACTGCGCGGGACCGTCCGGATACACCCCTGCTGCGGAGCTTCGATGCCATGCCAATGCATGCGCTGGTGCATGCGCTGGCAGCCGAGCAGCCATCGCATGGGCACTCGTCCGACTTTGCACTTTCCAATGCCCTGGTCCGCTGCATGGGCTGCCGCCCCCGCGACGGGCGGTCGCGCTGAATCCAGGACATCTGGAAGTGGCGTCTGCGTATGCGGATTGTCTCGCCCGGAATCCGGCGAGGCGATACGTTGCCCTGATTCCCCTTCTGCCCTGCCATGAAACTCCATCCATTCCCCGTCGTGATGGCGTCGACCACCGTGACCTCCGCACAGATCCGACCCGATGCGCTCAGCGACTCTTCAGTGGCGCTCACGGTTCCCGAGGTTGCGGATGATGCTGGACGTCCCGTCGGCATCTGGTTCCATGGCCTTGGGGGAGCGATTGGCGACAGGGCTGCGACCATGCCGCCGAGATTCCTTACCGGAACCCGGCACTGGCCTGCTCGCGATGGGCGCGGCGCTGTTCATGCTGCGCCAGCGCTGAGATTACATCATCACTGAAGACCCGTAGCACATGCCGTTCCTCCACGGGCGGCACGCGGCCGATGCCCTCGCAGCCAACCGATTCCGAATCATGAAATGGCGCTATCCTTTGTTTGCGGTGCTGCTTGGTCCCGGCCTGCTCCGGGCCGATTTGATTTCATGGTGGCCCCTCGAGGATAGTGCCTCGGACGCAGCGGGCGGGAATCCGGGGACATGGAATGGCAGTGCGGTCTACAGCAGTGCGGTGGCGGCACCCGGAAGCCAGAGGGCTGCCGACTTCAGCAATGCCGTCAGTCCGAAGCGCTTTGTGCGCGCGGGCACGGGAATCGATTTCACGGGAGCGGAAGCGTTCTCCGCGATGGCATGGATCCGGGGCGGGCCGCAGGATTCGGCAATCCTCGGGGACATGCTGCAGGGAGGCACTTACCGGGGCTGGGAACTGCACGCCGGCACGACCGCGAATGGCGGCAGCGCCACCGGCCTGACCGTCTGGCTTCTCAATGCCTATCCGGGCAATGCGATTCAGGTCAATGCGGCACTCAACGTCCTCAATAATGCGTGGCATCACGTAGCCTTCACCTACGATGGCTCGCGCAGCGCCGCGGGAGTGAAGATCTACATCGATGGCGCGGCCGTGGCCGCCAGCGGCACGCTGAACAACCTCACCGGCACCATAGCCAATGGCACAGGAGCCGAACTGAACCTCGGTTCGCGTCAGAACGGGGCCAATCATACCTTCACTGGGCTGGTGGATGAGTCCGCGGTTTTCAGTCATGCGCTCAGTGCCACGGAGATCGCGCAGATTCATGCAGGCGGGCTGGCTCCACTGCTGGCTCCTCCCAGCCTTGCGGCGACCGACCCCTTGCCCGGTGAAACCGTCGCGTCCCTCACGGCCGCGGAAGTCACTTTCAGCCGCGACGTGAGCGGTGTCGATGCTGCCGATCTGAGGATCAATGGACAGCCAGCCACGGCGGTGACTGCTTTGAGTGGCTCCCGGTACCGCTTTGTGCTGACCTCGCCCGAGGCAGGAAAGGTGGACTTTGCATGGTCCGAGGGCCATGGGATTGCCGATCGCAGCGGCCGCCCATTTGCGGGAAACGGATGGTCGGCAGTGCTTGATCCGTCGCTGCCTCCACCACCCGTGCACATCAGTGAGTTCCTTGCGGAGAATTCCGGGGGCCTCGAAGACGAAGACCACAGCACACCAGACTGGATCGAGTTGACGAATCCCGGACCCGGGCGGGCCGATCTGACGGGGTGGAGTCTGAGCGACGATCCCACGGGACGGCAGCGCTGGGCATTTCCGGCGACGACGCTCCGGGCCGGGGAACGGCTGATCGTTTTTGCCTCCGGGAAGGATCGGGCGCAGAGCGGCGCACCGCTGCACACGGACTTCCGGCTTGCCACCCAGGGAGGATACCTGGTGCTGCTGCGACCCGATGGAACAACGGCGCACGTGATGGCAGACTATCCTCAGCAGCAGGCCAACGTCTCGTTTGGTCCTCTGCCAGGTGCAGTGTCCCCCGGCAGCCCCGCCACGTGGCGGTACTTTCTGCAGCCAACTCCCGGAACCGCCCATCCCACCAGCGAGCTTCCCGCCACGGCCGTACGGTCGGTCAGTCACACACCGTCGTGGCCGAGTGATGCCGATGATGTGGTGGTGCAGGCGTCGGTAATTCCGGTCACGGGACCGGTGACGGAGGTTATGCTTTTCTACCGGGTCCAGGAAGGTGCGGAGGTTTCCGTCCCGATGGTGCCTGGTCCCGCTGGCTATGCGGCAGTGATTCCAGCCGATGCGGCGTCACCCGGACAGATGGTGCGCTGGCGTGTGGCGGTGACGGCCGGCGGGGTGGCTTCGCGATGGCCGCTGAACCGTGATGCGGGGGCATCGCTGCCACTTTATCTGGGAACAACGGTGCGCGGGACCGTGACCACGAGGTTGCCGGTCTACGAAGTCTTCGTGTCCGGATACCAGATCCCAGCGTCGGCTTCCGGACCGTTTCATGCGGCCGACAGCGATGGCGGAGCGCGCGGAGCCTTTGCATGGAACGGGGTGCTGCACGACAATGTGCTCTTCCGCATCAAAGGCACCACCAGCCGCTACCTGCGCAAACGCTCGCACCGGGTCGAGTTCAATCCGGGTCACGAATTCGTGTGGTCTCCCCGCGAGCCCGGACTGCGCGAACTGAATCTGAACAGCGAGTATGTGGATCCGGCCTACTGCCGCCAGTACCTTTCCCTCTGGATGCAGCGCGAGTCCGGGGGCGTCGGGGCTCCGCATTTTCCAGTCCGCGTGCACATGAATGGCGGATTCTGGCAGTTGGCCTTCCACACCATGGCAGCCGACCGGGAACTGCTGCGCCACCATGGACTCGATGACCGCGGCGCGCTTTACAAGCAGGTGGGACAACTGACCCCCGGGTCGCCGGAAAAGGAGAACCGCACATGGGAATCGAATGCCGATTTCGTTTATCGGAATGGCGGATTGAGGAAATCCCTTGACTATTCAACGCTTCAATCCCTCCAGTGACTTCATTTTCCTTGACGGACGTTGAGACAATGTTGAGACTCTGGGCATGGCTTCCCTCCGCAGATTCCCCCGCTCGCCTTATTGGTACGCTTGTTTCACCCAGCGTGACGGCTCCCGCGTGCAGTGCAGCACCAAAGAGAAGAATCGGAAGAAGGCGCAGGCGATTGCGGATGAGTTTGAAGTCACTGCACGGGGCGCGATGCAGGCGCGCCAGATGCAGAAGGTGATTGCCAAGCTCTACCAGAAGAGCCGCGGGGAGACGCTGCCACAGTCCACCCCTGAAGCGTTTTTCGCTGGCTGGCTGGCGCGCCGGAAAGGTGAACTGGCACCTGCCAGCCTCGCCGCCTACAGTGGGCGGGCGAGTCACTTTCTGAAATGGCTGGGCCACACTGCCACACGTCCGCTGGCGGAACTGGAGAAACAGCACTTTGTGCGGTACCGTGACAGTCTGGCAGAGCGGCTTGCGCCGACCACGGCAAACCTCGGAATCAAACTGCTGCGGGTCATGCTGGAGGATGCCCGGCGCGATGGCTTCATCGCTGAGAACCCTGCCAAGGATTGCGGCCTGCTGCGCAAGGGCAGCACCGTGGTGCGCCGCCCTTTCAGCCTGGAGGAACTGCGCTCCGTCATGGCCGTAGCCTCGCCGGAATGGCGCTCCCTTATCATGTTCGGTCTCTACACCGGGCAGCGGCTTGGAGATCTGGCGCGCCTGCGCTGGTCGCAGATTGACAGCGTGAACGAAGGAATCCAGTTCACAGCCACGAAGACGGGGCGGAGGGTACTGCTGCCGCTGGCTGCACCGCTGGCTGCGCATGTTGCCGACCTTGAAGGTTCGGACAGTCCATCCGCATTTGTCCACCCCACCGCTGCCGCTGCGTCCAACATCAGCACCCTCTCGCGGCAGTTCAGCGAGATCCTCGCATCCTGTGGGCTCGCAGAGGCACGCGGACATCAGGCGAGCAAGGACGGGCGCGGGGCGCGCAGAAAAGCCTCGGAACTTTCGTTCCACTGTCTGCGGCACACTGCCACCAGCATCATGAAGAACGCAGGGATCTCCCCGGCCATCGTTCAGGATATCATTGGCCACGATTCCGCGGAGATGTCCGCGCATTACACTCACGTGGGAGATGACGCGAAGCGGAGGGCGCTCGCCGCCATTCCTTCTATTAGATAACGGCAGCCGGATGTCCGGCGGCGTGAAAATCTTAGGTTTCCGTAATTTACCTGTTGCGACCGCGCGGCTTGCGCGTAGTTGGCTCCGACATGTTAGGACAAAGCAACCTCGGGCCGCGGCAAAACGCCGTTTCGGAAGCCACCGCAACCATTGATCCTGAATGGATCACCGTCTCACAGGCATGCCGCTATGCCTCAGTCTCAAAGCCTCTCCTTTACACGTGGATCAACGCCGGAAAAGTCCGGTCGTTCTCCCACCGGAAACGCCACCAGATTAAGGGGAAACGGCTCATTTATTTAGAGAGCCTAAGATGTTTTCTTCTCAATAACTCAACCGGAGGCGAAGCGATGGAAACCGACGATTAGGCATAGGAATCGGCTGTTGGCGCACAGCCACGTCGGCGTTGTCCGGCTTCTCCTGCGCCCCGATCCTTGCCCTACTCGGAAAAAGAGGGCAGCGGCAGCCGTGAGGCCCGCCAACGTCGCAGTTTCCGGTGCGTCCGGGAATGTTCTCGCGAGAGAGCAGGGGTTAAATTCCGCAGGCGACGCAAAACTAATCTGCGGAAGGGTCACCCCTTCGCCATCCCTCGGCTTCTAAGCTACGGGGGGCGGGGGGGGTATTGAGGAGATTCTAAAGAGGAACATGAAAGACGAGAACATGCCAGACGCAGAGGGATTCCCAGAAAGCGCCGCGCCGCCTTGCGACGAACTCGAAACGGCTGAAAACTCAACATTCAGGGCAGCTAACGCGGGCTCCCTGAAGTCACGGATTGATGCCGCGGGAATCACTGACGGGGTGTTTGCAAGCCTCGAGGCAGGCGAACCCCTTCGCGTTGCGGTGGACATCTGCGCAAAGGCAGGAATCCCGACATCGGCTGGCTCAATGCTGGCGATGCGGCGCAGGCATCTCGCCGATTGGCAGGCGCAGCGGCTGGCGCGCGAGGCGGAAGCGGAGGGCATTTCCGCGGGTGACCTGCGGGAGACCGTGCAGGGGATTCTACTGGCGCGCATTGGCCGCTTTGCGCATTCATGCACCACGCTCGAAAGCCTGCGGACTGTCGGGCAGGCATTCGCCGATTGGACACGTGCCAGCGTCGCAGAACGGGCGGAGGCACGGGCGGAGCGGGATAGCCTGCGCAAGCTCGCCATGAAGATTGATGATCTCTTGGCGGACGAAGAGCGGCTGGCAGCGGTGAAACGGGCGCGGGATGCCGTCACCCACAGAGGGACAGAGGCGCGCCTAGAGGCCATTTCCGTCGCATTGTGGGGCGACTGGCGGCAGAGTCTCACGTGAACCCCATGCGCTCAATCTGCGCCACCAGTTCCCGCAGCATGGCAACCAGATCGGCACCGGGGTCGCTCGCCTGAACCCGGGTCGCCAATCGGTTGAAGTCGTCGAGGATGCTTCGCCCGGCCCACTTCGTGCGGAATGCCACAGTGGCATCCTCAGACGCCCCGAGGGCCCGCCACTCCCACAAGGCGCATAGCTGATAGCTCGCAGACAGTTCGCCCGGGGGATTCGTCAAAACCTGCGCCAGTTCCTCGAGCCCGCGGACGGTCGTGCCATTCGGCTCAGAGAACACAAGGACATCGCCAGACCATTCAGCGACCCCGGCAAGATGTCCGGCAATCTCCGCACGAATCTCCCCCTCTGACTTCGGAATCTCCGCGGCTTGCGCCCGATTCCGCCCGAGCATGGTACCGGGCGGAGGAAGGATCCCGAGTTCCTTGGCCTCGCTGAATTTTACGGCGTGAAACGTCATCTCAGAACCCCATTTCAGCGGGGTATACGTGGCCCCGAAATCCGACAGATGGAGCCAGATAGGATCATCATGGAGCGCCACCATGCGCCCCGGGTCCAGATTGCTGTTCGTGTCCCGAACCGCCTTCGGCCAGATCTCCTCCAGCCATGGGCGTGGCTCTTCCGAGACTCCGCCACGCATCAATTCGCGCCCCGGGAATGCCCGCGAGGCCGCCCGCATTTCGGCATCAATCATCCATCCTCTGGCTAGGCCCAGATTTGTCCGCAGAGTGATTAGCTGCCTGTGAATGTTGTTCAGATCCTTGATGGTGCCTTCCTGCCCGGGCTCGGGCTTGTAGCCTAATCGGTTCAGTCCCTCATGGACAATTTCAGTGGCTCGGGCGAGGTTTACTTCCCCGTGCGCCACGGCCAAGATGGCAGACCGGAATGCCTCGAGGATTGGTCTGCTGGTAACCCCTGCCATGAAAAAGATTTTCTCCTTCAGGGACGCGGGAACCAGCCGCCACTGCGCCGTTCGGAGTTCCGAGGGTACTAGGAACTTGGCCTCAAGAAACTGCCGCTTGTCTATCACGGAGGAAGTAAAGCCCAAGGAGAGTCGGCCATGCGAGCGAAAATTCACCGTCCCTGCGTTCCCGGAACCAAGCTGACTTGCGGTGCCATGTTGAGACTTTTGTTGAGACTTTCCGAGTCTCCGTCTCTCAACTCCCTTAAAATCAAAGTGGAGCGGGTGATGGGAATCGAATGCCGATTACAATGCCTTTGCCGATGCCATCCGGGAATCCCGACCACTGGCGCAACGGGCCGCTGGTTTGATGGACCACGCGGATGTGGCCGCCGTCATCAATTATATCGCAGTCGCCCGGCTGACCCAGGAAGCCGATGACGTCTGGGCGAATATGGTACTCTTCCGCGACAGTGAGGACAGCCTCCTGTGGCGGCCCATTCCCTTCGACCTGAATCTCTCATTCGGGCAATTGTTTCACGACGGCCAGGCATGGAACACGGTGGTGCATGGCAATATGGACAACAATAAAAGTCACCCGCTCTATGGTTCGAGTGTCTGCCGTCCGCAGTATCCCGGCAATCCCGCGTACAATGGATGGTGGAACCGACTGTACGATGTCGTTATTCAGCACCCGGCGACCCGCGCCATGCTGCTGCGCCGCATGCGCACTCTGCTCGACAGGTTCTACGGTCCACCGGGCACGGCCTACGCGGATCGTGCCCTCGAGAACAAACTCGATGCGCTGTGGGCAGACATTGCCGCGGAGGCGGCGCTCGACCGCGCCACATGGGGCTGGGCGCCGGTGAATCCGACGCCGGGCAGTTTCGGCGTCTATGGGCTTGGCAATGTCGCTCCGGATCAGGCCGTCAGCGATGTGAAAACGCTCTACCTTGCGCAGCGGCGCGAGCATTTCCACACGAAGCATGGTATTGCGAACACAGCGCTGGCCACAGGACTGACCAATGCAGCCAAGGCCGGCATTCCCAACACCCAAATGCCCACGGCGGCACCAGTTTTCGGACTGGTCGAGTTCAATCCATCGGGCGGGAATCAGGATCATGAATACATCGAGCTGCGCAATCCCGGACCGGATGCGCTTGATGTGAGTCGCTGGGTCCTGTCCGGTGGCGTGCAGGACACATTGGATCCGGGAACGGTGATTCCGGCGGGGGCGTCGCTTTTCCTGACACCGGACGTCGCGGCGTTCCGTGGGCGCAGTGTCAGCCCGAAGGCAGGCGAGGCATTGCTGGTTCAGGGGAACTATGATGGACATCTTTCGAATGCCGGAGAAACCCTGACGCTGCAGCGCCCGGATGGTTCCGTGGCGGCCACCGTGAGCTACACCGGCGCACCTTCTCCAGCGCAGCAATGGCTCGCGATTTCGGAACTGGCCTACGCACCACAACCAGATGGCAACGCGGAATTCATCGAACTCGTCAACCTCAGCCCGACGGAGCCCCTTGCCCTTGAAGGCATCCGTTTCACGCAGGGTATCGAATTTGCGTTTGCGGGCAGTGCGGTGACATCGCTCAGCCCGGGTCAGCGCGTCCTCATTGTCCGCAGCATGGCCGCCTTTGAAGCCGCCTACGGACGTGGGCATCCGGTGGCCGGAGTCTTTGCCAATGGCTCGCGTCTCGACAATGCCGGAGAGCGAATCAAACTCGAGGACGCCAGCAGCAGCACCATCTTCGATTTCACTTATGGAACGGCATTTCCGTGGCCCAGCGAAGGCATCGTGGTCGCAGCCCCGGCCGCCACCGGCTCCGCGCCCAACGATCCGGAGCGCTGGCGTCTGCCCGTCACTCCTGCCGGTTCACCGGGAACGAGCGATGCCGTCGTTTTCCAAGGTGGAGACGCCTCTGCGTTCCTCGCCTACGCGACGGGTGGTCACCCGGAAGTGCAGTTGCTCCGGGAGGAAACCGACAGCGGCCCAGTATGGTCGCTGGCCTTCAGCCGGTCGCTGGCGGCGGACCATGCGGGGGGAAATCCGGAGGTTTCCAGCGACCTCACCCTGTGGTCGCGGGATGGGTTGATCCGCCTTGGGGAGGAGCGCAATCCATCCCATCCGGGACTCAGCACCGTGCGGTACCGCGTTCCCACGGGCCCTAACCGACAGCATGTCCGGGTCCGGTGGACGCACCGTTGAGCGGGGTTTGGTCCTGCCCTACAGTTCCGTGATTCGGAGTTCGCGGAACCAGACTTCGTCGCCGTGATCCTGGAGCATGATGCGGCCCCTGAGATTGGCCGCGAAGTCGCTGACGCCCTTGAATTTGCTTTTGCCGTGCGCCGCCTGCCATTCCGGAGAGCCGACCGTCATCTTCACGAGCAGGGCCCCATTGAGCCAGTGCTCGAAGACCGCTCCGCGCACGACAATGCGGGATTCATTCCATTCGCCCGGTGTCTTGAGCTGCTTCTTCGCCGCGTCGGGAGCCACGAGGTCGTACAACGACGCCGACTGCCGCTGCGGGCCGACCTTGGCATCCGGGTGCCTGCTGTCATCGAGCAATTGGTACTCCGGGCCGAGGAGGCCCTTTCCGGGATACGCCTGCATGCGGTATTTGACGCCGCTGTTGCCGCCCGACGCGATCTTCCATGCGAAGCTCAGTTCGAAATCGCCATATTCCTTCGCGGTGAAGAGGTCGCCGGCTTTGGCGCTCCGGTGAATGACGCCGCCCTCCTCCACCTTCCAGCCCTCGCCCGGAGGTTTGCCCGACGCATCGGTCCATCCGGTAAGGTCGCGTCCAT
>JBIICE010000220.1:0-6476 GCA_044239025.1 Verrucomicrobiales bacterium
CGACGGTGGGTAGTACAACCCGGTGTTTGGAGTGACACTGAAGCTCTCCTGCGCCGCTGTGCGGGTCACAGCGCCCGTGAATCCTCCGGATTGGATCGCGGCAAGGCGGTCCGCAGCCCCGTAGCTGAACACCACCCCTGGCGAAAGAGTGCTGCTGCCGCCCGTGCTGGCGGCTTCCGGCAGAATCTCTCCCCACGCTGCTTCCATGGTCCACAGCCGTCCCGACGAATCATAGGCACGGCGCAGATGACGGCCGCCCGCCACCAGCACTGCTGTATCGGAAGCCGAATTCACGGTCGTTTCCGTCAGCGGCGAACCATCGAACCGGTAGTCCATCCGGGTCACGCCTGTGCCATCCTTCCCACCCTCGCGCCCCATCGTTGCTCGCCCCGTTCACCCATTCATGGCAGCAGTGGATTCCACACCTTCGCAAATCCAAATGCCTTGAAGTCCTTCACGTTTGCCGTGGCAAAATGCGTGACCCCGTGGTGCCGCAAGGTGAATGCGAGCCTCGCATCAATGATCTGCCTGAATCCCCCCTTCGTCTCCGCCGCCCATTTCCACAAATGCCCCGCAACCCTCGCGTCGTAGTCAATGCAGCGCCACAGTGGATTGGTCTTCATCGCCTGGCAGTACGCTGCCGCCTCCCGGGCCGAATAGGGCCGCACAAAAATTGCCCCGTTCCGCAACTGCATGTAAAGCTCCACCAGCACCAGCTCACATACCACGAACTCCATTCCTACCGACTCCAAATCCCGAAAAAACGCACGGGCTCTGGCGTGATTGGGCGAGTCAGGATCCGCCGCATGAATGAAGAGATTCGTGTCGGCTGCAATCATGCTGCTACCTGGCTTGAAACCGCATTTCCATAGCGTCAGCCTCGCCTCGAATCGATGCAGGATCCACCAGATGCCCTCCACTCCCTCTCAACACTGGCATCGTCCAACCCTCGGACCCAGGCTCCACCTCCGGGCAGGTCATGACGTAAATCTCCATGCCACGACGGATGACCTCCGCCACGGAAATGTCCCGTATCTCAGCAATGCGGCGAAGCCGACCGAACAGCGGCTCGGGTAGCTGAATCTGGGTTCTGGTCATGAGGTCAATCTAATGTCGCCATCAAATGGCGTCAATGCCAACCTCATTTCCACTGGACGGAGCCGCATCCGAACCCCGCGCAGAGCGGAAAGTGTCTCCACCACGTCAGCGGCACCTGCATGCGGCCAAACCTACAGCCTTCCGGGCTTCCCGAACCACCGCCCGCGATGCAGCGGGCAAATTCTCCACGGCCCTGTCCACCACCTCCCGCCCCACAACCCTCTCCATCACCATCCCCGCCCCATCACGACCACCGCCCGCGCCTCACCACCCATCACGGCAGCGAGGATCACGAACAGCATCAGCACCCAGCGCATGCAGAGAGCATGTCCATCGCCTTCACCTTGTGAGTAAAGCCAGCGCCAGCCACACCCGCTGCCATACGGCGACCCCTCAAAATACACGCTTGCCGCAATTTCAGTTTCCGCCGCATCCCGGAATCCTATCCTCATCGTACCAGCCGTGGCTGACGAGGACATCTTCCACCGCCCACGACCGACTCTTCCGTGGAGGACTGTCCCCATCACGCCGCGGCGGCCGCCTTCCTGAGGGCCCGTTGCAGAACCGGGCCCGGCAGCGGATCCAGAGGATGGGAAGGGTTGGCAGAGCGGCTGAGCCGGGCGGTAATGGCGGGATCCCCTGCGGGCGGCGGGGCCATTTTTTCAGAATTTCGTGGCGCCGCAGTCGAAGGTCTAGTTCGGGCCGATTCTGGTGAGGTGGGTGGACGAGCGGATGAGGAAAGAATTCCGGTAGATGGCCGGGGAGGCCTGGACCGGGAGGCCGAGGGGGTTGCGGCTGAGCACTTCGAATTTCGGCGAAGCGGCGAGGACGACGGTTTCGCCTTCATCGCCGGTGATGTAGATCCGGTTCTGATGGAGGATGGGGGATCCGGCGAAGGTGCCCCCGATGCGTTCGCGCCAGAGGACATCGCCGGTGGCAGCGGTCGCGCACCATGCCATGCCGCCCTCGGTGATGGCGAAGACATGAGGTGGTGCATAGATCATGGAAGGAAGTTTCGGGGGATTCTTGTCCTGTTCCCATGCCATGGTGGATTCGGCGACTTCTCCTTTGGCATCAGTGAGGCGGAAGGCGCGGACGCTTTCGGCACCCTGGAAGCCATTCGGCTGGATGGCGAGGTTTTCGGCGATGATGAGGGACGGGCTGACGCCTTCGCCTGGGTTGGCGGCGGACCACAGTTTTTCGCCCGAGGCGAGGTCGAAGGCCTGGACGACATCACCGGCTGGGGAGATGACGGTTTTGCGACCGGCTGGGTCTTTCCAGAGGTGCGGGGTGATGTGGGCGATACGGGACGTGCCGCGCATGGTTTTCCATGCGACTTTACCGGAATCGGTGTGGAGGGCGAAGACGAAGCTGCGGTCCCAGGGGAGTTGCCAGCCGACGCGTTCCTTATCCGCCCCTTCCTTATCCGGGTCCGTGCTCCAGTCCCATGGCATGACGAGGAGACCGTCCTCGAGGAGGGGGGAAGCGCCGAGTCCGTGGCGGCTGTAGAAGCGGAATTCGCGGAATGTCCATGCGATGGATCCGTCGAAATTGAGCGCGGCGATGCCACCCGATCCGAAGACGGCGTAGACGCGCTGGCCGTCCGTGACCGGCGTGGGGGTGGCGTAGGAATTGCGCGATTCCTTGCGGGCGGTTTCCTGATCGAAGACCTTGGTGCGCCACAGGATGGTCCCCTTGTCCGCATCGAGGCAGAGCACTTCGGCCGAGGCCCCGCCACTGGTGGCCGTGGTCAGGAAGATGCGGTTTTCCCAGACGATGGGGGACGAGTGGCCTTCACCGGGGATTTCCGTATGCCAGACGGCATCCTTCGTACCGTCCCAGGAAAGCGGCAGGCTGTCCGCCGTGGAGACGCCCTGCCGCGAAGGGCCGCGGAAACCGGGCCAGTTTTCAGCGGCGGGAATGGCGGGGCATGTGGCCAGCAGAGCGAGGAGAGCAAGGGCGGGAAAAGTCGGGCGTTTCATGAAGAGCAGAGGGGGGTCGGGAATCAGGAGAGGTGACCGCTGGAATCGGCTGCGCTGCGGTGCATGCGCGGAAATTTCCGCAAGCGAGGGAGGCCCTTGCGGGTTCCCTGCCCTCCTGCTACGGCGCGGCAACCAAATACATTCATGAGCAGACGAGTTGTACTTCTTTTTGCGGGACAGGGTGCCCAGACGGTGGGCATGGGACGCGAACTGGCCGACGTTTTTCCCGTGGCGCGCGACCTCCTGAGAGAGGCCGACGGCATTCTTGGCATGGGGCTGAGCGACATCATGTTTGGGGGTCCGATGGAAGAACTGACGCGGACGAGCCGCTGTCAGCCAGCCCTGTATGCGCATGGATTGGCCTGCCTTGCTGCGCTGCGGGAAGCGGTGCCCGGGCTGACCGTGACCGCGGCGGCCGGGTTGTCGCTGGGCGAATTCACGGCGCATGCGGCGGCGGGAACATTTTCATTCGCGGACGGGCTGAGGCTGGTGGCGCGCCGTGGTGCCTTCATGGAGGAAGCCTGCGCAGCGACGGAGGGAACCATGCTGGCGATGCTGGGTGGCGAAGAAGAGCAGATCCGCGCACTGGCCACCGACAGCGACGTTGACATGGCGAATTTCAACACGCCCGGGCAGATTGTGCTCAGCGGGAGCCGGGAAAACATTGCGAAGGCCGTGGCTCTGGCGAAGGAACGCGGTCTGCGCGGCAAGGAATTGCCCGTCGCCGGAGCGTATCACAGCCGCCTCATGGCGAGTGCCCAGGCGAAACTCGCCACCGAACTCGCGGGCACCGCGATCGGGTCGCCAGCCTTTCCCGTCGTCTGCAATCTCGAAGCCCGTCCCGTGAACGGGGCCGATGACATCCGCCGGACCCTTGAATGTCAGGTGACGGGTTCCGTGCGCTGGGCTCAGAGCATGGAATATCTGCTTGATGCGGGACACGATTTCTTCCTTGAGCTGGGGCCGGGCGGGCAACTCGCGGGCATGCTCGGACGGATCCGCAAAGGGACGGTGGTGCATTCCATTTCCGATCCAGCCAGTCTGGAGAAAGCGATCGAGGCCCTCCGCTGATGCGGATGGCTGCGGGGGAGCGGAAAGCGCCGGGGCGCTGCATCAATGGTGGCATGAACCGAAAACCGCTGCGTTCCCTGTCCGGACTGCTCATCGCTGTCAGTTTCCTCGCGCCCGTGCAGGCGCAGGAGTGGACACGGTTTCACGGCTCCGGTGGGTCCGCCGCCGCGCCCGGCATTCCGGCAAAGTTCGGCGAAGCGGATTTCGCATGGAAAGCCGATCTGCCCGGCAATGGGGTGTCGTCTCCCGTCGCGTGGGGCCAGCGAATCTTTCTGACCTCCGAAACCGAGGGCGGCGGCCGCGCCCTGCTCTGTTACGGTCTCGAATCGGGCAAACTCCTGTGGCGGCTCGATGACAAATTCGCATCGCATGGAAAGCACCGCTTCAACAGCTTCGCGAGCAGCACCCCGGTGGTCGATGCGGAGCGCGTCTACCTGACATGGACCAGCGGTGGATCCATGCTGACCCTCGCGGCCGATCATGAAGGCAGGAAGCAATGGCAGGTTGATCTTGGACCGTATGCCGAAGACCACGGCAGTGGAGCCTCGCCGGTGCTGGCCGGTGGAGTCCTTGTGGTGTCCAAGGACAGTGTGGGAGCCGACGGATTCCTCGCCGGACTTGATCCCGACGACGGCCGGATTCTGTGGAGAGTGGCCCGCAAGAGCGACCGCACGCCATTTTCAACGCCGGTGGCCTTCGAGGAATCGCCCGGCCAATGGCGCGTCATTTTTTCCAGCAATCCCGCTGCCCTGACCTGTCTTGATCCGGCCACTGGCAAAGTCGTCTGGCAGCACGACAACCCGCAGCCCGAACAACGCCCGGTTTCCTCCCCTGTGATCGCCAATGGGATCTGCTTCGCCACGGTTGGTCAGGGAGGCAAAGCGAACGCCGCGGTCGCGGTGCGCACGAAAGATGGATCGCTCGCATGGGAAGGAGGCAAGGGACTGCCGTACGTGCCCACCCCCGCGAGCGCCGGAAAGCACTTCTTCCTGCTGAGTGACGGCGGCATCCTCTCGGCGGTCGAAGCCGCCAGCGGCAAGCAGATCTGGAGCGAACGCGTCTTTTCGGACCAGGCCTACAGTTCCCCGGTGCACACGGGCGACCGCATCGTCTGCATCAGCCGCAGCGGCAAGGTCGCCATCGTGGCCGCCAATCCGGAATCGTTTCAGCTTCTTGGTTCCTCCGAACTGAGCGACCCCTGCGACGCCACGCCCGCCATTGCCGGAGGCCGACTCGTCATCCGCACGGCCAGGCGCCTGCTCTGCCTGACCGGTTCGCGCGCCCAGCCGTAAAGCGGCTCCGTCATCGGGATTGGCTCCGGCGGGGAGTTTTCCGAGCTGCGGGTTGCTGGGCACCGGCGGCTGGTTTCCGGGGAACGCCCGCCTTCCGGGCGGGAGCGA
The DNA here is from genome assembly GCA_044239025.1 of Verrucomicrobiales bacterium. GTDB lineage: Bacteria > Verrucomicrobiota > Verrucomicrobiia > Verrucomicrobiales > V1-33 > V1-33. The sequence goes on from JBIICE010000220.1 coordinate 5,552, forward strand.
CCCATTCCTCCATCTCGTAGACGCCGGGCTGACGCGTCGGCTGACGCCGGGCTGACGCGAGCTGGCGGGCCTGTTCGAAAATCCCCTGCCCTTCCTCGCTGTCGAGCAGCGATCCATACTGCTCCTCAAGGGCGTCCGGGTCCTCGCCTTTTTCCAGTCGGTCGACCATTTCCCGCATGGGACCAGCCAGTTCCCGGCCGGCCGCGTCGGAAAGCCGCCGCATCAATCGACCCATCATGCGGCTATCGGGTTCCGCATCGTCCGGACCCGAGAGCAGTTCTCCCTCGAATTCCTTCATCACGGAATCGAGTTGTTCCTCGGGAATCCCCGCAAAGGGGTCGTCCGCGCCACTGGAGCCAGGTTCTTCCTCGGCCCGATGCCGCCCGGTCACACTGAACCGGCTTGGCACTTTTTCCATCTTCCATTTCGAATCGTCCGGGCAACGCGGCGTCTTGCCGGCGAGGGCCATGCTGCGCGCATAGAAGGTGTAGATCCGATGATTCTGCGGGCAGTAGAACTCGTAAAAGGGCATCCCGCACCATCGCCGCCCCACCGCCACAGCCGCAAAAGGAAAATCCAGAGCCAAAGGCTTGACTTCCGCGCAACCCAAGGCAATCCATCAACGTATCTTGATTTGTCGATGCGTCATTTCCGACGCCGTCGCCACCAACGTCATCAACGCCAAACTACCCACTGAATCCATGAGCACTGCCACCGTAGCCCGCGCGACCGGGAATGATTATCACGTCGCCGACATGAGCCTCGCTGAATGGGGCCGCAAGGAAATCGAGATCGCCGAAAAGGAAATGCCGGGCCTCATGTCGATCCGTGAGCGCTATGCCAAGGACAAGCCGCTCGCCGGCGTGCGCATCACGGGATCGCTGCACATGACCATTCAGACGGCGGTGCTCATTGAGACGCTGAC
>JBIICE010000221.1:0-6455 GCA_044239025.1 Verrucomicrobiales bacterium
GGTGGCGCGTCGCCTCGTGGACTTTGCGAGCTGCAACCTTGCGATGGCGTGGCGGGTCCTGTGGATGCGCCGGGATGCCGCGGATGTGATGCTGGGAATGACGTCGCCGCCGCTGATTTCGTGGATTGGCTCGCTGGTGGCGCGTTGGAAGGGCTGGCGGTTCTGTCACTGGGGCATGGATCTGCAGCCCGAGCTGGCGATTGAAGCCGGCATGCTCCGGAAGGGATCGGTTCCCGCGCGCGTGCTCGAGGGCCTCGCGAACGCGATCTTCCGCCGGTCCGACCGGATTGTGGCGCTGGATCGCTTCATGGCCGGTCATATGCGGTCGCGCGGAGCCAAGCCCGGGGCGGTGGCAGTGCTGCCGGTGTGGCCGGTGATGACCGAGCCATGGCGTGGGGCCCGGGAGGCGAATCCCTTCCGGCTGGCGCAGGAATTCGGGGATCGGATCGTCGTGATGTATTCCGGGAATCATGCGGTTGTGCATCCACTCGACACCCTGCTGGAGGCGGTCCGTCTGCTGCGGGACGATCCGAGATTCCTCTTTGTCTTCATTGGTGGCGGCGTGCGCACGAGGGATGTGGCGGCGTTCCGGGAGCGGCATGAACTTCCGAACGTGGTGCAGTTGCCGTTTCAGCCGAGGGAACGCATTCATGAATCGCTGGCCGCCGCCGATCTGCATGTGGTGGTGATGGGCGACGGGCAGGTGGGCTACACGCATCCGAACAAGGTGTACGGAGCGATGTATGTGGGGCGACCGTTCCTGTACATTGGTCCCGAGCCGAGTCATGTCACGGAACTGCTCGACCGCTGTCCGGGCAACTACGGGGTGCGGCATGGGGATGCTGCGGGTGTGGTGGCGGCGCTGCGGGCCTTTGCGGACGGCGGCAGGGAATCGGCGGAACGGGTCGGGGCAGCGAATGCGGTGCATGCGCGTGAGAATTTTCATCCGCGGGCACTGATTCCGCAGATGGCGGAGCTGGTGGCCGGGACGCCCCGGTTGTGAGGGGGCGGCGGTTTCAGGGAAACAGCAGGGCCCGGGTCGCTCCGAAGGCCGCTGCGGCAGCGACGAGCACGGGAATCGGCGTTCTGGTTTTCGTGAGGAGAATGAAGGCGGTCACGGTCATGGCGGCGGCTCCCCAATGGATGCCTCCCGATGTGGTGGTGAGTGTGGCCGAAGCGAAGTTGAGGGCGAGATTGAGAATGACGCCCGTGACGCAGGCAGTGATGGCCGCGAGGGCGGCGGAGACGGCCGGTTTCCCGTGGAATGATTCGATGTGCGGGGCACCGAGGAACACCATGAGAAAACTTGGCAGGAACGTGCACCATGTGGTCAGAGCGGCACCCGCCGCGCCCCCGGCCAGCGGGCAGAGTGGTGTGCCATGGTGCCAGCCACCGGCGAAGCCGACAAACTGAAGAACCATGATGAGTGGGCCGGGCGTGGTTTCCGCGAGGGCGAGTCCGGCCATCATTTCCTGGGCGCTGAGCCAGTGGTGATGATCGACTGCCTGCTGGGCCACATAGGGAAGAATGGCGTAGGCCCCTCCGAAGGTGAGCAGGGAGGTGCGGCTGAAGAACAAGCCCATGGCCGTGATGGGGTGATGCCACCCGAAGGTGACCGCACAGAAGGCAAGTGGAGTCAGCCAGAGGGCGAGGCAGACCGCCATGATCGTGAGCGAGCGGTCGATGCCGGGAGCGGTCGGCGGCGGCAGACGCAGAAAACCGTGCGCCGGGGCGGCGGCTCCATCTGGAGAAGCCGGGGGAGGCTGGTGGAATCGGTTGCTGGCCCATCCGGCCGCCGCGGCGGCTGCGAGAATGAGCGGGAAGGGCATGGGGCTGAAGCGGATGGCGAAGAACGACACCACGGCGATGCCCCAGAGCGTGCGGGTGCGCAGGGCCTTGCGTCCGATGCGCAGGGCCGCCGCGGCGATGATCGCCACGACAACCGGGGCGAGTCCATGGAAGGCCGCCGCGAGCCACGGCAGACGGTGCCCGGCCATGAACAACCAGCTCAGGGCAAAGAGAAGGAGCGCCGAGGGCAGCACGAAGAGAGCGCCTGCCGCGATGCCGCCTTTCGCACCGTGGAGCCGCCAGCCGAGGTAGGTTGCCAATTGCTGCGCCTCCGGGCCCGGGAGGAGCATGCAGAAATTCAGAGCGTGCAGGAAATGATCATCTGAAATCCAGCGCCGGCGTTCCACCAGTTCACGGTGCATGATGGCGATCTGTCCCGCTGGGCCGCCGAAGCTGATGCAGCCGAGCCGGAACCACCAGGCGAAGGCCTCGCGGAATGACGGCATCGCCGGAGTGGCGGCCGCAGGAGAATCCGGTGCAGCCGGCATGACCGGGAAAGGCAAGTGGGCTTACGCCAGAGACGGCACCGGGCGGCCCGTGTCCGTTTCCGCGGTGTAGTCGACGCCAGCAAGCCCGAAGCCGAAGAGGCGCAGGAAGCTGCTCTGGTATCCGGCGAAATCCGCGAGTTCCGCCAGATTCTCCGTGCTGACTTCCTTCCAGCGTTCCGCCACAAGTGCCTGGACGTCCGGTTTCATTTCCCAGTCATCGATGCGGATGCGGCCCGTGTCATCCGGTTGGGGAGTCAGCGGAGCAAGCCGTTCGCGGAAGAGGCGGTCCATCTGTTCGATGCAATCCTCGTGCGTGCCCATTTCCTTCATGACCTTGTAGAGGAGGGAAATGTAGAGCGGGACCACCGGGATCGCCGAGCTGGCCTGGGTGACGAGCGCCTTGTTGACCGAGACCCATGCCTTGCCGCCGAGCGGGGCGAGTTTGGCATCGAGGGCGCGCTGGACGCGTTCAAGGTCCTCCTTGGCGCGCCCGATGGTGCCATTCTTGTAGATGGGCCATGTTTCCTCCGGTCCGATGTACGAATAGGCCACCGTGGTGGCTCCCTTGTCGACGACTCCGGCGGCGAGCAGGGCATCGATCCACATTTCCCAGTCCTCGCCGCCCATTACGGCGACCGTCTGGGCGATGTCGTCGCCTTCGGCGGGTTCGATGGTGATGTCGTGAACGACGCCCGTGCCCGTGTTGAGATTCTTGCTCGTGAACGGAGCCCCGACTGGCTTGAGGACCGACTTGAAGACCTCGCCCGAGGTCGGGTGGATCCGGCGCGGGGAAGCGAGGCTGTAGACGATGCAGTCCACCGTACCGAGGTCCGTGCGGATGGCGTCGATGACCTGCTGCTTCATGGCATCCGAGAAGGCATCGCCATTGAACGAGCGGGCATGGAGCCCGGCCTTGCGCGCTTCCTCCTCGAAGGCTGCCGAGTTATACCAGCCAGCCGTCCCGCAGCGGTCAGGTTCCCCGGGTTTCTCGAAGAACACGCCGATGGTGGCCGCATTGGATCCGAAGGCCGTGGCGATGCGGGAGGCGAGTCCGTAACCGGTGGACGAACCGATCACGAGGACGCGGCGCGGGCCATTGGTGACGGGGCCGCGACGGCGGACCACGGCAATCTGTTCCGCGACATGGGCGGCGCAGCCGTCCGGGTGCGCCGTGGTGCAGATGAAGCCACGGATTTTGGGAGCGACGAGCATGGTATCAGAGAATCACGTTGTGGGTGGAAGTCGGGCGGCGAGTTCAGCGGGAAACGGTCACGTGGACGCCCGGGGAGTCCGTGATGACGCCGAGTTCGCGGGCACCGGGTCCGGCGGCGAGGGCCTTGGCCTTGTGTTTCTGGGGAACGATGACGACCCAGCCCCAGCCCATGTTGAAGGTATTGATCTGGTCGGCTGGTTCGCAGAAGCTGAGCACGCGGGGGATGGCACCGAGTTTCCACGCCGGGATGGTGAGGTCGGCTCCCTTGTTCCCGAGGAAGCGTTCCAGGTTTTCCGTGAGGCCGCCGCCTGTGATGTGGGCCATCGCGCGGACGTCGGCGCGGGCTTTGCGGAGGGCGCGCACTTCCTGATGGTAGAGGCGGGTTGGTGCCAGCATGGCGACGATTTCCTTCTTCGTGAACTTCTTCGGATTCTCGCGGAGAACGCGGCGCACAAGGCTCCAGCCATTGGCATGGAATCCGTCGCTCGGGAAGCCGATGACGGCGTCGCCCGGGGCCACGCGTTCCGGCTGGATGAGTTTTGGCTTCTCGACGACGCCGATGGCGAAGCCGCTCATTTCGACGACACCCTCAGGGACGATGCCCGGCATTTCCGCGGTTTCTCCTCCGGCGAGAATGCAGTCGCAGGCCGAGAGCCACTCCGTCATGCCCGCGATGAGTCGGGAGATCTGGCGTTTGTCGATTTTCGGGATGCCGAGGTAATCGAGGAAAAGAATCGGGTCGCCTCCCGTGGTGAGCACGTCATTGACGTTCATGGCGACGAGGTCCTTGCCGGCCGTTTCGAGAAGGTCGTGCTGGAGCAGGAGTTCGAGCTTTGTGCCGACGCCATCGCATCCGGTGACGATGACTGGTTCCTTGTAGCTGCTGAGGTCGTAGGCGGCTGCGAAGAGACCGAAGGCACCGTAGAGTTTCCGTTTCTTTTCCGTGGACGAGCGGAGGGAACCGATGTCGCCGACGAGGGCGGCGGCGGTTTTGGTATCGACTCCGGATTCCTTGTAGGTGAGTTTCCGTGCGGGCATGAGATCAGAGAGAGAAGCGAGAGAGAAGGAGAGCGAGAACCGAGAGAGAACCGGGGATATCAGGCGATGAGGCGGCGGCCGCCGGTGATTTCGCGCCAGATGCCGCGGAAGAACGAGTAGCCTTCACCGTATTCCGTGCCGTTCGACCAGTCGGGGTCGTAGTGGTGCGAGCGGAACAGGAAGCGTTCCGGGTGGGGCATGAGGCCGAAGACGCGGCCGGATTCGTCCTGCAGGCCGGCGATACGGAGCGAGGAACCGTTCACGTCGTCGGCGTACTGAAGGGTGACGAGGCCTTTGGCGAGGTATTCCTCCGCCTTGCCTTCCGGGGCGACGAAGCGGCCTTCGGCATGGGCGATGGGGAGTTCCAGATCCGGAGCGACCTCCGAGAGGAACGGGTTATCCGGGGCGGTGACCTTGAGTTTGACCCAGCGGCACTGGAACCGGCCGCTGGCATTGTCGATGAGCGATCCGGTGGGGAGGACACCGATTTTGGTGAGGATCTGGAAGCCGTTGCAGATGCCGAGGACGTAGCCGCCCGAGCTGATGAATGATTCGATGGCGTGGCCGAGGCGCCGTTCCGTGACGAGCTGGGCGATGCGGCCTGCCATGATGTAGTCGCCGTAGGAAAAGCCGCCGCTGAGGACGGTGAGTTGGGCGGCCTTGAGGTGGTCGCGGGTGACCTGGGTGATGGGCACGATGGACGGGGAGAATCCGGCGGTTTCGAGGGCGCGGGCGGTTTCGGCGTCGCAGTTGGTGCCGGGGAACTTGATGAGCAGAGCGGAAGGCTGGTCGAGCATGGTGGCTGCAGGGATGGACGATTGGAGGGAGTTGAATGCAACCGGCAAAGTGTTCAAAGGGGTGCCGGGATCAGCGGGGGAGGAAGCGTTGTCCGGGGGTGATGCCGAGGCTGAGGAGGGAATCCTTGACGGTGGCGACGAAGTCGAGTGGCTGGGGGGATCCGAGGAGCGTCTGGAGCAGGTCCGTGCGGCGTTTGGTGATCTCCGGGGCCGGGAGGAGCGGCGTGGGAGGAGAGGGAATGCGAGGCACGGCGAAGTCCGCGAGGCTGGGAGCTTTGGGGATGGGAATCTTCGGGTCCGGGAGGTGTTGGAAAACCGGCTGGGGTTGCAGGGAGAGGCTGCCGCATTGGCTGGCGTACTGGGCGGCCCTGCGGAAGTAGTCCTGGTAATCGCGGGCGAGGCGGGCCGCGGAGAGTTTCGCCCTGGCAAGGTCGCGGCTGGCCGATTCGAGTTCCGTGATGAATTTCCGGTGGCCCGACTGCTGGCGGCGGAGGGCTTCATCGATTTCCGCGCGGAGTTGCTGAACGCTCCAGAAGTAGCGGGCGAGGCCTTCGCCTTTGTCGGGGGTGGTGGTATTGAGATGCCAGACCATGAGGGCCGAGGTCGCGTAGAGCGCGACGAGGTCCGGGGAACCGATGCTGCCGGGGCGGGTGACGCGCTGAGTGAAGGCTGGGTTTGGGGCCGTGAAGGATTTCAGGGGTGTGGACGGCTGGGTGGGCAGATCCGGGGCGAGGTCCGGGGCGGGAGCCGACTGGCCATGGGGGAGGGCGAAGAGGGCAGCGAAGGCGTCCGCTTTCTGCCCGAGGGAATCGATCCACGCGCGGAGGGAGGCCGCCTCTCCGGCGAGTTGCGCGCAGGCGGCGGCCTGGACGGAAGCGATGCGCTGGAATTCGATTTCCGCGGTGGATTCGCTCCGGTGTTCGAGAGCGGCGAGGAAGGCCTCGTCCGTGCAGAACGGGGCGCGGGCGGCGAGTTGGGGGACGACTTCGCGGCGGGAGATGCGGCGGCAGTCGTAACTGCCGTTCTGGTAGCGCATCATGGCGACGAGTTCGGCGCTGCCTTCCGCGATCC
>JBIICE010000222.1:0-6411 GCA_044239025.1 Verrucomicrobiales bacterium
AGGCGCGGCAGGAATCGCCGCATGGGCATGGCGCGGTGCTTTCGCCCGATGGCAGGCATGTGCTGGTGAACGACCTTGGGACCGACCGGGTCTATGTATACGGGGTGGATGTGGCCAAAGCGACCCTTGTGCCGAAGCCAGTGAGTGCCGGGGTGATCAATCCCGGGGCAGGGCCGCGTCATGGCGCCTTCTCACCCGACGGCCGGATTTTTTATTGTCTGAACGAGATGGACTGCACGGTGACCCCGATGGTCTGGGATGCGGCGGCCGCCACGCTGACGGCAGGCAAGCCCGTGCGCACCATCGAAGGCGAGCACCCGGGGAATTCGACGGCGGAGATCATGGTGCATCCGAATGGGCGCTGGGTGTTTGCCTCCAACCGCGGGCACGACAGCATTGCGGTATTTGAAGCCGAGGGTACGGCCGTGAAGTTCGTGGGCACGACCCCCTGCGGCGGGGCAGTGCCGCGGAATTTCACCCTTTCACCCGACGGCAACTGGTTGCTGGCGGCGCACCAGGAATCGAAAAGCGTCCAGGTCTTCCGCATCAATGCGGCATCGGGTGAACTCACTCCGCAGGGCAAACCCGTGAAGGTCGGCTTCGGCCGACCCGTCTGCCTTGTGTTCGCTCCGGCGGGGAAGTGATGGTGGATGGAGCCTGGGTCGGTCAGACCATCAGAATGGTGAGCCGTTTCGGGCCGTGGGCACCGAGGACGAGGATGCGTTCGATGTCGCCGGTGCGGCTGGGTCCGGTGATGAATCCGGTCATGCTGGGCCAGTCGCTGCCGTATCGGGAGGCGAGTGCATCCATGGCAGCGGGGAGGTCGGGGACGAGCTGACTTCTGCGGGCGAGGACGACGTGGTGCGGGGGCAGGACCGAGAGGGCGCGGCCGCCGGCGCTGCGGCTCGTGACGACGACGGAGCCGGTCTGTGCGACGAGTAAATCGCATTCGGTGATGCCGGCGTGGCAGGGTTCGAAGGCAGATCCGGCCGATTCCTCGGCCCACTGGATGGGCAGCGGGAAACCGGTGAGGGTGGCATCGCACAGTTCGCCGTGATGCGAAGCGAGTCGCGTCCAGCCTTCGTCACGGGCGAGGGCTGCGAGAAACTTGCGGGCGGCGGCGGGGCCGTCGAGTTCGTGGAATTCCGCACGGAGATCCGCGGCATTCCTTGTGAAGAGCTGGAGCCAGTCGCCCGGTTCGGGTCCAACGGGCGGGAGGACACTGCGGGCTTCCTCGGCGGCCTTGAGAGGAACGTAGCCCGCGCCGACGGCCTTGTGACCAGGCAGGGGGGCGGGATGGGCCAGCGCGCGCCGGATTTTCCCGAGGATGTCGTTTCTGGCCGAACTCATGGGCGTCGGCCCTCCTCGACATCGAAGAGATCAAAGAACGTCTGCAGGTCGTCGCGGTCGCCAAGTCCGGCCGCGGACTTGTTGAGCTGCAGTCCAGGCGATGCGGGATCGCGCCAGCCACGTTTTTCCATGAACGTATTCCAGACCTCGATCTGTTCGGCGTCCGGTTGTCGTCCGTGGGCGAGGCACCAGTCGAGAATTTCCTGATCGCTGCCGCCTGCGAGGACGCGACCGCGCAGGGCGTCCCAGGCGACCCCGAGGAAGCAGCAGAGGCGGTCATCGAACGTCCGTTTGCCAGGAATGACGCCGAGGTGGTAGCCATCGGGGAGTTGTCCTGCGGCATCGAGACGGATCTTGTCAATGATGCGCGCCAGCAGGCAGATGCCGCCGGTGAGTTCTCGTGGACTGCGGATGGGAAAGCTCATGGTTGGGTGGTTGGTGGGAAGGTTCTGGGGTCAGGCAATTCCGATGACGACGGCAGTGGTGTTGTCGCGGCCGCTTTCGGCGACGGCGGTATGGACGATGCGGGCGGCGTGCGACAGCCGGGCGGCGCTGGCGTCGGGTTCGCGCAGGGCATCGAGCAGGGCACGGTCCCACATGCCATCGGTGACCCCATCGGTGCAGAAGAGGAAGAGGTCGCCGGGTTCGCAGCCGACGGCACCGATCTGGGCTTCGGCGAACTGATGACCACCGCCGAGGGCACGGCTGAGGACGTTTTTGCGGGGATGCATGCGGGCTTCCCGTTCGTTGATTTTTCCGGTGCTGCGCAGCCAGCCGACATGGGAATCGTCCTGGGTGACCTGACGGATTCCGCCGGCTGCGGGCAGGTGGTAGAGTCGGCTGTCGCCGATGTGGGCATAATAGAGCCAGCCCGGCACGAGCCAGCCGAGGGTGAGGGTGGCTCCCATGCCATGGCATTCCTCGTAGATTTTCCCGAGCGAGGTCATTTCCTCATGGATGGAATGCATGAGGGTTTCGAGGATGTCCGGGAATCCGGTCGGCAGTCCGCGGGCGCGCTGGTGGAAGCTCCGGGGCAGGAGTTTCGTGATTTTGTCGACCGCGATGCGGCTGGCGAATTCACCGCTTTTGGCTCCGCCCATGCCATCGCTGACAGCAAAGACGAAATCGGCTTCCTGCAGCGACCCCTGGCCTTCCTTGCCGAGGAAGCGGACACCTTCCGCATCAAAGGTGAGGGCGAGGAAGGCGTCCTCGTTGTTCTCACGGAAGCGGCCGCGGTCGGTCAGACCGGACCAGTTCACGAAACAGGGCGGGGCATCATCGGCATTCATGCAGCGGGCGCATCAGGAAGAGGGGAACCGGCTGCCAGTTCCTGCCCGCCATCAAGCACAGTCGCAAACTCAAAATCAATCAGACAGAATCGGCCGTCGCTGTGGCGGTAGGTGACATTGCGGAGGAAGGGGTCGTCGTGCCGCACGCCGAACGATTCGAGTTCCGCGAAGAGTTCCTTCATGCGGGTTTCGTTGAGGTGTTCGACGCGTGCTCCGCAGTTGGTGGTGACGATTTTGAGTTCGTCCGGATACGATTCGAGCAGGCGGGGAACGAAGCTGCAGCTGCGTTCCTCGAGGAGTCTGAGGATGCGGACTTCGTTATCGAAGCGTTCGCGGGCCAGATGTCCCCGGAACGTCTTATGGACGCGTCCATCGTAGCCGATCCGCACCGTGGCCCGCTCCGTGTCCTTGATTTCGTGCATGCGGGCAGAGGTGGTTTGCCATGGGGCCGATCAGCCCATGCGAGCGGCGATGGCGCGGCGGAAGGTCACGAATTCTCCCGTGTTTTCCGGGGTCACGAGCCCGATGATGCCGCCTTCGGAGGTCACCGGCATCATGGGAAGGTCGAACTCCCGGATTCGGTCGAGGACACCTTCAAGGGGGTCGTCGGCGGAGCATTCGTGGAGCACTTGCCGCATGACCTGCGCCACGGTGGCTCCGCCTTCCCGGCTCAGGGCTTCGGCGACGTCGCGCCTGGTCACCATGCCGATGACGCGGTCATCCATGACGACTGGAAAATCGGCCTGCCATCCCTGAAGAATGAGCTGCGCGACGGTCCGGATGTCATCATCCGGCGAGACGCGGCGGAAGTCACTGATCATGGCGTCGCGGACCTTGACGCCGTGGAGCATGGTGCGGTGTTCGGCTTCTTCGGCCTCGTAGGTGGCACCGGACCAGACGAAGAAGGCGACGAGGATGAGGATGGGGTTGCCGACGCGGAAGATGGCATACCATGCGAAGACGAGGGCCATGACCTTGCCGATGGTCGCCGCGATCTGCGTTGCCTTATTGTAGGGCAGTTTCATGGCGAGGAGCGACCGCAGCACCCGACCGCCATCCATGGGGAAGGCTGGCAGCATATTGAAGGCGACCATGGCGAGATTCCACCAGAGCAGTGTGGCAAAGAAGTTCGAGCGGCCCTCGACAACGTGATCGACCTTCTGCAATGGATCGAGTCCGAGCGCGAGGCAGAGAATCCAGAGGACCGCGGCGATGACGATGTTCACGGCTGGGCCGGCTACGGCCACCAGCAGTTCCTGCCATGGTTCCGAGGGCATTCTTTCGAGCCGCGCGAGACCGCCCATGGGCAGCAGGGTGATGTCGCGCGTGGCGATGCCGTAGCGTCGCGCGGTGAGCGCGTGGCCGTATTCGTGCAGCACGACGCAGGTGAACATGGCCAGCATGAACCCGACGGTTCCGAGACCTGAAGCCCTCGTGAGGTACCACACCAGCCCCACAAAGAGGAGGAACGTGATGTGCAGGAACACATCAATCCCCAGAAAGCGCCCGAGTCGGAAAGACCATTTCATGCAGTGACTGTGGCCGCGGATCGTCCGCGCGCCAATCTCACCAGATACGCGTCGCCCACCCGCTGCGCCACCTCTGTTTTTTCGGGATGCAAAAAACCGCTTGCCGCCCGCGGTAGTTTCGGTATCAACCCGCTCCCGGCGCGAATCGTGAAACGTTCCTCCGGTTCCCACCTTGGCTCGATAGCTCAGTCGGTAGAGCAGAGGATTGAAAATCCTCGTGTCGGCGGTTCGAATCCGTCTCGAGCCACCACCATTTCCCCATCAGGTCAGTCATGCGGGAGTGGTCGGTGTGAAGGGGTCAACCCTCCGGTTGGAGGAAAGCGCCGGCCGCCGGATTTTTGGCCATTCCCGCGCTGTCTGTGAGCGCTATCCGCATTTTGCGGATCCGTCACGGGGTGACGGTGGCCTTCAGGCGGAGGAAGACGGGTGCCGCGGAGAGAGGAACCGATGCGGTGGAGGATCCGTCGGGGAGGGAGGTCAGGGAGTTGGCGGGGACATCCGACCATGTGACCAGGTTGGAGGACATCTGGGCGGTGAGAGAGGCATAGACATTGGAAGGGAATCGGGGCATCCAGCGGAGTGTGGCCGCGCCTGGATTGCTGGAGGGCACGGTCCCTTGATTTCCGTCTGGGCGCATGGGGTGCTGATTGGCGAGGCAGAATTCCATGAGGTTCGGGAGTCCATCGCGGTCCGGATCCTCGGTGGGGTGGCGCAGGGTCGGGGGAACGGCGGATTGGGTCATGAAGTCATCGTATCCCATGCTCAGTGGCAGCCCGAGGATAGTGGTGATGATTTCGCGGTCGGTGATGGGAGGGGAACTGGCGTAGGTGGCCGGGAAGCGGGTGGCGAAGGCCGTTTGGACCGAGCGGGCGACGACGGCATGGAGCGGGGTGATGGGATGGAAGCCGTCGTGTGAGAAAAGGTAGCGGTTGTGGGCCGAGGCGGGTTCCGGGGCGGTGACGGTATCCGCTTCATTGAGGAAAGAGACCCCGCCGATGTGCATGGTGTTGGAGATGAGCTGAGTGGTGAGCGAAAAGGTATCGACCCAGACGCCTCCGAGGGTGGATTCCGTCCATGTCCTGAGCGATGCGTTGAGGGCAGCGAGAGCGGAGGTGATGCGTCCGGTGCGCACGGGGTCGGTAGGCCAGAGCTGTCGGACTTCCGGGGTGCAGCCGACGTGCGGGACTGCGCAGATGGCGATGGGCAGTCCGGGATTGGCAGCGCGGACGAGGAGGGCGGTGGTGCGGATGCTGGCGGCCATGGAATCCATGAGCGGCTGGGGATTTCCCGCACCGGAGCCATCGCCGAGATAGATGGTTTCGTAGCTGATGGCCTTGCCAGCAAAGGAAGCGGCGGGGTCGGTGTTACCGAAGCGCAGATCGTTGCCGCCGGCCCAGATGACCGCTCCGGCGGGAACCGACTGGAGCTGGGTCGTGAAGCGCTGCGGCGTGAGTTTCCAGTCCGGGGCGAGATTGGTGATGGTGGTGAAGTCGGGGTCGGCGGTGAGTTCTGCGGAATCCGGATTGGTGAGCATGAGGCTGATGGCGCGGGCCGTGGCCCCCGGGACCGACCAGTTGCATTCGTGGCCGAGAAGGCGGAGGTCGGTCCATGGATTGAAGACCGAGGCCCGCAGAGTGCCGCTGTCGAAATGGGCATGGCGGCGTTCGTCGAGAATTTCCGCCCAGTTGCGTGCATTGGGGTTGGTGGGGTCGAGTCCGGGGATCTGGACGAGGGGCGGAAGGTTGACACCCGGGAAGAGAATGCGGTATTCCTTGGTGAGGCTGTCACCGATGACCGTGAGTTTGGCGGCTGGGCACGCCAGAGGCGCGAGGGCCGCGGTGGCTGGCAGGAGCAGGCGAAGCAGAGAGCGGCATGGATTCATGGCAGTTCAGCGGTGGTAGGGTTCGCCGCGCTTGATGGTGTAGACGCGGTAGATCTGTTCGAGGAGGACCACGAGAGCGAGTTCGTGCTGCAGCGTCAGTGGACTGAGCGCCCAGATTTCGCGGCAGCAGCTGCGCAGTTCCGGGCTGTGGCCATCGGCTCCCCCGATGAGCAGAGCGACGCGCTTGGTGCCGTCGAGTTCCCAGCGGTTCACGGTCTGGACGAGGGCATCGGAGGTGAAGGCGCGGCCGCGTTCGTCCATGGCAATGCGGAGGCAGCCATCCGAGGCGTGCAGCATGCGTTCCTCGAGCTGCGGGCGGGGCGCTTCGCGGAGGTATTCGATTTCAAGCCGGGCGTAGCGG
>JBIICE010000223.1:0-6399 GCA_044239025.1 Verrucomicrobiales bacterium
CCGCTCTGATTCCGGAGGCCTGCAGAGAATGGATTCGTGGGCTGGCCAGTCGTTGTAATTCGTGACCTGGCCACGGCGGCGCACCGTGCTGATGCGGGGCAGGGGGAGGTCGGCGAAGAGCCATGGGCCGGGCGACGCCGGCGAACCCATGGCAAGGATGCCATCGGGTGGGAATCCGGCATCGACGGGGCCGAAAGCGGCAGCCTGGCCGGTATTGGTGTCGAGGGCCGGGGACCATGGGGCGGATCCGGCGGTAGGCGACTGCAGAACGAAGCATTGCTGTTCGAGGGCGCGGGCGCGGCAGCTGAGCATGACGCGGTGGTAGCCTGCTTCCGTGTCCGTGCAGCTGGGCACGAGGAGGATGGTGGCACCGGCTTCGCAGAGTCGGCGGGCGAGGAGGGGAAATTCGGAATCGTAGCAGATCAGGATGCCGACGCGGGCACCCGGGATGTCGAAGGTGCGGAGTTCGCGGCCGCCGCGGATCGACCAGAGTTCGCGTTCGAACCGGGTCATCTGGATCTTGTCCTGGTGGTGGGACTGGCCGTCCGGGGTGCAGAGCCAGGCACGGTTGCGGTAGTGCCCGTCGTTTCCGAGCCATGGGAATGATCCGGCGAGGATGGTGACGCCGTGGCTGATGGCGAGGCTGCGGTGGTGGGCGAGAAAGGCGTCGCGGAGTGGCTGGAGGGCGGCGATGCTTTCGTGGAGACTGGCGCGGACCCGTTCTGGCTGGAAGGCCGTGAGTTCCATGGCGGCGTATTCCGGGAAAACGAGGAGTTCGGCTCCGGCACCGGCCGCCTGCGCGGTGAGGGCCGCCAGTTTCTGCTGCCATGCCTCGAAGGACGTCAGGCAATCAATGGGGTAGCGGCAGAGCGCGGCCTTCATGGGAGCGGGGCGAGGGATTTGGTCCAGAAGGTGAGGGACTTGGGGGAGGGCGAAGCTTCGCCGGCTTCCTTCCATGTGAAGTGCGTCTGCAGGCACGTGCGCTGGAACCCGCGACGTTGCCAGAACGGTTCGAGGGGAGTGTAGTCAGCCGGGCGTCGCGGATCCTCCGGAGCGCGGTCAACCGCGCAGAAGGCCGCGGTGGTGATGCCCGGGAGAGAACGGGCGTAGCGTTCGCGTTCCTCGAAGAAGCGCACCCCGAGGCCGCGGCCGCGCCATGCGGGGTCAAGGACGGATTCGCCAAAGTAGAAAACCGAGGCCGGGTCGATCTGGGCCGAGCGGAAGACCTGCTGGATTGATTCCGGTTCGCGGCCGAGGGGGATTCCGGTACTGATGCCGACGACCTGTCCGCGGGCGAGAGCGGCGACGAGGAAAGCATCCGGGGCGGACGCGTAGGTCGTGAGGTATTCCTTCTCATCCTCCGGGCTTCCTTCGTAGAGGTAGGGCCATGCACGGAAGACCGACAGCCGCAGACGGGCGGCGTCGTCGAGGAGCGGGAGGATGGCAGGTCCCCTGTGGGTGGAAATGCGGAGATCGTCGGTCATGACAAGATGGTGGGAATCGGTGGGTGCGACCGGGCCTTTCCACCAGCGGGGAAAATCCGGCAGGCGCGCTTGCTATTGGAGAAACCGCATCTTTGGTACGACTTATATGTCTGGAGAATTGTCCCGAGTTTTTTCTGCGGCGGTGCATGGGGTTGATGCGCTTGAGGTGGAGATTGAGGTGAACGAGGCGCAGAGCGGGGAAGTGACTGGTTCGACGGTGATTGTGGGGTTGCCTGATGCGGCCGTGCGGGAGAGCCGGGACCGGGTATGGACAGCGGTGACGAATTCCGGGTATCCCGGGGCCAAGGGATGCCGGACCACGGTGAACCTTGCTCCGGCCGATGTGCGCAAGGAAGGTCCGAGCTTTGATCTGCCGATTGCCGTGGGGATGATTGCGAACCGGGTGGACTATGCCGAGGCGTCGGATCTCGACCGGTTCTGTCTGGTGGGGGAGCTGGCCCTGAATGGGGCGGTGCGTCCGGTGAAGGGGATTCTGTCCATTGCGCTGTGTGCGCGGGCGTGTGGCCGGGAGGAGCTGCTGGTGCCGTGGGAGAATGCGGAGGAAGCCGGGATTGTGGAGGGCATCCGGGTGATTGGGGTACGGACGCTGCGGGAGGCTTTCGAGCATGTCACCGGGCGCGACGTGCTGCTGCCATTGCCGCGGCGCACCCTTGCGGATTATGCTGCGGAGCAGACGTGGGACGTCGATCTGGCCGATGTGAAGGGGCAGGAGAATGTGAAGCGGGCGCTGGAGATTGCGGCCGCGGGCGGGCACAACCTGCTGATGGCCGGGCCGCCGGGGACGGGGAAATCCATGCTGGCGCGGCGCCTGTCCACGATTCTCCCGGCGATGAACGAGGACGAGGCCATTGAGACCACGAAGATCCACAGCATCTGCGGCGTGCTGGGAGCAAAGCAGCGCTTCCTGACGCAGCGGCCCTTCCGGGCACCGCACCACACGATTTCCGATGCGGGCCTCCTCGGCGGGTCGACGCATCCGACGCCCGGCGAGGTCTCGCTGGCCAATCATGGCGTGTTGTTTCTTGACGAACTGCCGGAGTTCAGCCGTTCGACGCTCGAAGTGATGAGGCAGCCTCTCGAGGATGGGAAAGTGACGATTTCCCGGGCTGCGGGGAGTTTCACCTTTCCGGCGCGCTTCATGCTGGTGGCGGCGATGAATCCCTGTCCCTGCGGGTTTCTGGGCGATCTGAAGCGGGAATGCCGCTGCAGTCCGGTGCAGGTGCAGCGGTACCGGCAGCGCATCAGTGGGCCCTTGCTCGACCGGATTGATCTCCATGTGGAAGTCCCGCTGGTGCCATTCGGTCAGCTCACGGATGGGGTGTCCGGGGAATCGTCGGCGGTCGTGCGGGCGCGGGTGGAGGCCGCGCGGGGGATTCAGCAGCTGCGCTACCGGGGGACGGGGATTTCCTGCAATGCCGCGCTCAGTCCGCGGCTGCTCCGGGAGCATTGCCGGATCGATGCGGAATCGACGGTGCTGCTCGAGCAGGCCGTCACGCAGATGAATCTGAGCGCGCGGGCGCACGACCGGATTCTTAAGGTGTGCCGGACCATTGCCGATCTGGCGGGTTGCCGGGACATCGTCGCCGATCATGTCCTTGAGGCCATTGGCTACCGGACACTCGACCGCAATCTGCTGGGGTGACGCGGCGGCCGAACCGTTGGGAAAATGTGCCGGCGGCTGAGTGGTCCGCGCAGGATGCTGCGGCTTACGGCGTGTCCCCGGCGTGTTTCCTGCGGAGATTTTCTCCGGGGCTGCTCCTGACTGAAAAATCAGGAGGGAAGTGGTGCTCGGAGAGGGACTCGAACCCTCACGGTTACCCATACGCCCCTCAAACGTACGCGTCTACCAATTCCGCCATCCGAGCATGTCCGGGTGGACTTTAACCGAATCGCGGGGGGCCGCTTTCGGTGCGCGGAGAGAAGCACTTTCGGAGGGGCATGCAAGCGTTTTCCGGCGATCGAGAAAACTTTCCGTGACGGTGGCCGCCGGAGGGCATCAGATGACCGGTCGGACCCGGTCGGCGCTGGTGATGGCGGTGACGGTGCCGCCGGGCTGGGCGAGGAGGAGTTCTCCAGAAGGACCGAGGCCAGCCCATGCGCCAGTGAGGTCGCCATGAGGCACGGAGACGCAGAGCGTTTTTCCGGTGAGCCAGCTGCGCGCGGCGCAGTCGGTCACGAGGCCCGGGAAATCGGTTTCGGCGCGGGCGAGGGCAGATTTGAGGGCGCGGGCGAGCGTGATGGCAAAGTCCGTGCGGTCCGTGCCTTGCCCGTGATTCTCCATGAGCACGGAAGTGGCGATGGGGCGGAGGTCCTCGGGGAAGCTGTCGTGCTGGATGTTCAGATTGACCCCGATGCCGGCGACGGCGAAGCCGCCGCGGGAATCGATGACAGATTCCACGAGGATGCCGCAGACCTTGCGGTCGTTGAGGTAGACATCGTTGGGCCACTTGATGAGAGCCATCGGGAGGTCCGGGATGGCATCGAGTGCCGAGCAGACCGCGAGGGCAGCGGCGTGGGTCAGGCGCGGCCATGCTTCCGGGGGAAGCTGCGGACGAAGCAGGAAAGAGGCGAGCAGGCAGTGGCCGGGAGGAGCGATCCAGGAAGCCCCGCGGCGGCCGCGTCCGGCTGACTGGGAATCGGCGATCACGAGACTGCCATGAGGGGCTCCGCGGAGCCCGAGGGCGCGGGCATCGTCATTGGTGGAAGCTGTGGCGGCAAGGCAGAGCACTTCCGCTTCCGGCCAGACGTCCTGCCATGCGCGGGCGAGCCTGGGCTGATCGATGGCCGAGGTTGCCGGGATCATTCCGCAAGGAAGTCGAGGCCGAGGTCGAGAGCGCGGACGGAATGGGTGAGGGCACCACTGCTGATGAAATCGACACCGGTGGCCGCGATGGCGGGGAGGCGTTCCATGGTGATGCCGCCGCTGGCTTCCAGCTGGACTCCGGAACCTCTGGCCATGGCGACACAGCGGGTCATGTCCTCGAGGGACATGTTGTCGAGCAGGATGAAATCGACGCCCTGGAGGGTGAGGAAGCGTTCCACCTGCAGTGGCGTGTCCGCCTCGATTTCGATCTTCATGCCCGGGTGGAGGGCATGGACGCGGTCAATGCCCGCCTGGAGTTCCGCGGTGTCACCGGCTGCCATGAGGTGATTGTCCTTGACCATGACCATGTCGTAGAGGCCGCTGCGGTGATTGGTGCCGCCGCCGGCGCGGACCGCGGATTTCTCGAGCCAGCGCCAGCCGGGCGTGGTTTTACGCGTGTCGAGCATGCGGGTGGCGGTGCCTGCGAGGGCATCGGCGCAGCGGCGGGTCTGGGTGGCAATGCCGCTGAGACGCTGGAGGAAATTGAGTGCCGTGCGTTCGCCCGTGAGAATGCTGCGGGCCGGACCCTCGAGGGAGATGACCCTTGTGCCCGGGGACATGCGGGTGCCGTCGGCCGCGTGGATGGTCACGAGGACATCGGGGTCGAGGGCGGCGAAGACGGCCGCGGCGGTTTCCGTTCCCGCGAGCATGCCGCTTTCGCGGGAAGCGATCACGGCCTTCGCGCGGCGGTCCGCGGGCACGAAGCAGGCGGCGGTGACATCACCCTGGCCGATGTCCTCGGCGAGGGCCATGCGGATGAGTTCGTGAACGGCATCGGGAAGCATGCGGACGAGATCGGATTTCCGCGCTGGCTTTGCAATGCCGCATCGTGGCCGGTGAAAACACGAGAGAATGCTGGTCACCGTTCCCCGGGCCGTGGCAGGATGGGGCATGATGACAACGAGTAGAATTCCCGGGGTTCTGCTGCTGCTGACGGCCATGGCTGCGGTGCTGCGGGCGGACGATGTGAATCTGGCGCAGGGACGTCCAGTGGTGGCGAGCGGACCGACGACCGGATCGCCCTCGCTGGTGACTGACGGGGATGCGGCGACCTACACGCATCCGACGTCCGCGGGGGTCATCGGGTTTTACTATCAGATTGATCTCGGGCGCGAGTATCCATTGGAGCAGATTCATCTGTACAGTCAGATCAATGCGAATCCGAACCGGCTTTCGAAGGTGCGGATGAGTGTCTACAGCGATGGCGGCGGGGTTCCCGGGGTGGAGCGGTGGAAGCATGTGATCCGTCCGGGGGGCGAGAACAATCCGCAGGGTGGCGTGGACATTCTCTCGGCTGGCCTTGATGCCGGCGGAATCTTCCGCGGGCGCTACGTGAGGATCACGAATGATGGATTGACCACGAATTGTCCGGACGTGGCCGAGATTGAAGTCTTCGAGGCACCCGCGCCGGAGATCACCTTTTTCAGTGCCGCCGACGGCAACATCACGGCGACAGGCAGGCCCGGGCTGCCGGCTTCGACCCGTCTGGTCTGGAAGGCGTCCGGTTTCACCAGTCTGAGCATTGCGCCTGGACTGGGAGTTCAGCAGGCTGCGGAAGGATCCGTGGAAATTGCTCCGGCGCTGCGGACTACCTACACGCTGACAGCGGTCAACGGGGCCGGGCAGACGATCCGCAGAGTCACGGTGGGCGTTGATGAAACCGAGCAACCCGTGCAGCTTTCCGAGTTTCTCGCGGGGAATGCCGGCGGGATCGAAGACGCCGAGGGGCGGCGGCACGATTGGATCGAGCTGCACAATCCGAATCCGTTCGATGTGAATCTGCGAGGCTATCATCTGAGCGACAACCCTGCCAATCCCCGCAAGTGGGAGATCCCGGATTACGGCATTCCGGCGGGTGGTCATGCGGTGATCTGGGCCTCGAACGGGGCCGGAAAGGCAGCGCCTTTTGAGGTGCCCCACGCCAGCTTCGCGCTGAGCAGCGCCGGGGAATCACTGAGCCTTCTGGCGCGTGACGGCGTCACGGTGGTCAGCAGGATTCCGCGCGACTATCCCGAGCCCGCCGAGTATCCC
>JBIICE010000224.1:0-6398 GCA_044239025.1 Verrucomicrobiales bacterium
CGAGCGCTGGTCGAGCTTGTAGAGGGCACCGTCCGGGTCGAGGCCATTTCGTTCCAGCATGCGTTCATCGACTTGTTCCACGTAATAGGCGACGCCACCGCGACCGCCGGCTGAATCGGCGACGCCATTGACGCGCATGAGGACCGGGAAGGCGGCGCAGGCCGGGTGGCCCGAGCGCCGGAGGAGTTCGAAGGCGACTGCTGGGCGGGTGATGGTTTCGGCTCCACCGAGCGAGGTGCCATTGAGGTTGGCCTCCTCGACGCGGCCGACGGTATCGTTGATGAAGCAATGGTGGCCCGTATTGAAGTCGAACTTCCGGGAACCCGTCGAGGTAAAGCCGCCGCGCTGGCGGATGAAGACATTGTCGTAGAGCTTTCCATTGAAGAAGACCGCGCCGTAGGTTCCGGCCCGGGTGGAAGCCGCCGCGGTATTCTGAGCGAACCAGTACCAGACCGGCATCGTGGTGGTGAAACCCGTCGCGGCAATCATGGTGCCGAGGTACTGCGGCGAATTGTCAGGCACATTGAAGATTGGCCAGCGCGTGGCGTTCGCCGCGGCATCGGTGGCCTGGAAGAACCACCGGACCATCTGGCCCTGGGTGTAGGCAGTTTTCGGGATCACCGCCGTGTAGATGCCGTCGCCCGCCACAACGTCGCCACCCGAGCCGTCATCGGTCATGGACATGGTCTGTTCCGCAGCGTAGGCGACCCGCCATTTCATGGTGACGGCGGCTACGGGGCTGAAGACCGGGAGGACGCGGCAGGTGACCGTGATGTCGCTCGCGGTGGTGGGCAGGGCAGGGGAGAACTGATCGAGCGAGATGGCGGGACCCGGCGTGGTGGAACCCGAGGCATTGGGATTGCCCGGGGTGGGAATCGTCAGGTAGGAAGCCGCCGAGGCGTAGTCGCCCACGTCCTTTGATTCAAGTTCAGCGAGTTGGAGGAAGTCGGGATTGGCCGCGCTGAGATTGAGGCCATGGATGGCGAGGACATTCGTGCCCGGCTTGAGAGCCGCGAGATGGTCCGTGAGGCTGAACGATTCGAACTGGACGGCTTCGCTGTTCGAGCTGCGCTCCGTGGCGGAGGCATTCCATGCGGGTTCGTTGCCTGGGGCATTGCCGAGGGCGACGGGGACGCCATTGAGCCATGCGACGAAGCCGTCGTCGTATTTCATGCGCAGGGTAAGGGCGTCGAGGGCGGCGGGATTATCGACCTGGAAGGGGAGGCGGAAGAAGGCCGAGGCATTGACATTGTGCATGTCGGCGGCGAGTCCCGTGCCGATGAGGCCGGCGAAATCGTTGAGCGGAGGTGGCTGTGCATTATTTTTGCCGAGCTGGTAGCGACCCGCGACTTCCGAGGCCGAGAGGGGACGTGGATGGACAGCGACCTCATCGATGTCGCCCTGGAAGAAGAAATTGGGTGTGGTTTCGTTCTGACCGGCGCCGATGCGGAGTCCGCGGACCGTATTGGGATTGAAGGCGGGGAGGGTGCCGATGCCGACCTGGGTGCCATTCACGTAGAAGCGCTTCACGGTGCCGTCGTAGGTTCCGACGAGATGGACCCATTGGTTGAGAGCGATGGAGGGGCCGGTGATGGGGTCCCATGTGCCGCTGGCTCCCGAGCCGGTCCAGAACTGCCATGTGTTGTTGCTGGCGGCGTAGAAGATGTATCCGTAGGTCTGGCCATTCTGGTCGTTCCGTCCTGAAACCACCGCGCGGAACGTGCCCGCTCCGCCCGTGGCCCGGGCCCAGCATTCGACTGTGAAGACGCTGGGGTTGAGGGATGCATGGTAGGGCGTTTCGATGTAGCCACCGGCGAAGCGCGGGGCCTTGTTGTCGGCTGGCATGCCGGCCTCCGAGGGCGGGCGCGGCCCGCTGCCGCCGCCGGTGATGGCACCGATCATGGTGCCGCTGGCCTCCGGGCCGGCTGATCCGGCATTGGCGACCGTGATGCTGACCGGATTGGTGCTGTCCTTGAGACGCCACCATCCCTGAGGCGACTGGGTGGCGATGGCGGCAGCCGCCTCCGTGCCCGCGGTTCCCGTGGTGGCCGACGTGAATTGTGTGGCTACTTCCTGGCCAGTGAGCGGCCGGTCGAAGACCGCGACCTCATCGATGTCGCCCGGGAACCAGAACTGTCCGGCTCCTTCCGAGGCACCGCCACCGATTCGGAGCGGAAACTGGCTATTGGCCGCGTACGCAGCGACAGTGCGTTCGGCGACCTTCGCGCCATTCAGATAGAGCGTTTTCTGAAGGGTGGCGGCATCGAAGGTTCCGGCGACATGGTACCATTGGTTCGCGGCAATCGTGCCCGTGCCTGCAGGAGCATCGAGGGCGTCCCATGCCGATCCCGTGCCCGTCCAGAACGACAGTTGCTGCGTGGTGGGCAGAACATAGGCCACGTATCCCCGGACAATCGTGCTTTCCCGGCTCGTGAGCGGAGCTTTGTGCACGGTGGGATTGGCTCCATTCCATCGCATCCAGAACGAAAACGAAAACGACGGCGCATTGTGAGCCGCGGCCCACGGGACATCGACCTTGTCATTGGTGCCGTCGAACCTTGTGCCCACATTGTCCGCCTCAAAGCCTCCGTGGATGGGTGCGAGCAGCGATGGGGAATTGATCACCGCGCCATTCAGGTAGAGACCAGCAACGCCTGCCGTGCCCGTGCTGAGCGCGGGCGTGCCCGGCGTTCCCGTTTCCTCGAGGCGGTAGAATGCCCCCGGACCGTCCCCCAGCACATCGCCAGTCCAGCCGTCGCCGAATTCACTGGTTCCCGTCTCATAGCCGATCCCGTTCGTTGCCGCCTTCCATGAGGAATCATCGAATTCCCGGGCCCGCCACGCCGATCCCAGCGAACCGTCGCGCGGCACGAGCACGCGTCCGGCGGCTCCCTGCGTGAGCGGTTTCACCGTCGTCACCTGGGCCGCGAATCCATAGGCGAGATCGGATACCTGCGGAGGATAGGAAGGAGCGAATTCCGTGGCACGCGATCCGTCGGGACGGACGAGGGCGAGGTATTCGCCGGTGGCGTCGAGCCGGAAATTCGTGTGCAGCTGCTGGCCTGGCGTGCGGCGGTTCTTGTTCGAGGCCCAGACTACGAGGTAGGCCCTCGGTGCGATGGTGACCGCCGGGAACGTCCAGCGCGTCGGAGCCGTCGCCAGATCCGTGAGCGCCCAGCCATCGAGATTGACCGATTCCGTGCCGGGATTGTGCAGTTCGATCCAGTCGCTGAAATCGCCATCTTCATCCGACCTGACCGAGGAATTGTCGGCCATGAATTCAGTGATGACGACCTGGGCTGGGGCGCTGGCGGCGAGCAGAGCGACCGCGGAACCGGCGGCGCAGCGGAGTAAAAGGGGGCGGAATCTCATGGTGACGGCTGAAAGGATAGCCATCATCATGCCGTCGTGTCGTGGAAAGACACGATTATTTTTCGCCACACCGTTCAGGAAACGCCACGCATCTGCGGGCCATGCCTCGAAATCCGCCGCTTTCTCTGCCAATTCTGATTCTCCGTCCGCTCATGAAACGATTCTCCCTGCTGATGATGCTCACCGTTCCGGTTTTTGCGGAGGCTCCGCTGCCGGCTGATCACGCCGTGAGAATGGAACGCGGGCTCAGGTTGTTTCAGTCGGACGTGCGCGCCATTCTGAATGAGCATTGCGTGAAATGCCACGGCGGCGAGAAGACCAAGGGCGACTTCGATCTGGCGACACGCGACGATCTGCTGCGTGGTGGAGCCGAGGGAAGCGCGGTCGTTCCCTTTGATCCTGCGGGCAGCCGGCTGCTGCGGCTCGTGCGGCGCGAGGAAGAACCTCACATGCCCGGAACCGGTCCGGCCCTTGCGCCGGAAAAGGTGGCAGCCCTTGAGAAATGGATTGCCGACGGAGCCCCGTACGAGGCTCCACTGATTGCCGGACGCAAGCCCGCCCGCGACAAGGCGAAGGTGAGTGCCGACGACCGTCAATGGTGGGCCTTTCAGCCGCTGGCAGCCGGGCAGCCCCCTCGGCCCGGGCATCCGGTGGATGCGTTTCTGAGCGAGAAGGCGGCGACGAAGAATCTGACGCTGGCTTCCGCGGCCGATCCCGCCGTGCTGCTGCGCCGGGCGCACCTCACCCTGACCGGGCTGCCGCCCTCGCCCGAGGAAATCGCTGCCTTTGTGGCCGATCCTTCCGAGCAGGCATGGACTGGCGTCATTGACAAACTGCTCGCCTCCCCGGCCTATGGGGAACGCTGGGCGAGGCACTGGCTCGATGTGGCGCGCTTTGCGGAAAGCAGCGGATTCGAGCACGATTACGACCGGGAAGGCGCGTGGCATTACCGCGACTGGGTGATCCGGGCCTTCAATGACGACATGCCATGGACGAAGTTCGTGAGCTGGCAACTCGCGGGCGACGAAACCGATCCGGACAATCCCTCGGCGCTCATGGCGACGGGTTTTCTGGGCAGCGGGGTTTTTCCCACGCAGATCACGGCCAATGAAGTCGAACGGACGCGCTACGATGCCATGGACGACATGCTGAGCACGACGTCATCGGCCTTTCTGGGACTGACCGTCGGCTGTGCGCGCTGCCATGATCACAAGTACGATCCCATTCCGGTGCGTGACTACTATCAGATGCTCACGGCCTTCACGACGACCACGCGCAGCGTCATTGATCTGGAGACCGAGCCCGGGAAGGCGGCCGCGGCCCGGGCTGGCTGGGAAGCGGAAGCAAAGCAACTGGAAGCAGCCATCGCCGGGCGGGGCAAGGCGCTGCGGCCGGCGTTCTCCGACTGGCTGGCGGCGGGTGCTCCCGGAGCGGGTCAATCGCCATGGCAAGTCACGGAGTTCGCGGAAGTGAAATCCGATGCCGGAGCCAGCTTTGCGCGGCAGCCCGATGGATCGTATCTCGCCGGGGGCAGCAATGGCGGGGAAGACCGCTATGTTTTCTCCGGAGGCAAGGTCAGCGGTCCGGTGACGGCCGTCCGGCTGGAAGCGCTCGCGGATCCCTCGATGGTGGGCGGCGGCCCGGGCCGGGCGCCGAACGGGAACATCGCCCTGAGCCGGATTCAGCTCTTTGCGAAATCGGGCGACGCCCCGGAACGGGAATTGAAGATCGCGCGCGCCGTCGCCGATTTCGAACAGAACAACGCTGGGCTCAGCGTGGCGGCGAGCCTTGACGAAGATCCGAAGAGCGGCTGGGCCGTCGATCCACAGTTCGGGAAGAATCACGCGGCGGTCTTCACGCTGGCGGAGCCCCTGCCGGACGGTCCCGCCGCGCTGCGCGTCGTTCTGGAATTCAGGGTCAATGGTCAGCACAATATCGGGCGGCCGCGTCTTGCCGTGACGAACCAGCCGGATGCCGGACCGCAGGGCGATTCCCTCCCAGCGGACCTCGCGGATCTGCTCGCAAGGGCCCGCAAGGCCGAGCAGCGGTCGGCGTTGCGCGATGCAGAGAAGGATCGGATTTTCGGATGGTGGCAGGGACGCGACACGGTGCTTGGGGAACTGTCCGCGAAGCTCGCGGCCCACCGTGCCGCCAAACCCCGCCAGACAAGCCGCGTCCTTGTCTGTGGGGAAGGATTTCCTCCGCTGCGCATGCATTCGCAGGGGGCCGATTTCTTCAATGAGACCCATTACCTGAAGCGGGGGAATACGGAACTGAAGGACGGGGTGGCGAGTCTCGGCTTCCTGCAGGTGCTCACGCGCGAAGGCACGGAACCGGCCCGCTGGTTTCGTTCCCCGCCGCAGGGCGCACGCTTTGCCAACCGCCGCAGCGCCCTCGCGTCGTGGATCCTCGACCTTGACCAGGGAGCGGGTGCCATCACGGCCCGCGTGGCCGTCAATCGCCTCTGGCAGCACCATTTCGGGCGCGGCATCGCCGCCTCGCCGAACGATTTCGGCCGCACGGGCAGTCTGCCCAGCCACCCGGAACTGCTCGACTGGCTGGCGCGGCAATTCATCGGCCACGACTGGAAGCTCAAGCCGATGCACCGCCTCATCATGACCAGTGCCGCCTGGCGTCAGTCTTCGGCCCGGGAGTCGGCCCGGGAGTCGGCAGACCCCGACAATGCCCTCTTTGTGCGCTTTGTGCCGCGGCGGCTGGAAGCGGAAGCGCTGCGCGATTCCCTGCTCGCCATTTCGGGTCGGCTCGATCCCGCGATGTACGGTGCGGGCACGAAGGATGAGAATTCGCGACGCCGCAGCATCTACTTCACAGTGAAGCGCAGTGAACTGATGGGCAGCATGGTGGCCTTTGATCAGCCGGAACCACTGGTCAGCCAGGGTCAGCGTCCCGTGACCACCGTGGCTCCGCAGGCCCTCCTGCTCATGAACAGTCCGCAGGCGCGTGCGTGGTCGGAGGGTCTGGCGGAACGAGTCCAGCGCGAAGCGGGAACGGATCCTGCCGCGCAG
>JBIICE010000225.1:0-6395 GCA_044239025.1 Verrucomicrobiales bacterium
TGGGGCTGTCGACGAGAGCGGTGCCCTGGGGGATGCGGCGGATCTGGGGAAGGATGGCGATCGGGATCCGTGGGGCCGAGTACTGAGTGGGGCGTTCCGCGTCCTGTTTCAGTTTGAAGATCTGGTAAGCTCCGAAGGTCATGGGTTCTCCATTCTGTCCGGAGACGCCATCGGGATCCGGGAACTGGTAGAAGCGGACTTCGACGGCGGTATTATCCTTGATCGCGGTTTGCCTGGCAATGGAGAGATCCTGGAGGATCTGGTCCGAAGTCTGGGTCAGTTTGGAGCCCTTCATGACGTCTCGGAGGCCCGGGACCGTGAAGAACATGAGCATGCTGATGAGAGCGAGGACCACGAGGACTTCGACGAGAGTGAAGCCGTGGGGTGTCCGGGCGCGCGCGGGAGCTTTCATGGGAAGCGGGGGTGGCGGACTGGGCTGGGGCGATCAGTTCAGGTTATTTTCCTGCCAGCGCGATTCGCGGAGCCGGATTGAGGTCGTGAAGACGCGGTAGTCGAGTTTCCGGCGCAGCAGATCCTGTTCAAGGTTCTGGAGGTCCTTGTTGAACTGCTGGCTTTCGCGGAAGTAGCTTTCGTTTACGAGGACCGGATCGTCTTCGGCGCTGCGGATCTTCTCGCGGGCGGCGAACTGGATGAAGGAGTTTTCGTCCACGGCCACGAAGGTGATGTCGAGAATCGGGGGGAGGATATGGCGCGACCGCTGTCCACGGACGCCACCTTCCCATTGGAAGCGGCGGGTATCGTAATGGAAGTCAGGGGCGATGGGCGCAGCGCTGGCACCCGCGACGCCTTCGATCTGGTCGGCCGCCCGTGGGCGGAGGATCATGGCGATGATGTTGTCGGCGACGACGCGGGTGGTGCGGAAAAAGCCCTGGGTTCCGGAAGGCTGAATCTGGGTATTCCATTCCGAGTTGACCGAGTAGAGGCCCTCGGTGAACCAGCGGTAGAGCTGCGGGCGGGAGGAATTCGAGGCCATGTCGCGCAGATTGAGTTTATAGGCCTGGAAGTATTCCGTGGGCTGACGGAATTCCATGAGGCGGTAGCGCGGGCGGGGGCTGGGCGCGTTGGGTAGATCCGTGAGGAGGCGCGGGCGGTCGAGTTCGTCCGTGTTGAATTCGATGAAGTAGCCCCATGCATTCATGGAGTTGTTGAAGCGTCCGAAACGCAAGCTGGTCTGGCGCTGGCTGTCGGGGTCGATGCAGAAGCCAAAGGGAGCCTGGAAGAAGACCGCATGGGTGTAGCGCTGTCCGACCTGGCGGGAATTCTTCTGATTGATGCCGAGGTTCGAGACCGGTCCGCAGACGAAATGGAGCTCCGACTGGGGAATGATTTCGCGGCCGACGCGCAGTTGGACGCCCTGAACGGTGGCGGTGTCATAGCGGTAGCTCATGTAGGCATTCAGCGTGGACTGACCGACGCGTCTGGTGATATCCTCGAAGGCCTGGCGGGCCTCCTTGAATTCGCCGACGACCTGCTTGGTGCGCTTCCATGAGAGCTGCATGCCGTTCAGCATCTGGAAGACCATGACGAGGAGCAGCGAGAGGACGGCCGTGGAGACCATCAGTTCCATGAGGCTGAAGCCATGGGAGCGGTTCCGGGGGCCGGAGAGCGGGAAAGGTTTCATAGGAAAAAACTCAGCGGTGGCAGCAGGGCGGGCGAGTGGGGTTGTCAGCCGTTCGGCCGGATTTTGCTCTGATTGGCGACGTACATGTTGAAGCGCCGGGTGTTGCGGTCGCGGAGCCGCTCCACCTTGACTCCTCCGGGAGTGAACTCCACTTCGATGAGAACGCGGCGGATGTTGTCGGCCGAGTAATTGAGGGTGCCGACGCGGACTGTTTCCTGGGGAAGGATGATGCGGGCTTCGTAGGTGGGTTTGCCACCCTGTTCCGGGCGGTTCATGAACGGTAGACCGTCCTGATCGAACGAAAAGGTCTGGCCGCGGAAATTCTTGTCGATATCGCCCCAGTTGGCCATCTGGATATTGCTGAGCATTTCCTGAGCGATGCGGCCCTGAATGGCGAGGTTGGCGGATTCGCGGATGGAGCGGACGGCCATGGGAATCATGCCGAGGAGGCCGATCATCACTGTCGAGACGATGGCGAGGGCCACCATGACCTCGGCGAGGGTGAAACCCCGGAGGGACCGGGAGCGGGCGGGAATCTTCATGGCGGGCGCGTTGGTTTTCGGATTTTGTGTATTTACATAGGAGGTACAGCGATTTTCGGCAAGAACTTTTCCTGGCAGAGTCCGGAGTCGGAAAAAAAGTCTCGACAGAGGATGTATTTGCAATGTAAAACCAAATTTGGTATCTTGAGCGGTACCCTCGGCGGAAATTCTGTCCGAGTTCTGCCCATGCAAACCCACTGCATCCTATGAAATTCCCGAAACTGATCAAGCTCCGGTTTGTGACCGGACACTTCCGCGGAAGACGCGGCAAGCGCGGCGTCGCCATCATCACCGTGCTGGCGATTGTTTCCCTCATGACGGTCCTCGTGATCTCCTTCTTCAACATGGCGCAGTCGCAGAAGACGACCGCGGTGGGGACCGTGGAAATCGAGAAGGCGGTGACGCTGAAGGATACCGCGATCAACTTCGTGGTCGCCCAGCTGCGGGAAGCCACGACTCTGCGGGCGGGGAGCACGAATACGATCTGGACATCGCAGCCGGGAGGGGTGCGGACCTACACTTCGGCCAACCCGGAATTCAATCGCC
Organism: Verrucomicrobiales bacterium; assembly: GCA_044239025.1. GTDB lineage: Bacteria > Verrucomicrobiota > Verrucomicrobiia > Verrucomicrobiales > V1-33 > V1-33. Next base: position 2,731 of record JBIICE010000225.1, read on the forward strand.
TGTACAAGCTCTACTCGGCGGAAGAATTCATGGTGTCGAATATCCCGCCGAATCAGGGAGATTTTCTGCTCAAGAGGGTGGAGGCCGACGTGCCGCAGAACTGGGATAACCGCCCGGACGAATTTGTCGATCTGAACCGTCCGGCCCTGCCGTCGGATCTGAGCACTGATCAGGACGAAGACAGTCAGTCGCGCAAGCGGCAGCGGCTCGTCTATCCGATTGCCGACCCGAACCGTTTCAACGGACAGTTGACCGATTTCACGCAGAACACCGAGGGATTCCGTTACGGGAACGGGATTGGGAATCGTCCGACGCCGTCGGGGGTGAATCCGCAGCGCGGGGAACTGGCGATGCCGGTGCGTTGGGTGTACGTGCTGGCGGACGGGACCATGGGAATTCTGAATGGCACGCGGTTCCGCTCGATTTCGAGTGGCGGGCAGCCGAGCGAGCTGAATCCCATTGTGGGGCGGATTGCCTGGTGGACGGACGATGAGACCTGCAAGATCAATGTGAATACGGCCTCGCTGCCGTCGCCATGGGACACGCCGCGGACGAATTCGGCCGAGGACGTGATGTATGCGACGCGCCAGCCGGTATCCGGGGAAGTGCAGCGCTATCCGGGGCATCCGGCGCAGGTCGATCTCTGTGCGGTGTTTTTCCCGGGCTTCCGGTATACGCCCGATCCGTCGATCATTCCCCCGGGTGGGCCGATGCAGCCGCTGCCGACGAACCGGGCGTCGCTCATCTGGAACATTGCGCCATACATCACGGAAATGGGTGGATCGCTGGGTGGCACCACCGCGGTGCGGATGCAGAATGCCCGTCCGGTCCCGCTGGATCAGTCCGACCACCTCTTTGCGTCGTTCGAGGAGATGTACTTCAAGGCGATTCAGGCCGAGCAGAATCTGAACAAGCGCCGGGATGATGCGCGCGACCGGGATCCGGGAGAGGAACTCTTCCGGAGGCTTGAGCGTTCGCAGTTCTTCCTGACACACAAGAGCAAGGCACCGGAACTGACCGTGGAAGGTTTGCCGCGGGTCTGCATGTTCCCGATGAACGGGGAAGTGGCGGCGCAGGTGGGGCGGACAGGCCCGGTGCCGCCGTCGATCGGGGCCTTCGAGGTGACGATGGCGACGAATTCGTCGCTGGGGACCACCGGGGCGGTCCGGCCGTTCTATTTCCAGCGGGGAGCGAACTCCGCGAGCCGTCACGGTGCCTTCTTCAATGACTTCGGGGGCCGCAACAACCTGCTCTTCCGCTATCTGCGGCGGATCACGGCGATGCAGATCGAGGGATATCCCGAGCTGCAGGGCACCAGTTTCCGTTCGCTCGAGCAGAAGTACAATCGTCCGACCGTTGTGAGCAACGGATCGCCCCGGACGGCGCAGGACAACCCGCGGAATCCGGAGTACGATGCCACCGACCGTTCGCAGATCCTGCTGAACATGCTCGACTTCATGCGGGCCTGTAACATGCGTCCCGGCTACGTGCCCAATGGTCAGGCCTACGACAATGGATTGGGCTCGACCGCGGGTGTCTGCGGCTGCACGCGTCAGGGCGGCGACCTTCAGGGCGACCATACGCTGGCGCTCAACGACCTGAACATTCTGACGCCGCGCGGCACAGGCCGGAATTTCGGGGCGGCGGAGATCGTCATGATTGCCAACATTCCGACGATCAAGCCGGGTGGTGGCACGGCGGTGGAAGGTGATACCTCGGTGGTGGGGCGCCTCACGCCGGGGAACCGCCGGGCCTGGGATCAGGCGACGCGCGGAGCTTCCATCATCGAGCTGGGTATCGTCATGAACGGCTTTGCTCCCAAGCATGGCTGGGCTCCGCTGTTTGGTGGTGGCGGCATGAATGTGAGCGGCCCGATCAGCGCGAGCGGCAGCGATCCGCGTTCGGTGGCGGTGGATCCGGCCGAGCCGGCGACGCCGACCATGCCGATCACGCTCAATGCGGGCGGCGCGGTGCCGAACGTGTTCGGGATTGGGGTAGCTGGCTTCCGGGATGGGATCACCAACGGACCGGCCGGCGCGACTCGGGCTCTGCAGCCAGGCCGGGTCATTCCATGGGGTGGCATGGTGGGAGCGCGCTACCTGTCGACGGCACGGACTGCGATCATTGGTTATGCGGTGTACACCGGAACTGGTGCGGGGCGTCCGGGGGTGACGAATGTGGCCTTCAACTGGAGGAACACCCCAGGGGCACCGCCCGACCGCGGTAAGATCCGGATCTTTCCGTATGACGACCCGGAACCGGCCGCTCACAACACGATTCAGGTCATCGAACTGGACTTCAATCCGGCGTCCTTCCCGAATACGCAGGCTGACTTCACGGGCCGGTCGCTGACCTCCGGAGGAGCAACGGTGGGACTGATGCAGGATCAGGCAGCCATGATTGGGCCGAACACGGCGGCGACGAGCTTCCCGCCGGCCAAGACCGGGGTCATCAGCATGGTGGTGCCGCATGGCGACTACCGCCTGACCACGGTGCCGCTGCGGGTCGACCGTGGGATCTTCGTCATGAACGGCGCGGGTGGCACGAGTTCGCACTCCGTGGTTGAGCCGAATCTCGTGGGGAACACGGGTGCGCAGTACGTGCCTTCCCGAGGTGCCACGCTGGCGGAAGACCAGCTGCTGGCTGATCCGACGTATCGGATTCCACTGATGCCGCCGGCCTTCAATCCGCACCTTGCGCCAGTGAGGGTCGCCGACTTGTGCAACCGGGACTTCTTTACGAATCCGCCGCCGACGGTGCTGCAGGTGGCCAGTTCCAGCAGCACGCAGGTCCGGGCTCTGCGCTTTGCGCATGGCCGTCGGGATGGTCAGGGTCTGGTGCCGAACCGTGGATCCTCCGATCCGCTGGAAACGGGCGACTTCGACACAGGGGTTGGGCTGGCTCCGGATGGTCCGTACATGAACCAGCCGGACGATGGCGACACGCGCGCGGCCGAAACCGTCAGCAATCCATACTACTACGCGAAGCTGCAGGATGTGCCGACCACGACGCCACCGGGATCGTTCTCGCCGAACCGCCTCATGCGTTCGCCAGTTGATTTCGGTTCGATTCCGTCGGGCATCAATGCCCGGGTGCCGTGGCAGACGCTGCGGTTCCGTCCGGATCCGGGGATGAACGATCCCCAGCTGCGCGTCCGCGCGGTGGGAGATCAGCCGAAGAAGCCGCAGGGTCAGGCGCATTTCTTCCCGTTCGCGAATTACTGCGGGCCGAAGGATCACCTCATCCTCGATATGTTCTGGATGCCGATTGTGGAGCCATGGTCGATCAGCGAAGGCTTCGCGACGAAGGGGGCGATCAATCTCAACCAGCAGATCTTCCCGTTCACGTACATCGAGCGGACCACGGCGCTGCATGCGCTGCTGCGGGGAACGCGGATGATGGCGATTCCGAACACGGCCTCACAGCGGTACAAGGACAGCGCGCGGCTCAACGACAACCAGAACTACCGGTACTGGATCAATGCGCGGGAGACCGTGCGGCAGCTGACGGAGTTCCGCTTCCGTGGTCTGGATGCGGAAGGCTTCCCGGTGCCGTTCTCGTCGTTCCGGACGCCATCGGAAATCTGCGAACTCTGGCTGGTGCCTGATCTGAACACGGCCTCGCAGACGGTGACGCTCGAGCAACTGATCCGCGACTTCTGGAAT
>JBIICE010000035.1:0-24918 GCA_044239025.1 Verrucomicrobiales bacterium
ATGCGCATCGGGACGAATCACGGCAGCCTGAGCGACCGCATCATGAACCGCTGGGGCGACACCCCGCGCGGCATGGTGGAAAGCGCGCTCGAATTCGCCCGCATGGCCCGCGCCATGGATTATCATCAGTTCGTCTTCTCGATGAAGGCGTCCAATCCCAAGGTCATGATTGAAGCCTACCGGCTCCTTGTGGCGGAAATGCGCGCCCTCGGACCGGACTGGAACTACCCCATTCACCTCGGTGTCACCGAAGCCGGCGACGGCGAAGACGGCCGCATCAAAAGCGCCATCGGGATCGGTTCCCTGCTCAGCGACGGGATCGGCGACACCATCCGGGTCTCGCTCACGGAGGATGCCGTGCACGAGATTCCCGTCGCCCGGGCTCTCGCCCGCGTCATTGCGGAGGAAACGGCCCGCCCGCCCCTGCCGCCTCGAGCGTTCCCACCCGCATGGGACCCCTTCAGCTACCGTCGCCGCGCCTCGGCCCGCATCACCGTGGGCCAGCACCCGCTGGGCGGCGGCGAAACCGTGCGGGTCGTCACCACGCAGGCGAAGCATGAGGCCGTCGCCCACAAACTGGCAGGCCTGGGAGAATTCCAGCCGGAGATCGTCCTTGAATCCAGTGGTGTCCTCACGGTCGATCCGCTGGACGATGACGCCATCGCGCGCCTCAACCGTTTCCCGGAACCCGTTTTCGTGACGATCCCCGATGGCTACCCGCATCCGGTCATTGCCAGTTTCCGGCTCCTCGCGGCAAGACTCGACGAACGCCATCCCATTCTCCTGAAGGATACCTTTCACCCCCCGGGTCATGAGGAGACTCCGTTCCTCGACACGCTCCTGCGGGCCGCTGCCCATCTCGGCAGCCTGCTCTGCGACGGCATCGGCGACGCCATCCTCGTTCAGGGCGAACCGGCTCCCGGACAAAGCCTCCGTCTTTCCTACAACATCCTGCAGGCCGCCGGTGTCCGCATCTTCAAAACCGATTATGTGGCCTGCCCCAGCTGCGGCCGGACTCTTTTCAACCTGCAGTCAACGACTCAGAAAATCCGTGCCGCCACTGGTCACCTCAAGGGCGTCCGCATCGCGGTGATGGGCTGCATCGTGAATGGACCCGGCGAAATGGCCGATGCCGATTTCGGCTACGTCGGAGGCGCTCCCGGCAAAATCAATCTCTACGTCGGCAAGACTCCGGTGAAGTTCAATATCCCCGAAGGCGAAGCCGTCGACCGTCTCATCGACCTCATCCGCGAGCATGGGCGCTGGATCGATGCCCCCGCCCCGCTGGCAGGTGCGCCCGCCTGACGAACTGCCGCGCGCGGCGTTTCAGTGGGCCGCCGCCTCCGCCCCGCGGGCTTCGCGGAACTGTCTGCTTCCGGTGATTCTGCTCACCGCCGTGCCCACGCGCCCGTCACCACGGAGCAGATCCGCGGTGATTTCCTCAAGGAGGGGTTCGTCGCTCAGCATGGCCGACCGCCCGAGCGCGTAACCAAGGAGTTTCCTTGCAAACTGGCGGAAGAACGGCTCGCGCCGCGAACCGGACATCCACGCCCGCAGTCCCTCCATGCCGTCCACGGCGGTGCCATCAGGGAGGGTCACGGACGCCGAAACCGGCAGGCCGGCCGCATCGCTTTCCCGGAACCGCCCGATGGCGTCGTATCCCTCAAGGGCAAAGCCATAGGGATCCATGCGGACATGGCAGCCGGAACAGCGTGCATCGGAACTGTGACGCTCGGTCATGGCCCGCTCCGTGAGCCCTTCCGGAGCCGACTCCGGAAGCGGCGGCACGCCTTTGGGTGGACGCGGTAACCGCTCTCCGAGGAGCGTCTCGCATAGCCAGTTCCCCCGCAGGATCGGACTCGTGCGCGATGCCCCGCTCTGCTTCGCGAGCACGGCGGCGAAGCCCAGCAGTCCTCCACGCCGGTGTTCCCGCATGCCCTCGACGCGACGCCATGCTTCGCCGCTCACCGATGCGATCCCGTAATGCCGGGCCAGCGCCTCGTTCAGGTAGCTGTAATCAGCATCGAGGAGGTCGCCGACCGGATGATTCTCCTGAAACATCGCGGTGAAGAAGCGGACCGCTTCCTCCTTCATGGCACCCCGGACGTCTGCGAAGGTTGGGAAATGGCGTTCGCTTTTCTCGTTGAGGGTGTCGATTTCCCGTATGTGGAGCCACTGCAGCCCGAATTCCTCGGCCAACCGATGCACGCGCGCATCGCGCAGCATCCGTGCGGTCTGTTCCGCCAACACCTCCGGATTCCGCAGCCGACCAGCCTCGGCCTCCGCCATAAGCGCCTCATCAGGGGCCGAAGACCAGAGAAAATAACTCAGCCGCACCGCCAGTTCACGGTCGCTCACCGGTGCCGCTTCCTTTCCAGGGATAGCCTTCTCACCCCGGTACAGGAAGGCAGGCGACGTCAGAATTCTGGCCAATACCAGCCGCACCGCTTCCTCATGAGGAAGTTCATCCCGCCGCAGTCCCTCATAAATGGTACGCAGCCGTCCTCCCTCCACGGCCTCCAGCGGACGCCGCCACGCCCGGGCGGCAAGGCGCTCCAGCCACTCGAGATGCCGTGGTTCCGCTGCCTTCATGGCTTCGCGGAACTCAGCGGCGCGCTGCCGGATCGGCTCGCGCAGTGGTTCAAAGGCCGAGGGGTCCGCATCCTGCGTCGCAAACTGCCAGAGTTGATCATAGGCATCGACCGATTGCAGGGCATCCTGACTGACAAAGTGCAGTTCGGACCAGAGACGGTCGAGTTCCGCCGCTTCCGCATCGGAAAGCATGAGCCTCCGGAGGTGATGATCCTCGCGGTAGAACAGTGTGAGCGTCACCACTTCATCGACCGGGACAATCCTCGTGTAGCAGAGGGCCGCGGGAAACAGATCCCGGAACCGCCCCACCGCTTCGGCATACCTCCGGTGACCGGCACTGCCCGCAACTGTCAGCACGGGAAGCCCCGCAGCCGGAAGCGCCGCCGGGGATGCATCGACCGCGACACGCATCTGCACGGTTGCCTCAGGACCGGCCGACCCATGGAGCGCCGCCGTCGTCACCAGTTCCGTTCCTTCGGCCAGCACGGCGGGCATGCGGAACTCCTTCACGGCCGGAGCCCGCACCACCAGATCGTCCGGCCCCGTCGCATCATCCCCGGGCGCGCCCCCGAAACGCAGGGAATCCGCCTCCCCGGAACCATCGTCGGGCCCTTCTTCCTCCAGAAATGACTGCACCAGCGGCCCACCCGGAGCCAGCAACTGACGCCGCAGCTGCGCGTCGGGCGAGTCGCCCCCGGGCTCTGCGGCGGCCAGCAGAGACTGCAGCGCCTCCGCCAGTGGCCCGCGTCCGTTCGCATCCGCAAACAGCCAGCGCGCCAGCAGACTGCCCGGTGGCAGATCCATCCCGGACGAAGCCGCGGGTTCGCTGAAGAAATGCCACATCCCCTCCGCGCCTCCGCGCCCGGGATGTGGGTTGGCTGTGGCCAGACTGTCGACGGTTTCGGCCACCACATCCCACGCCGGAGCACCATCCGATGGCTCGATCCGCAGCGAAAATGCCGTCAGATCACAGGTATGCTCACCGTCGCGCGGCAGAATCAGCAGACACAGCATGTCTTCCGCCCGGACCTCGACATTCCGCAGGGGCTCGGGCTGCACCGGTTTCCCTCCCTCCGTGAAGCCGGAGCCAAGCCGCTGCCGGGCGGATCCACGGCGATGCTCGAGCGCCCATGCCACCCCGTTCCCACAATCGAGGTGCGCATCCTGAAGCGACCACTGGACGCTGACGCGGCCGTCCGCCGGAGCCCGCCATGCCACCGCCGCCGCACGCTGCGGAGACGGATGCATGGCGAGGCTGCGCGGCCCCATGGTTCCGGGAATCCGCACGGTCTCCGTCGACGGGTTCGCAATCACACTGAGCGCATCGGCTCCGCCCCAACCGGTCAGCTTCACCGCACCGGCGGGCGCCTCCACCTTCGCTTTCATCAGTTCAGGCGTCACCGCTGCGGTACCCGCCACTTTCCGCCACGCCGCGAGCAAACCGGGACGCAACGCCTCGACATTCACCGGTGCGGTTCCTGCCATCGCCGCCAGATACGCCGCCGCAGTCTCCGGAATCTCCCGCTTCGCCCGCTCCAGCCCGGCCATGGCGGCACGGATTCTCCGCAGGGGAATTTCGGCCCGCCCCGGAGCCATCAGCCTCGGGCTCCGCCACACGGCCACATCTCCCTCGGCACCGTCACCCGCGTCAGTCACTTCCAGCCGGAGCGTTACCATGCCCGTCGCATCCGGCGGTGGCAGTTTGACCCGGATCTCCTGGGTGGCAACCAGCGGATCCACCGGAACCTGCCAGGCGGGCGGACCGTCCCGCTTTCCAATGTGCCCCACGGTGGTGAATCGCCAGAGCGCCTGCTGCCATGGGGCCACCATGGCCGCCAGAGCCGGACCGTCCCCGGCCTTGGCCGCGCGGAACTGCCCGCGCAGTTCCCTGAACAGGGGCGAGCCATCATCGCTCCTCAGAACCCCCAGCAGACTTGCCAGATACTTCGCACTCAGCCCTCCCGCCTGAGCCGCCTGCGCCACCGCCACGGGATCGTCCGCCTGATCCCGCAATGCCACGCAGGCCTCGAGGTAGCGCTCAAGCGGCAACCTTCCCCCGCCATTCGTCTCGAACTGAATCCCCTGCAGGTTCACCGGCGTGCCGCCCGCTTCCGCACAGTAGCGTCCATAGAATCCCCGGATCGCCGCCAGCTTCTCACCGGTCCAGTCGGGCGTCGTCACGTGAGGCGAGAATGCCAGACCATCCGGCAGCAGCATGGCGTGCTCCGCCACTTTCTTCGCCGCCTCAAGGTACTTGCTCACCAGCGCCGGGGACATGCTCAGCGCAGCCCCCGCATTCGTAAAACCCTCGCCGGCAGCGCTGTCGGCGGGAAACTCCGCTGCCGGATCCAGCCCCGCCACGCCTGTCAGATCCCGGATCGTCCAAGTGTACTCGGCATTGGAAAGCCTCCGCAGCACCACCGGACCGGGATCCCCCGCATGCTGGCGCGCGGCCTCCGTCAGCGTCGCTCCCACCCACCGCAGCAAGACGTTCCGCTCCGGTTCCGACAACGGATCCGCATCGTCCGGCGGCATCGCCCCATCCATCACCTGATCCCGCACCGCCTGCCAGATCTCCGGCTCGCGCCGCACGGATTCCATATCGCGGAACCGCTCGAGATTCAAATCGCCCTTCTGCTTTTCATCGGAGTGACACGAATGACAAGCTTTGCGGAGCACCGGAAGCGCCACCGAGCCGAAATCGTCAGCCGTCTGGGCGTGGGACACGCCCGGCATCACGGCAGCAACCACCGCCACCACCAATTGAACAGTTTTCCGCAGAATCATGAGGTCTCCGGCCGCATCCAGGCCACCCTTCTGAACGTTCCTCGGCCAGCGCTCTATCCGCCGCCATCCCGGCAACCTTCCCGCCGACACGGACAAAAATTCCCCGTGAAAACTGTCCCGGGCCGCGCTTAGTACCACCCAGTTCCTGCTTTCCCGAACGACTGACACCCAAAGATCACCCCATGGACTCCGGCTCCCGCTACGCCCGCTCGCTCTCCCGCCGAGGATTTCTCCACGTCGGAACCTGCACCGCCCTCGGCCTCACCCTCGGCGACTTCTTCCGCATGAAGGCCCGTGCCGACCTCAAGCACTACGATTCAGTCGAAGGAAAGGCCAAGAGCGTCATCCACATCTTCCTTCCCGGCGGCATGGCCCACCAGGAAAGCTTCGATCCCAAACCACTGGCCCCACCGGAATACCGCGGCCCCCTCGGAACCATCAATTCCAATGTCGAAGGCATCCAGTTCGGGGAACTCTGGAAGAATACCGCGCAGGTCGCCGACAAACTCGTCGTCGTCCGTGGCATGACCCATGGCGAGGCCGCCCACGAACGCGGCACCCACAACATGTTCACGGGCTACCGCCCCAGCCCTGCCCTCCAATACCCGAGCTTCGGTTCCGTGATCTCTCACGAATTCGGCTCGAAGAACAGTCTCCCCCCCTACGTCTGCATCCCCGGACAACCAAACGAATTCGCGGGAAGCGGCTACCTCAGCAGTGCCTACGGACCCTTCAGCCTCGGTGCTGACCCGGCCGGCGGGAACTTCAAGGTTCAGGATCTCGCCCTCCCCGGCGGCATCACCGAAGGACGATTCAACCGCCGCCGCGCCATCCTCGATGGCATCGACAATCACTTCAAATCCCTCGAGAAGTCCGATGCCCTCACGGCCATGGATACCTTCTACCAGGATGCGTACAAACTCATCTCCAGCCCGCAGGCCCGCGAAGCCTTCGCCCTCGACAAGGAAGCTGACAAGCTAAAGGACGAATACGGCCGCAATGAAGCCGGCATGCGTCTCCTCATGGCCCGCCGCCTCGTCGAATCCGGCGTGCGCTTCGTCTCCGTCACCTACGGAGGCTGGGACCACCACGACAATATTCAGGGAGCCATGACCGGCCAGGTCCCCAACTTCGACAAGGCCTACGCCAGACTCATCAATGACCTCGCGGAACGCGGTCTCCTCGACAGCACCCTCGTGATGGTCACTTCGGAATTCGGCCGTACCCCGAAAATCAATGCCACCGGCGGCCGCGACCACTGGCCCAAAGTATTCTCAGTGCTCCTCGCCGGCGGCGGGCTCAAAAAAGGCGTGGTCTACGGATCCTCCGATGCGCTCGGCGCAGAACCGGAAAACGACCCCATGACGGTCGAAAACCTCGCCACCACCGTCTACCACCAGCTCGGCATCAACGCCGATAAGGAACTCATGGCACCGGGAGCCAGACCCATCGAAATCGTGGATGGAGGTTCCGTCGTCAACGATATCCTCGCCTGACCCGGAACCAGGCGACCTCCCGCCCGGCTCGCTCCACACCAACAAAAAAGCAGGCAGAGGATTCTGCCTGCTTTTTTTGTTTTCTCCAGCGAAGGCTGAGTACCAGTCGACGCCGGTTTGGTTCAGAGAGCTTCCGGTGCCAGTACCTTGAATTTTTCCAGTTGTTTCACTCTCCCCGCTCTGCCGTTTTCTCTCCTTATCTGGTCCGCTGCCAAAGACGGCCACGATCCCCCCCGGCAAGTGCTCACGACCTGAGCAATCTTTTGATTCTGGACGCCAGAACAAAGCAAACCGGCGGAACAAAAAGGCGCAGGCGCGAAAATCTCGACCGGATGCGTGCCTTGCGGTCCAACGGCGCAACCTCACTACCGGGCACCGCCGGAAAGCTCTCCCCGGGAAAAAGCGCCCGTAGCGTAGGCAGGCACCAGGGCATCTCAAACTGATTCAAGAGCTGCGGCTGAAGGTGCTCCGGACAAATCTCCTTCAATCGGCGGAAGTGAGCGACCCACCCTGGCACGTCTGATTTCGCTTGCCCTGCAATCCAGCGCGTTGTCTCGCCCATGCGCTGGATCTGCGTCGCAAAGGAGAAATTACTCGCGTCCCTTCCAGGATGAAACCGCTTACAGACATCAGGATAGGGCCGATACGCCACCGGGCCATGATTCACCAACTCCACGATCAGCATGCGATCGATATCAAAATTATTTCCCAGTGTGAAAACCACTTTGGACAACCGTAAGGCATCTGTGCGGATCACCATCGATGAGAACTCGATGGGAGTTGTCAGAAGCGATGCGAACCTGACCTGAAATGGAGTGATCTCCCAGCTCCGCCTGAGCTCCGGGAATTCCGCCGCAATCCAGAAAAGCGAGTCCGGATCACACTGAAGATTGGACGATTCTCCATATACCGCGAACCACGACGAACAGAAAGCCACCACCTCGGGATGCTCACGGAAGCCTTCCACTGCATTGGCAAGGTGATCCGGCATCCACCAGTCGTCGTCATGAAGGATAGCGGTGTGCTCGTGAACCAGAGCCTCATTCATCATGATCGTCGTGTGATCCACAGGCGAAATCTGTGGATCCCTGAACGCATACTTCACCGGCAGTTCGGGAAATTCCGCACAAATGGCTTCCGATTGACGGTTACCGCCATTTTCTGATACAAAGACCGTTCCGATATGAGCCCGGGCACGCTGCTCGGAAACCGACCGCAGCGCCTGGCGCAGCATCTCCGGCCTATTGGCCGTTTGTATGATTATTCCAATCATTGTGCTTGGATTTCACTTGGATGAATTAAAGCATCAGGAACGCTACCGTCAGAAAGTCCCGCAGCAAGCCGGGCCAGCACGCGTTTCCTGTGCATTGCCTGTAGATTTTCCAGGATGACACGCACCTGACTGGAATCGATTCCAAGTCCGAAACCGCAAACGCCAGCCCTCAGATCGAGCCGGGTCCTCAGGTTCCCTCCATATCGATGGGTTTCGCGAGTGGCTCCATGTCGGACATCGGTCTGCCGAAGGCCATCTTCGGATAGGCATTTGCCTCCATTGCCACCACTACTTCAAGCAGGAACGGGGCATCCGGATCTTCCCACATGCGCTTGATGGCATCAGGCATCGCGGCGGGCTCTGCGACCCGGACCGACCCGATGCCGTAGGCCTGTGCGACCTTGGTGAAGTCGGGAGCGGAATACCCCCAGACCGTGGACTGATAGCGTCCGTGGAAGTAGCTTTCCTGAAACTGCCGTACCATGCCATGGCAGCTGTTGTTGAGCACCACCATCTTCAGTGGCAGATTCAGTCGGGCCACCGTCTGCAGTTCCTGAATGTTCAGCTGAAAGCCGCCATCTCCGGCAATGACCACCACTGGTTGATCTGCGGCCCCGAGGCAGGCTCCGATGCCTGCGGGCAGCGCAAAACCCATCGCCCCCATGCCTCCCGAGGTCAGAAACCGTTGATGCGATGCGAGCTGGAGCGATTGCGCAGCCCACATCTGGTGCTGCCCCACATCCGCAAGGAAGGAAGCCGCTGCGTGTGAACCGGCAGACAGTTCCCGCATGAATTGATTGGGATTGATGCCCTCCAGGTCGGTCAGTTCCGCGGTATCCGGCCACTTTGTCTCGAGTGCTGCGATTTCCGCGCGCCACTGATCGCATGGTGTTCCTTCCCATGGCATCGCCAGAATCGAGGACAGAAACGGCCCCAGTTCGCCGCAGTGCGTCCGGCAACCCGTTACCCGGTTATTCATCTCACCCGGCTCGCAATCGACGTGGAAAATGGTGCGCCCCTCCCGGAAGGCAGCGGTGTCCGCGCCCGTCTGGCGGATATCGAGACGGCTGCCGAGGACCAGCAGCAGATCACTCCCGGCCAACGCGGTATTGGCCCAGCGGTTTCCATACGACCCGATGAGTCCAACCCGGAGAGGGTGATCGGCCGGGAGGTTGTCCACGCCCATCAGGGAATGCACCACCGGCACGCCGAGACGATCCACCATGGCCCGGAACGGACCGGCCGCGCATCCGGAACGGATACCACCTCCACTCAACACCAGAGGATGACGGCTGACGGAGAGGGCCTGCAGAAACTGCCCCCACCATGCCTCCGCGGAATGGCCGGCCCCCGATTCCGCTCCGGTTTCCTGCTGCCTCGCATGGTCGCCAAGTTCACCGGCTTCCGCTCGCTGTACATCCATGGGGATGTCAAGGAGCACAGGCCCGGGCCGCCCGGCCATTGCCAGCGCGAAGGCCTCATCCAGCATGGCCGGCAGCTTAGCGGCATCGTCCACCATCCAGGCAGCCTTCACCACGGGCCGGGCCATCGCCACAATATCGGTTTCCTGGAAGCCCAGTTGCCGGATGGCACGGTCGCCTTTCTGCTCGTGACGGTTGACCTGCCCGGTGATGAAAACAGCGGGGGTGGAATCGAAATAACAGCTCCCGATGGCCGTGAGCAGATTGGTTGCGCCTGGCCCACTGGTGGCCATCGCCACGGCAGGCATTCCCTTCATGCGGGCCCAGCCCTCCGCGGCAAATCCAGCCCCCTGTTCGTGATGCATGCTGACCACCCGTATGCCGGTGCGCCGGTGCATGGCATCAAGGAGGAAGGTGATCATGCCACCGACCAACTCAAAGACATGAGTGACGCCCCGCCTTTCAAGGCTGAGGGCAATGTATTCGGCTGCATTCATCGGAGCATGGAGTTCAGTATTTCCGGGAACTGATGCCTGAACGGATTCAGATGGGAATCGTTCCCGCGGGGGGCGCTGGTCACGCGGGACTTTTCCCGGCTGCGGCAACGAAATTCCGGATCACGGAGACTTCGCGTGCGATCATCGATTCCGTCAGTCCGGGGTAGGTGCCCAGAAACAGGGTGTCGTTCATGATGCGGTCAGCGACCTCGAGTGAACCGCAGACGCGGAACGCATCGGGACGGTCGCGGCGCAGTTGCTGAAAGGCCGGCTGCTTGACCAGGTTCCCGCCAAACAGCATGCGGTTACCGATTTTCTCCCGTTCCAGATGCCTGACGAGATCGGCCCGTGTGAAAGGAGCCTCCGGGCGGACGGTCAGCATGAAACCAAACCACGAGCATTCCGTGCGGCAGCCTGTCTGATCCCAGGTGAAGTTCGCATCCATGGAGTCCCGCTCACCGGTTTCGGGTGCCTTCCAAGCGGTGGCGTGGGTGGGGAGCACAAATTCGAAGACATGTTCGAGTCCGGCCAAGCCACGCCGCAGCATTTCCCAGTTCCGCTGCCGGGCCTTGATGAATGACGGCAGCCGCTGCAGCTGCATCCGTCCGATGGCCGCCTGAATATCCAGTGGCTTGAGATTGTATCCGAGGTGCCCGTACACGTACTTGTGGTCGTAGGCCTCCGGAAGTCCTTCGAACTTCCAGTCGTAGCGACGCCCGCAGGTATTGTCCTGCCCGGATGGGCACCAGCAGTCCCGGCCCCAGTCCCGGAAACTCTCCACTACCGACTTCAGCTGCGGTCTCCGCACCACACTCACCGCCCCCCCTTCACCCATGGTGAGATGGTGTGGCGGGTAGAACGACTGCGTGGACAGATCCCCGAAGGAACCTGTGTACGCCGTCAGCATGCCGCCCTCGATCCGCGGCAGCGCCTGCGAACCAGACTCCGTGTGACGCCGCGCCGCTTCCACGAGATGTCCCAGACCAATGGAAGACGCGAGATCAACCGGGAGGGTATACGTGCAGCCAAGGGCATCGCAGTTGTCCTCGATGAGCCAGAGTCCGTGCTGATGACAGAACGCCACCACCTGAGCCAGATCGAACGGGTTGCCTAGTCCATGAGCCACCATGACCGCCTTGGTGCGGGGCGATCGCGCCCCCTCCAGCATGGCACAGTCCATGTTTCCGGTCGACAGGTGGGAATCGATGAAAACCGGTACTGCTCCGACCTGCACAATTGGTGCCACCGTGACCGGGAAACCGGCCGCCACCGTGATGACTTCATCCCCGGGACGGAGCCGTCGGCCTTCCGGAAGGCGATGCGAAGTCAATGCGCTCACCGCGAGCAGATTCGCAGACGAACCCGAATTCGTCAGGAGCACGTGCCGCACGCCCAGGAATTCGGCCAGTTCTTCCTCGAAAGCCTTGCCCTCGGGTCCAAGCGTCAGCCAGAAATCAAGACTGGTGCGGACTGCCGCCTCGACTTCTTCCTCCCCGAAGACGCGCGCCGCATAGGGAATCGTGGCGCCATCTTCGTAGACGGCCCGCGCTGCGTGGTCGCCGGGCAGGCTACCGGAATGGACCAGGCGGGTGTACTCCCGGGTGAGCCGGAGGATTTCGGATCGTATGGTTTCCGCTGTCATGAATCTGCGTGAGTTCCCGTCCATTCCATGCCGCGTTGTCCGGCGCTCTGGACGTATTCTGTGATCTGGGAACGGGTCAGTTCCCCGGTTTCCGCGCCCTCGCGGCGTCCGAGATACCATGCCGCGGTCATCCGGACCGTTTCTGGAAAATCCCAGACAGGACCCCATTGCAGCACATGCCATGCCTTTTCGGTGGCAAGGTGCAGCCGGGACGCCTCATGGGGGGCTGCAGGATCCGCAGCGGTTTCCCAGGTACCGCCCGTATGGGCCAGCATCGCCGCCACGAGCGCCCCGACAGGCTGATTCGAGGACACGCCTGGCCCGAAGTTGAAAGCGCTGCAGAGATCATCCATGGGCACATTGCCGGCCGATGCCAGCCGATGGCTCCTCGCATGAATGGCGGCTGCCAGCCGCAGATAGCCACTGAGTGGTTCGAGGACATGCTGCCATGGGCGCGTGGCGTGTGGATTCCTCACCCGGACAGGCGTCCCTGCCGTCACCGACCGGATCAAGTCAGGAACGATGCGGTCCGGTGCCCAGTCGCCCCCTCCGATGACGTTGCCCGCCCGTGCCGTCGCAATCCGCAGCGGAGCGTCCAAGGCTTCGCAGAACGACCTCCGCCAGGCGGAAATGGCAAGCTCCGCCGCGCCTTTGCTGGCACTGTAGGGATCGTGACCGCCCATGGGATCGCTTTCCCGGTAGGGATGAAGCCACTCACGGTTTTCGTAGCATTTGTCGGTGGTGACCATTACTGCGGTGCAGGAATGGCCGCAGCGCTGCAGCGCTTCGAGAAGGTGCAGCGACCCCATCACGTTCACCGCGAAGGTCTCGACCGGTTGCTCGTAGGAAAGCCGGACAATCGGCTGCGCCGCGAGGTGAAAAACAATTTCGGGGGACAGGTCACGCACCACTCCGCGCAAGCGTTCCCGGTCGAGTATGTCGGCCCGGTGATCCGATGCCAGGCGGGGCGCGAGGCCGAGTTCTCCATAGAGCACGGCGTGCGGCAGAGGATCGAGCGCATAGCCATGCACCTCGGCTCCGAGCCCAAGCAGCCACTCGCAGAGCCACGCCCCCTTGAAACCGGTGTGCCCGGTCACGAGGACGCGGCGACCCCGGAAGATGTCCTGGAAAAGCGCCGCCATCACATCAATCATGCTTCGCGACGCCCGGTTCCCAGATCCTCCACGGCGCCTGCCCATCGTCCCAGAGCCGGTTGAGATGCTGTGCTTCCTGATAGGTGTCCATCGGTTGCCAGAATCCTTCGTGCCGGAAGGCATTGATCTGACCATCGACCACCAGTTTCTCCATGGGTGCACGCTCCAGCATGACATGCGGATCCGAAGGCAGATAATCGAACATGGCGTGCTCGCAGACCATGTAGCCCCCGTTGATCAGCGAGTTCTCGACCTGCGGCTTCTCCTCGAAGGAAGAAATCGAGCCATCTTCCTCCACCCGCATCGAACCGAACCGACCCGCTGGGTGCACGGCCGTGATCGTGCAGATCTTCCCGGCAGCCCGGTGCGATGCGATCGAGGCATTGACATCAATGGACGCCACCCCATCGCCATAGGTGAGCAGAAACGGTTCACCGGACGGCACGTAGCGCTGCACCTGCTTAATCCGCCACGCGGTCATGGATTCTTCGCCGGTCTCTGCGAGGGTCACCTTCCAATCAGCCTCATCATGATGGTCATGGAAATGGACTTCCGGCTCATGCCCGAGCCTGAGGGTCACGTCGCAGGTGTTCCAGAGATAGTTCCGGAAGTAGTCCTTGATCATGTCGCCCTTGTATCCAAGGCAGAGAATGAATTCCCGATGCCCGTAATGAGCATACGTCTTCATGATATGCCAGAGAATCGGCTTCCCGCCGATCGGCACCATGGGCTTCGGACGGAATTCAGTCTCCTCCCGGAGACGGGTTCCCTTGCCACCGCAGAGTATGATTACTTTCATGAATGTGTGAGGGCCTCCGTTGGCATCTGCTCCGATCTCCACTCCAGACGCGGACGGATCATTCCGATCCACTCACCGGAATATTCCCGTCGCATTTCGCCATCGTCGTGAGCCCGGAAGGAAACACAATGATCAGCCTCAGCCTCGACGCTGGTCGCTCCCGCAACCACAAAGGCGGAAATCCAGTACTCGTCACTGTTCAGGAAATGGGCCGGAATGCGGCAGACCGAACGGAAACGGCCCGGCGGATGAGGCCGGTGCCCCCATGCATCGGTTCCCAGCACGGCAGAAGGCAGATTGGCAGTCGCCAGAACGCAGTTCCCGATGCGGTCAATCAGGTGAATCGAAACCATCAGTTCAGCCCCGTCCCGCAGGTTTTCGTACTGCAGTTCCACGTCGATCGGTTTGCTCAGCAGAAAATCGGAACCGATCTCCCCCTCGCAGGAGAGCCGCACGCCAAGGAGTCGGGCGACGCCGCTGCCGGGAGCGTTGGCTTCGTCCCATGAGGATTCCCCGGACTGCCGGTTTCCCCCCGCGAGATACTTTCCGATGACGTCCCGTGCCTCGGCCAGCATCGAAACGGTCCCCTGTTCGAGGAGGAGCGCCCGGCGGCAGAGATTCGCCATCACACCCATGTTGTGGCTGACGAGGAGGACGGTCCGTCCATCCTTGGCGACCGCGTGCATCTTGCCCAGACAACGCTTCTGAAACTCGCTGTCCCCGACGGCCAGTACCTCGTCCACGATCAGAATCTCGGCGTCAAGGTAGGCCGCCACCGAGAATCCCAGCCGCACGACCATCCCCGAACTGTAGCGCTTCACCGGAGTGTCAAGGTACGCGGCACAGCCGGAAAACTCCACGATTTCATCAAGCTTCGACCCGATCTCCGCGCGCCGCATCCCGAGAATCGCCCCATTCAGAAAAATATTCTCCCGCCCTGTCAGTTCCGGATGAAAGCCCGTGCCGACCTCCAGCAGTGAAGCGATGCGACCCTTCGCGCGAATCCGGCCCGTGGTCGGTGCCGTCACCCTCGAAAGCAGCTTCAGCAGAGTCGACTTCCCTGCCCCATTCCGGCCGATGATGCCGAGCACCTCTCCATTGTGGACATCAAATGAAACGTCGCGGAGAGCCCACACATAATCCGAAACTCCGCCCGCCCGGGAGCGGTCATTGGTCACCCCGACCTTGCGGTAGGGATCTTCACGCCCGCGGATGCGATGCCACCAGCGATTCACGTCGTGCGCCAGCGAACCCGTTCCGGTCTCGCCGAGCCGGTAGAGTTTTCCGAGATTTTCGACAGAAATGACCGCAGACATGAAGGATTCCGGTGAATTGCCGAGGCTAGCTCAGACCGTGTCCATGAAAGTGCGTTCCACCCGGTTGAACACCACCGTGCCGAGAAGCAGGATGACTGCGGTCACGACCACCGAGATGCCAAGGGCCGTCCATGGCACCTGTCCCCCAAGGTAGATGGCGCGGAATGCCTCCACGGGCGCGGTCATCGGATTCAATTCCACCAGCCATTTCCAGCGTGGCGCAACCATGCTCAGCGGGTAGATCACCGGTGTCGCGTACATCAGCAACTGCACCCCGAACGCCACGAGAAAAGTGAAATCCCGGTACTTGGTGGTGAGGGCCGAAACCAGAATCCCACTCCCGAGCCCCAGCGCCCCCATCAGCACGAGCAGCAACGGCGTCAGCACCGGCATCAGCCACCAGTGCGGACGGAGCGCCGCACCGTTCAGCAGATACCAGCCCCAGACCGCTGCGAACAGAAGAATCTGAATGAGAAACTGAACAAGGGTCGAGAGTACGACGGAAACGGGTACCACCAACCTCGGAAAGTAAACCTTCCCAAATATTCCCGCATTGTGAATGAACGTATTGGATATCTTCTGAAGACAGCCGGCGAAGTAGTTCCATGGGACTGTACCCGCCAGATAGAAAAGCATCGGCGGCGCCCCGTCGGTCGGCAGCTTGGCAACTCCCGCGAAGACCACGGTGAACACGAGGGTCGTCAGGAGGGGCTGCAGGAAAAACCAGAGCGGTCCCAGGACGGTCTGCTTGTACACCGCCACGAGGTCCCTCCTCACAAAAAGCCAGAGCAGGTCCCGGTACTGCCAGACTTCCCTGAGGCGCAGATCAAAGAGCGGAGCCTCCGGTTTCAGGACCAGATCCCATGCCTCTTCATCGCCTTGGCGTTCAAGGCGCTGTGCGCTCCCATTGCTCATCTCGCGACCATGCAGCATTCTCCGCCGCGCGCCAGCGATTGTTGCATCTGACCAGCAGAACCGTCGAGCGGACCCGGGCGGTCTGGTTTCTCCATGCGCCGCCGCTCCACAAGGATCCTAACCTGCCTTTGTGATGAATTTCCGTACATTAATTTTACGATTGACTAACGTGCGGGCCAAGCATCGCCAGGCGCAACCACGCTACCGCCCGTGGTGTGGATCCGACCTCCCGAAAACCCGTCCATGAACCCTTGCTAGACTGCGAATCACCCCCAGCCAAAATCAGGGTAAATACGCGGCGGAAGAATGCAAGTGAGTTGGCTTTAATTCCGATTCCAAAGTGTTTTTCCATGCATTTTAATATGTTTATTATTCTGATTGGATTTACCATAACGGAAAGGGTCGCCGATTTCCTTGCATGGCTCCACGCCCGCTCATTGGCCGGTCCCGCGGAATGCCCTGGCGCGGCCCCCTGATCCGGAGCATGGCTAATGTCATGTCCTCACCTGCCTCCGCTTCATGGAAACCGACAGCCGTACAGGCCCTGCTGTGCTTTGTCTTCTTTCTCGCCGGGTGGGGCGCTCAGATGGGC
Source organism: Verrucomicrobiales bacterium (assembly GCA_044239025.1). Lineage (GTDB taxonomy): Bacteria > Verrucomicrobiota > Verrucomicrobiia > Verrucomicrobiales > V1-33 > V1-33. Next base: position 16,485 of record JBIICE010000035.1, read on the forward strand.
GGCCTGACGGGAATCGCGAAGGCCTTTTTCGCGGCTTCCTGCCTCGCAGGCGGATTTGAACTGGCCCGGGACACGTTCCTTGCACTGCGGAGGAAGTCGCTGGACATCCATTTTCTGATGCTGACGGCGGCAGCGGCCTCTGCGGCGCTTGGGCATTGGCACGAAGCGGCGCTGCTGCTCGTGCTGTTTTCCGGATCGTCAGCGCTGGAGGAGTATGCGAATCACCGGACCGAAACGGCACTGGCTTCGCTTTTCCGCGACGTTCCCCGAACCGCCCGGCAAGTCCTCGCAGACGGTTCGGTGGAGGAGGTGCCCATCGAAAGCCTGCAGCCCGGGATGATGGTGAGCGTTCCCCCGGGGCAGCAGGTGCCCGTCGATCTCCGCGTCATTTCGGGACATAGTGAATGCGACGAGTCGAGCCTGACCGGGGAGGCCAACCCGGTGAGCAAGAGCGCCGGCAGCGAAGCCATGGGAGGCACCATGAATCTTTCGGGCAGCTTTACCGGTGAAGTGCTGCGGCCTGCCTCGCAGAGCGCCCTGCAGCAGATCATGGATCTGATCCGCCATGCGCAGCAGCGGAAGGCGCGCGCTCAGCACTTCACCGACCGCTTCGGCACCACCTACACGCTGCTGGTGCTGGCCCTGTGCCTGCTGCTCTTCCTCGGTTGGTGGCTCATGGGTCGACTGCCGGCCTTTGGAAGTTCTCCCTCGGGTCAAGCCGGGGCCTTTCACCGTGCCATCACCGTGCTGATTGTCGCTTCGCCCTGCGCACTGGTCCTCAGTGTTCCCTCGGCGATTCTCGCGGCGATTGCGCGCGGAGCGCGCAGCGGGGTGATTTTCCGAGGGGGGTCCACCATTGAAGATCTGGCAGGAATCACAGCTGTGGCCCTCGACAAAACCGGCACCCTCACCACCGGGGAAATGACCGTCGAGGAAATTCATGTACTCCACGGCGCGGAAGAACCCCTGCGGCATGCGGCCTACAATCTGGCGAGACAGTCGACACATCCACTGAGCCGGGCCATTGCCGCGAAACTGACCACCGACACTGGCCGCGAGGATCCTCAGCACTACACCAATGTTCCCGGCAGCGGCGTTTCCGGGGAGCTCCGCGGTGGGACATGGGCCCTCGGGAAGCGTTCCTGGATCGAATCCATGGCGACGGCACGGGTGGATGCCCGGGAGTCTCATCCGAAGCCCCCGGTCTCTTCCGAAGTATGGGTCACCGGCCCGGAGGCCACTGGCTACCTGACGCTGCGGGACCAGCCACGGACCGAGGCCGCACCCCTGCTCGCCACACTGCACGCCAGCGGATTGCGCACGCTCATGCTGACCGGGGACCGCCCGGAGGCCGCCCAGGCCGTCAGGGACCTCACTGGGGTTCAGGAAGTCCACGCCGGACTGCTTCCCGGAGACAAGACCGACATCATCGCTGCCCTGCAGAAGGAAGGTCAGCGGGTTGCCATGGTGGGCGATGGCGTCAATGACGCGCCCGCGCTGACTCTGGCGAATGTCGGAGTGGCAATGGGCCTGCGGGGTTCCGATGCCGCCCTGCAGCAGGCCGACCTCGTGCTGTCACGCGACCGACTCGAAGCCTTTGTGGACGCCTGGCGCCTCAGCCGCAATGCGGTGGCCGTCATGCGGCAGAACATCATGGTGGCGCTGGGTACGGCCGCCCTCATGGTCATCGTGAGCGTGATTCGCGAAATCCCGCTCTGGCTGGGCGTGCTCACCCACGAAGGCAGCACGGCCATCGTAGTGCTCAACAGTCTTCGGCTGCTGCTGCCGGGAGCCATCGGGATCCGGCGGTCATGATCAGCGAGGCCGCAGCGCTCGGGCGCATCCTTGCCGCCATTCCCGGCCCGGTCCCGGAATCCGTGCCGGTGGATCAATGCAGCGGACGCTACCTTGCGGAAGGAATCCGCGCCACCCATCCCCTGCCCGGATTCGACAACGCCACCATGGATGGCTACGCGGTACATGCCGCCAACTGCGGGCAAAGCGGCATCTGGCTCACGGTGAGCGGAGCACAACCGGCTGGACCGGACCGGGGGCTCACCGTGCTCCCCGGTGCAGCCGTGCGCATCTTCACGGGTGCCCCGCTGCCCGTCGGCACCGCTGCCGTTGTGATGCAGGAAGATGTCGCCCGGGAAGGCGACCGCATCCGGCTCACGGAAGCGGCAACCGCGGGAGAATTCATCCGGCGGGCCGGAAGCGACCTCTGTGCGGGTCAGTGGATCGCCCGGCAGGGTCAGCGCGTGGCTCCGGCCCTTGCGGGACTGATCGCGTCGCAGGGCATTTCTTCCGTGAGTTGCGGCCGGAGGCCACGGGTCGGCATCCTCTGCAGCGGCGGTGAACTCGTCTCGCCCGGGCAACCGCTGCCCGGCGCCGGATTCCTCTACAACAGCAACGGAGTGATGCTCAGCGGATTGCTGAACTCCAGCGGAGCCGCCCGGCCGGGCCCCATTCTGCTGACCCCGGATGTCATGGAATCGGTCCGCCCGGCCCTGCGCCAGCTTGCGGAATCCTGCGACGCCATCCTGATTGCCGGGGGCATGTCCGTGGGCGAGCACGACCTGATCCGCCCGGCGCTCGACGCGGAGGGAGCGCGCACGGAATTCTGGCGAGTCGCCGTCCGCCCCGGAAAGCCCTTTCTGTTCGGCCGGATGCCGTCGGGCATTCCCGTTTTCGGACTTCCCGGGAATCCGGTCTCGGCATTTGTGACCACGGCGCTTTTTGTGCTTCCGGCGCTGCGGCACATGGCCGGAGCGGCCGACAGCGCGTGGCCGCTGCTCCCGGCGACCATGGCCACCGATGCTCCGAATTCCGGAGACCGTCCCCACTGGATCCGGGGACAACTGGAAACCGCCTCGGGAATCTTCCTTCCCAGCGGGCTGCAGGAATCGCATGCGCTCGCCTCGCTCGCCCGCGCCAGCGGCCTTGTGCGGTTGCCTCCCGGGGAGGTCACCGCAGCCGGTTCCCGGGTTCATGTCCTTCTGCTGGAAGGCTGAGCGGAACCCCTGAATCTCTCAGTCCGCCCTGCACACCGCCATCTGCGGCATCCATCCAGAGCCGCTGGCAGGACAGGCACAGCTTGAGATCCAGCACCCCGGCCGGCAACCGGGCTTCCAGCGCATTCATGAACCTGCGGCACTCAGGACAGCACACCGCAGGCTGTGCCCTGCGCGGATCCCTGAGAGCCGCTTCCCAGATCCGGTTGGCATGCCACGCCGGCACAAGCTTCCGGAACTGACTGAAATTCATGGAAATACCCCGGCATTGGCCGCAGCGCCAGACGATGCCGGCTGCCTCCTCGGTGGCAGCAAGCCCACCCCGGCAGCGCGGACATTCCAGATCCATGCGGCAGCATCGGCACAGTTGGCTGATCCCACAACGGCAAGCGTCATGATTCCGCTTTTCCCGCGGCGCGGGCTGCCTGAGACTGGCCATGCTCCCACCGATGAACGAACCCACGCCCCCCATCCCTTTCTGGCGACGCTGGTGGAGGCGGCTGCTGCGCACCATTTCCCTGCTTCTTGCTGTCCCCGTACTCTACACCGGGGCAGGCTTCGGACTCGGTGCCATCCCCCTGAAAGGCCAGCCCGCAGGACCCGATGGCATCGATATCTGGCTGGTTTCCAATGGCATGCATACAGGCGTGGTCATTCCCGCAGCCGGACCGGGCTACGATCTGCGCCAGTCCTTTCCTGCTCCCGCGGAGTACCAGCAGGCCCCATGGATCCTGGCAGGCTGGGGCGACCGCGAGTTCTTCGAAAACGTCCCCCAGTGGTCCGATCTCACGCTGCCGCTCGCGGCCGGCTCCCTCGTCGGTGTCCATGAAACCGCCCTCAGCATAATCTGGGTGCTCGACCACCCATCGCTCTTCAGTGATCAGCGGCACCTCAGAGCCACCCCCGATCAGGTGCGCCGCCTCGCGGAGTTCATCCGCGCCAGCGCGGAACCAGCGGCGGGCGGCGGCGCGCAACCCCTGATTCTTCCGAGGGAGACCCCGAGCGAAACCTTCTACCGTGCCCGCGGCCGCTACCATCTGCTGCGCACCTGCAACAACTGGACAAGCCAGGCCCTCGCCACGGCAGGACTCCCCCGCGGACTGTGGACGCCCTTCGCCCCATCCGTCATGCAGCACTGGCCGATTCAGCAAGGCCTTGCTCCGCAGGCAAACTGAATCACCGGTCGCCCCCGGGAATCCCCTCGGCCTGCTCCACCGTCCTTCGTTTTCCGGGAACTTCCGCGGGACTCACCCCCACTGGTCCGGAACCACTCACCGGGACCGCTGCAGGCCGTACAGCCGCGTCGTAAGCCACGGGAATCGCAACGGCTCCGGAATTCCCCGGCACCACCGGAGCAGCGGCCCGCACCTGCTCCGCAGCCAGTGGCGGGGCCACGTCAGGCCGCAGAAAGTAGCCAGCGGCCAAACCAGCCAGCGCCAGCCCGGCACCCCATGCCACCGATGGTCTCCGGAAGATGGCTTCCAGAGACGCCCGCCAACCGCCGCGTCCGCCGGCCGCCGACGTCCGGGCTTCCGCGCGGATGCGCCGGTCCAGCCGGTGCAGAAACGCTTCCTCATAGCCCGCCGGAGGCTGAACCTCCCCCGCGGTCCGGAGGAGCTGATTGAGCTGGTCTTGCTGGTCCATGGAGGCAGAACGGTTGGTTATTCGAGGCAATCGGAAAGCCATGCCTGCAGCTGCTTGTGCGCATAGTGCAGACGCGAGCGGACGGTGCCTTCCGACACCCCGAGGATGCGGCTGATTTCAGCGTGAGGAAATCCCTGGATGTCGAACATGGTCACAACGGTCCGATGCTGATCTGACAACCGCTGCAGCGCTTCGTTCAATCGCCGCTGCAATTCATTGAGCCCAGCCTCGCGGACCGGGTCGGAGGGATCGGTGAGCGCATCCGCCGCCTCCCGCGGAAGCGGACGCAGCGGGTCATCGATGGTCTCGGTCATCCTGCGCTTCCGCCTCTTCAGGAAGTTCAGGGACATGTTGACCGCGATGCTGTAGAGCCACGTGTAGAAGGCACTGTCGCCCCGGAACTTGGCAAGGCTCCGGTAGGCGCGCAGAAACACATCCTGCAGCAGATCATCGGTGTCCTCATGATTGCCGGTCATGCTGAACACCATGCCGTAAAGCTTCGGAACGTAGCGGCGCACCAGTTCGTCAAAGGCCTCGCGGTCACCACCGCGCGCCCGCTCCACAAGGATCAGATCCGCTTCCTGACCGCTGGGCTCGCCGGCTTTCATGCGGAAGGCATCATGCCGGGACCTCCCGCAGCACCGTGACGGACACGCTCCCGCAGTCGGGTAGAATGAATTTCCGGACCGTTACCCGGACGGCCCGCAGCGGCCATCCTGCCAGCAGGGCCACCGCCAGTTCCCCGGCGAGCGTCTCGATGAGCTGCCGTGGCTGCGACGCCGCCAGTTCCCGGCACCGCAGGGCCACCGCGCCATAATCCACCGTGCCCTCAAGCCGATCGCCCAGCTCCCGGAAATCCCTCCGGGGCCAAAGCACCAGATCCAGCTCAAGCCGCTGCGGCACAGCCCGCTCCTCCTCCGGAACCCCGACCCGGCAGACCACGCCCAAAGCGGTAATCGCGATGCTGTCCTCGTCCCACGCACTCATCGCAGCCATGCAGCAGAATAGCTCAGCGCTTGATGCTCGTGACCGACTGCAGAATCACGCTGACCATCATGTAGGCCATCGTGCCCACCAGCAGCGCCATGATGAAGATGATGACTGGAGTGATCGCCGCCATGCCCCGGTCGATGGTCTTCTGCAGCTCCTTGTCGTAGCGCTGCGCGGAACGTTCGAGCGCATGCTCGAGGTCGCCGGTCTGCTCCCCCACGGTGATCATGTCGGTCAGCAGTTCCGGGAAGAAACCCACCTTCTTGAGCGAGCGGGACAGCGAGGCCCCTTCGCCCACCATGCCGATGACCTTCTGAAGCAGTCCCTTGAGGTAACGGTTCACGGTGGCATCCCGCGTCAGTTCGAGTGCCCGCAGCAGCGGCAGACCGTTGCCGATCAGGTTTGAAAGCGTCTCCAGAAAGGTGACGAAGAAGCGGGCACTGAGGAGCGGGCCGAAGAATGGCAGCTTCACGCTCTTTTCGTCCCAGAGCTGACGGTACTTCGGAATCTCCAGCGCCTTCTGGAACAGCCAGACCGAAACGCCGATCACGAGAGCAATGGCCCACCAGTAACCGAAGAGGAAATCGCCCACGCCCATGAGGAACTTGGCGGCTCCCGGCAGTTCCTTCCCCATCGATTTGAGCAGCTGCGTCAGCTGCGGGATCAGATAGGAAACAAAGAGCAGACTCACCCCGATACCCGCCACAAGGAGACACATCGGGTAGATCATGGCCGTCGTCACCTTGCTCTGCAGGTTGGAGACCGAGACGAGGTATTCCGACTGACGCTTCAGAATCTTCGGAAGCGCCCCCGACACTTCGCCGGCCGCCGCGAGGTTGCAGTAGAGTTCGCCGAAGGAAGGACTGGACGCCTTGAGCGCCGAGGAAAAACTGGAACCATCCCGGATCCGCGACCGCAGGATCGCCGTGACATCCTTCACCCCGGACAGTTCGTCGCGCGACTCCATGATGCGCAGGGCAGGCTCCAGCTGAAGCCCCGCCCCGAGAAGGTCGCTCAGTTCCTCCGTGAACATGATGACATCACCCTTCTTGAGCTTGACCGGCTGCATGAGGGCCGGATCCTTGCCCTTGGCCTTGGCGGCAGCCTTTTCGGGCTGCGCCTTCACCCCCTTGTCGGCCCGGTCGGCACTCTCCTTGCCTCCCTTGACCGCTGGCTTTGTCTCCACCGGAGCCGCATCATCCTTCGGCTTCACCGCGACCGGTTGGAGCCCATTCCGCTCGAGCCTCCGCAGGGCATCGTGACGGTCGGATGCGTTCAGTTCGCCAGCCGCTTTCGTGCCGTCGTGCCGGAGTGCCGTGTAGGAAAAAACTGCCATGATGCGATCGGAGAAGCTCTGCGGAATCAGCGGCGCGGTCCTCAGTCGGGTTCACCGATCATCATGTCGGACGCCGTGGCACTGACAACCTCCTCAAGCGTCGTGTCACCATCGAAGCACTTGTAGATGCCATACTCGCGCATGGGAATGAATCCCTGGCGCAGGGCCGTTTCCCTGAGTTGCGCCTCGGTGGCCCGCTTGGTGATGAGGTCCTCGATTTCCTTGGTGACCACGCAGATTTCGTAGATGGCGAGTCGGCCATGGAAGCCGGAATGATTGCAGGAATCACAGCCTCCGGGTTTTGGCACCATGCAGCGGCGGTTCTCCGGATGGCGGAATCCGACGGCCCGCAGTTCGTCCACGGTGATTTCCCCGGGCTGCCGGCACTTGGTGCAGAGCTTGCGCACGAGGCGCTGGGCGAGGAAGCACCGCACGGAGGCCGCCACAAGGAATGGTTCCACCCCCATGTCGACTAGTCGCGTGATGCCGGAAATCGCATCGTTCGTGTGCAGGGTACTGAAGACAAGGTGACCCGTGAGCGCCGCGCGGATCGCGATTTCGACGGTCTCGAGGTCGCGCATTTCCCCGATCATGACGATGTCAGGATCGGCCCGCAGAATTGACCGGAGGGCCGTGGCGAAGGTCAGATTGATCTCGCTCTTCACCGCAATCTGGACGACCCCCTCGATCTTGTTTTCCACCGGATCCTCCACGGTCACGATGCGGCTGTCGACCGTATTCAGTTCGCTCAGGAAGGTGTAGAGGCTCGTCGATTTACCCGATCCCGTCGGCCCCGTGATCAGGACGATGCCATTGGGGAGCTTGAGCATGGCGTCGATGATCTGGCGGACCTGAGGAATCATCCCGAGCTTGTCGAGATTGAATTTCTGCTGGTTGAGCAGACGCAGGCTGACCGTTTCGCCGAGGACGCTGGGAATGGTGGCAACGCGGACATCGATCTGATTGCCGTCGAGTTCGAGGCCGATGCGTCCATCCTGCGGCAGGCGGCGCTCGGCGATGTCGAGGCGCGACATGATCTTGAGTCGCGCAATCACCATGTTCTGGAGAGTCTTGATGTTCTCCGGGACAGGGACGTCGACGAGGAGGCCATCGATCCGGTAGCGGATCCGCAGGCTGTTCTCCATGGGTTCGACATGAATATCGGTGGCCCGCTGGTGGAGTGCCTGCCGGATGATCTGATTGACGAACTTGACGACGGAAGCCTCATCATCGTCATCGTCGATGATATTGGTCTCCTCCTGCATATCGAGGCCCTGTGAATCGGAGAGGTCCCGTCCCTTGAGAAGGGCTTCGAAGGTATCCGCACCCACCCCGTAGAGCTTCTGAATGCCCTGGAGCAGCCGCGTCCGGCTCGCCATGTGCCACTGCACCCGGCATTGAATTGCCTGGGCGACGGCGTGCCGAGCATGGTAGTTGAAGGGGTCGTAGGTGG
>JBIICE010000226.1:0-6349 GCA_044239025.1 Verrucomicrobiales bacterium
TCACGTTCCAATGCATCGCCTGCCATGAACGACGCGGCCTCGGCGGCGTGGCACCCGATCGGCTCGCGCATTTCAGCGGTTCCCAGCCCGCCATGGGCGATCAGGGCCGGCTGCCGCCGCCGCTGTCGGACGTCGGTGCGAAACTCCAGCAGCCATGGCTCGCGGATGTGCTCCTCCGGGGCCGCCGCGTGCGCAGCTACCTCGATGCCGTCATGCCCCAGTACGGGGAGGAAAATGTCGGGAAAATGATCGCTCTGTTCGGAAAGGTGGATCGGCTCGAAGACGCTGCCCTGCCCGCGCCGCCGCAGATCGAGGAATCCAAACAGGCCGGTTATCAGATGGTGGGCACCAGCGGACTCGGCTGCATCGTCTGTCATGAATTCCACGGGCAGAAGAGCGGCGAAATCAGTGCCCTCGACATCGGCACCACCACGCAGCGGCTCACCCCGAACTGGTTCGCGCTCTACATGCGGCAGCCCACGCGCTTCCACCCGACCGTGATCATGCCGAGCTACTGGCCGGAAGGGAAGGCGGTGCGCCCGGAATTCCTCGGCGGCGACAGCGCGCAGCAGATTGCCGCCCTCTGGAATTACCTCGGCGATGGAGAACGTGCCCGGAAACCGGAGGGTCTCTCGCGCCAGTCCAATGACCTGCGGGTTGGCGATGTGGCGGAAATCTGCCGCGGGCAAAGCCGGATCGGATACCGGGGCATCGCTGTCGGCTACCCCGAACGCATCAGTCTCGCCTTCGATTCCGGTGAAATGGCCCTGCGTCAGCTCTGGAAGGGTGGATTCGCGAGCGCCGATGCCGGTCACTTCCATCCCCGAGGCAGCGATCTCATCGAGTTTCCTCCCGGCATCCCCTTCCATCGGTTGGCAACGATGGACGAAAACTGGCCATACAAGGGAAAGACCAATCACGCTTTTCCTCACAATCTCGGCTATCAGTTCCGTGGCTATCATCTCGATGCCCTGCGCCGTCCCGTCTTCCGTTATCAGTACGGCAGCGTGCACGTGGAGGATCGCTTCGAAGACCTCAAGGACAGCGAGGGCAAGGCTTTCTTCCGCCGCACCCTCACCATGGAAACATCCGCTGCCGTGGATCTCTTCCATTTCCGCGTGGCCGCCGGCGAATCGGCCCGCGCCGATCACAACCGCAGCTTCCGCATCGGTCCGCTCCACGTGCGGATCGCTCCGCCGCACACGGCCGTCCTGCGCGAGGGCGGCACCGGCGAAATCCTCGTGCCACTGACTCTGTCGGCCGGCTCCAACCAGATCACGATCGAATACCAATGGTGACAAAAGCAACAGTCATGACCCTGGCCGCAGTGGCCCTGCTCGGCCCGGTGCACGCGGAGGAGGACCTCGGGGCCATGTGGGGCACCGCGGAGGCCGAATCGGAGTACTATCCCATCGTGACGGTGCCGATTCCACCCAGCGTGCCCATGAAGCCGGGCAGCTTTGCCATGCTTCCGGATGGCCGCATGGCGGTGGGTACCCGCCGCGGCGACATCTACTTCGTGAAGGGAGCCTTCGAGTCGCCTCCCCAGCCGGAGTACCGCCTCTTCGCGAGCGGACAGGACGAGATCTTCTCGATCGCATGGCGCGATGGCGCGATGCTCGCGACGACATGGGGCGAGGTCACCCGAATCCGCGATGCCGATGGCGATGGTTCCGCTGATGAATACGACGCGCTCAGCAGCAACTGGGGCTACGCGGAAGGTCACGAATTCGCCTTCGGTTCGCTGCCGGACAAGGATGGCAATGTCTGGGTAAGTCTCGGACTCAGTGGGTCCTATGAATCCCATAACCTCTTCCGCGGCTGGGCCGTCAAGGTGACACCGGATGGCCGCATGATTCCGGTCTGCAGCGGACTGCGCAGCCCCGGAGGCACCGCGGCCAACGCGGATGGTGTCATGTTCGTGACGGAAAGTCAGGGACCATGGAACGGCTGCTGTTCCCTCAAACACCTCAAACAGGACGGATTCCTCGGCCACCCGGCCAGCTACAATTGGTACGAATTCGCTCCGCAGGTGAAGGCTCCCGCCCAGGAACCAGGGAACGATTCAAGGATGGGCATCGAAAAGCGCCGCATTCCTGAACTGGTGCCGCCTGCCGTGAAATTCCCCTACATCCGCATGGGTCGCTCCATCTCCGGCTTCGCTCTCAATCAGACCGCCGGGAAATTCGGTCCCTTCGATGGCCAGTTCTTCCTCGGTGACTACAGCCTCAGCCTCATCGTGCGCGCCAGCCTCGAGGAAGTAAACGGTGTCTGGCAGGGAGCCTGCTACCCCTTCCGCGAAGGCCTCGCCACCGGCATCATGAATGTCGCCTTCACCCCGGCCGGACAACTCATGGCGGGCGGCTTCACCACCAATAGCCAGTGGCCCGTCCGCGGACGCGAACCCTTCGCCATTCAGCGCATCGACTGGAATGGCCGCATGCCTTTCGAGGTGCGCGACATCTCCATCCGCCCGGATGGCTTCCTGCTCCGCTTCACCGCTCCCGTCGATCCCGCCGCGGCGGCCAATCCGGAATCGTATGCGGTGACAACCTTCACGCACATCTACCACGGTGGCTATGGAAGTCCCGAGGTCGACCAGCAGACGCTCAAGGTCGTCAGTGCCACCCCCGGCAGCGATGGCCTGACCGTGCGACTCCGGCTCGACCGCCTCATCGAGGACCACGTCCACGATTTCGACTTCAGCCGCCTCACGGCCCGCGACGGCCGGAAACTCCTCCACTCGAAGGCATACTACACCGTCAACGAAGTACCGAAGCGGGAACCCTGATCCCCTCAGAACGGCACCGGAAAGGTCGGAATGCGGCCGGAACTCTTCAGGAATTCAAGCGCCTCCACCGCAATGATCGAAAAGAGAAACCAAACCACTTCGTTGAGCGAACGAAGGAAAAGGCGGCTGTCGACTTCCAGCAGCACCGGGGGGTCGCCCTGACGGAACTGCGGCCAGAATCTCGGGGTGCTCCGGCAGTATTCCTCAAAGGATGTCCCGAAAAGCGCATGGAGCCGCTTTTCCTCGCTCTGAATCACAAAGTGATAGTAAACAAGGAAGAGGATGGCCGCCACCAGCCCGCCGCTCAGGCTCTGCGCCCCGAAACAGACGCCGACCAATCCCAGCAACGAAAAGAAATAGAGCGGATTGCGGCATAGGCCGTACGGCCCGCCCATGCACAGTTCCCGGTTCTTCCGCCCATTGATGAATGCCGCACACCACACCCGTCCAAGGGCCGCAATGAAAATCAGACCGAAACCAATCAATTCCAGAATCTCGAACGGAAGCGTCCCAAAGTATACCGACCGACTGAAAATCAGATAGCTCACCAGAATGGCCCCCAGCAGGGCCGAAACCGGTTTGCGGAGGCGTTCCGAGATGCTGACCGAGCGGGAGCGTTTCATGAAATGGGAAAAGGGTTCAAACGCGGAAAGGCCGCCGGATCAAATCGCATCCATGTCCCAGTCCCTCCGCCGGGCAATCGCAAAACCCCGCCCTCCCACCCCCATGCCGTCCCCGCACCCACGGGCGACGCCCGGCTCAGCGGGAGGCCGATTCCGGCGTTGCTGTGCAGGGGATCCGTGCCGCCGCTCCTCCTTCCACTTGGCCCACTTGGCCTCGGCCTTCTTGAGCGCCTCAATCATCTCCCGCTGCAGCCCGCTCATCAGCGGCTGGTTCCCGGAGGCCGGGTCGGTGTCGGGCTGCCCGGAGGTGAGTTCCCGGCTGATGATGATCGGATGAATGAGTCTGCAAATTCCGATCGGTCCGCGCGGTGGCGCGTTATGCCGGCGCCGAGAGGTGGCGCTCTCGACGTTTCACTGGTGGTGGGGGAAGGTTGCAGAATGACGCAGTCGAGCGGTGCTTCCTTTGGTCGGTTTGGTGCAGGTGCGTGCGCCGGCAATCCGGCAGGCTCCGGGCGCAGGAGCAAACCCGCTGGCGGACGCAGATCGAAATGGCCGAATTCTCTGACGCCATGAAACAGAACACCTCCCTGCAGCTGAAGAACATCTTCGGGGACTGGGAACGGGATGCACCGGCCAGGGTCAAGCAATCCTTGACAGTTCAGATCGATGGCAAACGCGAGGTGCTTTGGCATCCATGACCGCGGACGAATGAGCTTGCGTGGGGTGTGGGGGGACTGGTAGTTTTGGGGGAGGGTTGGCCGTGGTGGTCGCCCTGATGATCTGGTGCGATGAACAAAACTGACATTTTCCGATTTCCCGCCGTGCTTGGGCTTGGGGTGATCCTGCTGCAGAGTGCGGTTGGGCAATCTGTGCCGGTGATTCTTGGGGTGGATGGGAATGGGAACGGGATGAGTGATGTGTATGAGGCGCTGCATGAGGGGATGGGGATGGCTGGGGACGATCCGGATGGGGATGGTTTAGTGAACAGTCAGGAAGCAGCTGCGGGGACGGATCCGCGGGACGGCGGTGATGTGCTGGGATTCCGGTCCGTGCAGAATGCGGCCGGGATGGTCGAGGCGACATGGATCGCAGAGCGCGGGAAGCGCTATCAATTGGAAGCGAGCGACGGGTTGTCGGGCGACTGGGTCACGGAAGGCGAGCCTGTGGTGGGGGATGGGGGGCTGCGGAAGGTGACTGTCGCCATCGAGCGGATGCGGCGGTTTTACCGGATCCGGGTGAGTGATTTCGACAGTGATGGTGACGGCGTGACCGACTGGGAAGAAGCGAAGGCCGGGACCGATCCTCAATTGTGGGACAGCGACGGGGATGGGCGCAGCGACTATGATTTTGTGGCGGCGCTGTCGCGCGCGCCCAGTTCCGTGGCGATCGTTGCGGCCGAGACGTGGGCCACGGAGTATGGGAAGAAAGCCAGCTGGAAGTTGATGCGGCGCGGAGGGTTCCGGGCGCTGACGGTACCCTTTGCGGTGAGCGGGTCTGCGACCCCGGGAGTGGATTTCACGCTGTCGGCCGCCGGGAAATTGGTGCTGCCCGAGGGAGTGAATGTGGCGACGGTGACCCTGAATGCGCTGAGCGACGCCGTCCTTGAAGATGCGGAAACCGTGAGTCTGACGCTGGCCGCAGGTACCGGCTATGCGCTCGAGGGATCGCCTTCCGCGACTGTGACCATTGTCAGCCAGGGTCTTGTGGGTCAGTATTTTGACGACGCGAGCGGGACGTACAGTTTCGGGGATGCGGTGGGGAACTTCAATCCCGGGCAACTGCGGCTGACGCGGCGCGATCCTGCGATTGCCTTTCAGTGGGGTGCGGGAACCCCGTCTCCGCTGATTGCGAATGACGATGTCTATGCCGTGCGGTGGAGTGGCTTTCTCATTCCGAAGCATGGCGAGGAATACACCCTGTTTGCGAGTGCCGACCGCGGGGTGAAAGTGTACGTGAGTCCCGTGCCGATCACGGCAGCCGCCGGGCAACTGCGGATTGATGCGTGGTCCACCACGAGTCCCACCACGAGGTATTCCAACAACCTGCTTTCGAGCAGTGCCGTGATGGATGGACTGCCAGGCAGAGTGGCGGTGGCCGGGCGCCCGTACCATGTGCTCGTTGAGTGGCGGGATTCCGCGACCTTCCCTGGAGACGCCGGAATCGAGCTGCGCTGGTCGAGTCCGAGTCAGCCCGAAGAAGTGATTCCCGTGAGCGCCTTCACGAGCGAAGGATTCATGGGCGAAGTTCCCGTGATTTCCGGGGTGCCGGTGACGACTGCGGTGACCGGGGCCCCCTTTGCGTGGCAGATCCAGGCGTCGAACCGGCCGCAGAGTTATGCTGCCTTTGGGTTACCCGCCGGATTGTCCCTTGATGCGGCCACCGGGATGATCAGCGGAACGGTGACTGCTCCTGCGGGCTACTACTTTGCGACGGTGACCGCCGGGAATGCCGGCGGGACCGCGGTCGGGCCCCTGACGATCTGTGTGATCGGGACCGGGGGACGGCTGACGTACGAATGGTGGAACGGGATCTCGGCACCGACCGCCGAGGGCATTGCGGCCGTGCCCGTGCATGCCTCCGCGACCGGGCGGAGCGAGATCACGAGCACGCAGGTCACGGGCAACCGGGGCGAGTATTTCGGCGACCGCATGCATGGGTATCTGACCGCGCCGTACAGTGGCGATTATGTATTTTACGTGAGTGCCGACGAGAATGCCGAGTTGTGGATTTCCGGCAGTGCCGATCCTGGGCGTCGGCTCAAGCGTTCGTGGATTGTGGATGGTCAGGTGCCCGCCGGGTCATGGACGACCCTGCCGAGTCAGCAATCGCTGCCGGTGCGGCTGAAGGCCGGCGAGCGGTATTATCTGGAAGCGATCCGGCGCGAGATGACCGGAGGAGATCATTTTCAGGTGAGCTGGAAGAAGCCCGGAGATGC
>JBIICE010000227.1:0-6296 GCA_044239025.1 Verrucomicrobiales bacterium
GTGCTGGTGACGGCTCCGCCATCGGTCATCTACCTGCGGGACGCCGATGGCGATGATGTGGCGGAGGTTCGCGAGACATGGTTCACGGGCTTCCGCCGCAGTGTCACCGACAGCAACTGCAATGGGCTCCGCTGGGGCCTCGATAACCGCATTCATGGCGTCAATGCAGGGAATGGCGGAACCCTGCGCCGTCCCGACGACGCCGGCGCGGCAGCACTCAAACTTGGCCAGTGGGACTTTGCCTTCGATCCCCGCGACCGCCGCATGGGGCTCACGCACGCCACTGCAGGCGGGTTCGGTCTCGTCTTCAACTCATGGGGTCAGAGCTTCACTCCGCATAACATCAATTACCTCCAGCAGCGCATCCTGCCAGCTGCCCCCATCCTTGCCGAGCCCTCCCTCGCCTTTGTGCAGCCGCTCACTGCGAATATTTCGGCCCACGGCGAAATGGCCCGCATCTTCCCCATCGTGGAAGCACAGACCCGCGTGAATCACCCGGAACAAGCTGGCTACTTCTCCTCGGCCGGCGGCATGGGCTTCATCGATGCCCCGCTCTTCGGTCCGGATCTCGATCAATCCATCTTCGTCTGCGATGTCGCTTCGAATCTCGTGCACCGCGATGTCCTGCGGGAGGCCGGTCCCGTCTTCGTGGCGGAACGGGCCCCGGAGGAAAGGGACCGCGAGTTCATCGCCAGCCGCGACCCTGCCTTCCGGCCAACCGGGCTCGAGAACGGTCCGGATGGCGCACTCTACCTGATCGATATGCAGCGCGCGGTCATCGAGCACCCGGACTACATTCCACCGCGCATCCGCTCGACCCTCGACATCCGCGACGGCGAAAACCGCGGGCGCATCTGGCGCATCGTTCCCGCAGGAAACTCGTTGCCGCCGGCACCGGATCTCCGCACGAACGACACCGCCACCCTTGCAGGTCTCCTCGCCTCCCCCATCCCATGGGCCCGCGAAACGGCACACCGCAAGCTCATCGAGTCGGGCGACGCCAGCCATGCCGACTCGGTCCGCGCCATGCTGCGGTCACAAGAGCCGAAGGCCCGCGTCCGCGCCCTCTGGATTCTTCACGGATGGCGCTGCCTGACACCCGATGACATCTCGCTGGGCCTCGCGGACTCCGCCGCAGGTGTCCGGGAAAATGCCGTGGTGCTCGCGGCGGAAATCCTCGTAGCCGACGCAGCCGGACGGGCTTTGACGACGGCGCTCGCTGACCCTCATCCCCGGGTCCGCTTCCGCGCCTCCCTCGCCTGCGCAGGTATCGAATTCCCTGGGAAAACCGACGCCCTTGCCGCCCTCAGTCTGCGACCCGGCGAATCAATCTGGACCTTCCGCGCGATTCTCCTCGGAATCGGCCGGGACGCCCCGCAACTACTGAAGCACCTCGGGCCGCGCGTGGGCCAATGGCCCGACGAAACCGCCGAGGGCCTCGCCCGTCTCGCCGCCCAGCATGGACTGACACCAGCCGACCTCGGCCCAACTCCTCCCAATGCCGCGGTCATCCGCGGACTGGCCCTGAGCCTGACCAAAGATTCCGGCGGCGCATGGCAGGAAACCCTAGCCAGATGGTCCGCGGCACCAGACAGCGACGCCGTCGCCCCGCTTTTTGCCTTGTCCCGATCCCTTGGCAGCAATCCATCGGGTGCGCTGGCCAAGGTCCTCGCTGCCGCCGCACACACGGCCGTCCAGCCGGATGCGCCCGCCGCGGAACGCATCCGCTCCATCGCATGGCTGGCCTTTGGGAGCGACCCCGCGCCCTTGTGGAAAGTCATCGATGCGCCGTCTCCCCCGGATCTGCAGCGCGCTGCCTTTGATTCCCTGCGTCAGCAGTCGGCTCCCGACCTCGCCCAGCAGTTCCTCCAGCGCTGGCGCACGCTCCATCCTTCTCTGCGGGCACCGGTGGTGCGGCTTCTCGTCGACCGCAGTGCCTACCACGAAGCCCTCGTCACTGCCCTCGAACAGAAGACGATCACCGTTTCGGAACTCAATCTCGACCTTGAACAGAGACGCGAACTCCTCCGCTGGAGCAAACCGGCCATGGCGGCCCGCGCCCGGAAATTCCTGACAGACGACGAGTACACCAACCGCCGCAGTTCCGTCACCGACATGCTCGCCCAGCTCCCCAGCAAAGGCGACCCTACCCTCGGTCGTCAGATCTTCCTCGATCGCTGTGCCCAGTGCCACCAGTGGAACGACCTCGGCCATGCCGTCGGTCCCGCCCTCCTCGGCATGTCTCACCGCAGCACCGAAGACCTGCTCTCGCATATCATGGATCCCAACATGGCGCTCCATCCGGAATACCTCGCCTGCACCATCAAAACCACCAGGGGCGACACCGTGGCCGGTCTCCTCAAGGTCGAAACCCCGGCGTCCGTCACCCTCCTGCAGCCCATGGCCATCGCCACCACCATCAATCGCAGCGAGATCGCACGCATGGAAACGCTCACCACTTCCCTCATGCCCGAAGGCCTCGAAACCGGCCTCTCCCCCGCCGACCTCAAGAATCTCATCCTGTTCCTGCAGTCGAAACCGTGAGCTCAGAGGGATTGGCCTGACGCCGTCGGCGCCGCTGAAGATTTCCGGAAATTCTCCGGGGGGGAAACGGAGACTGGCGGGGTAGACAACAACGAACTCGGCAGCCTGGGAAAACCCCTCAGCAAAACCTACGGCGACCAGGAGGTCCGCTTCTGCTGCAAGCCCTGCGTGAGGAAGTTCGAACAGAACCCCGCCAGGTACCTCAAGAAGATCGGGAAGTAGAATCCCGCCTGCCGGGGATTTCCCTATGGCTCTTCCGAGGGGCGACGGTTGCTTCCCATGCGTGCGGCATTACCGTGGCAGCCATGAATCTGAAGCGTCTGTTCTTCTGGCTTTCCGGTGCGGGCACGGAGGCCCTCGAACGCTGTCCCGATTGGGAACAGCGCAAGTACGTGGCCTTTGGCGCAACCGTGCTGGTTCCCTCCGGTTTCGCCTTCATCGCCTCGGCCTATGCCATCTCGACGCTCACGGATAACTGGCTGGTGGTCTTCACGGTCGCGGCGGTCTGGGCCTTCATCATTCTGACGATCGACCGCGCCCTCCTCGCCAGCTACCGTTCCTACCTTTCCCCTTTCCGGAAGCTCGGGCAGTTCACGCTGCGCTTCGTGGTGGCCATGCTCATGGGCCTGACCATTGCCCACCCCCTTGTTCTCCTGCTCTTCCGCGACACGGTGAACAGTGTCATCGAAAAGGAACGCGACGCCGACATCGCGGCCGTCGTCACCGCCCACGAACAGACCCGCGGCCGCCTCACCGCCGCCGCCGATACCATCAAAACGGAAATCGCCACCCAGCAGCAGAAGTGGAATGACAGCTTCAAGGCGGAATTCCTCGCCAAAGGGCAGGCGGAAAATGGCGACATCGCCGCAGGTCTCAGCGACGAACAGCAGACGGAACTCAAGAAGTCGGTCGAAGAAGCCACCGGTGCCTTCCGCAAAAGCCTCGAAGCCGTCGAAAAACAAATCGCGGAACTCACCCCCGCCTACACCAAGATCCAGACGGAACTCGCCTTCTGGCAGGCAGAATTCGAACGCGAACTCAATGGCCAGCGCTCCGGCATGGTCGGGGAAGGACCGCGCGCCAAATCGATCCGCAGCGACCAACTCGACTGGCGCCGTGCCGAACTGAAGCGCCTCGGCGGTCTCCTCGAAAGCTCCAGCGCCGAGAAAACCGGCCTCGAAACCCGCATCAATGCCGCCATGAAGTCGGCGACCGATGCCTTTGATCTCAAGCTTCTCGCGGAGGCCGAAAAGAACAAGGAGGAGGAAGCCCGCCTTACGGAACTGCGGCGCAAGATCCAGCAGGACCAAGCCGGCCAGTTTGTCGAACAGCAGAACCAGATCCGTACCGCCATCCGTCAGCAGATCGATGGCCTCCTCGGCGACCTCAAACGCGCCCAGGATGATCTCGCCGCGGCCTCGGCGGACCTCACGGCCCGCACCACCGCCCTGCGCGCCGAACCACGCCGCGATATCCTCACCCAGACCCTCGCCCTGCACCGGCTCTTCGATGAAAAGGACGCCCGCGCCAATTTCGCATGGTGGACGTATGTCATCCTGACGCTGTTGTTCATGCTGGTCGACACGATCCCGCTTGTCGTGAAATTCTTCTGCGCTCCCGGACCTTACGACACCCTCGTGGACCGCGACGAAATGAAATTCCAGGCGGATCACAAGGGTTTCCGCCAGGCCCACCACCGCTACCTCGAACAGGTCAAAAGCGGCAAGGTCGCCTTCAATTCCCGCAGCCGCGATCTCGAACACGCCTTCACCGACGGCGTCGAACAAACCCGCGCCGCCCAGGCTTTCCTCGACTCTCTCATCGAAATGGAACAGCAGTTCCACGAACGCCTCGAAGCGGAAACCAACCGCCCGGGAGCCTCGGAGAAACCGGCCCTCCTCGAGGCCATGAAACAGCAGTTCTATCAGTCGCTCCACCAGCGCATGGAACAGTACTTCGCCGAATCCAGCCGCACCCGGGCCTAACAGAGCCATCCCCGCGGCAGCCGCCGCAAGGCACCACTGAGGTTCCTGACGCCTCAGCCAAGGAAGCCGACATTCCGGTTTCCAAAGCGGTGCAGATTCGGAAAGACGGCGTCGAGTTCGGCTTCGCCCAGTCCAAACCACCGGGCCAGCGTCGCCGCATATTCATCGGCACTGAGGGTCGGTATCCAGCGCCCGGTCGCACCGGATCCGGTATCGTAGTCGTCGGGCCCGTTGAGCGCCAGTTCCGGGTACGTTCCGTAGATCCGGCCCCCGCGCACAGCTCCGCCAAATACCATCTGATGCGATCCCCAGGCATGATCGGATCCCAGACCGTTCGACTTGAAGGTGCGCCCGAAGTCGCTCGCCGTGAATCCGGTCACTTTTTCCGCGACGCCGAGTCCGGACATGGCCGCCTGAAACTTCCCAATGCTGCGGCTGAGGGTCGCCAGCAATCCGGCATGCGCCACCGGTTGGTCCCCATGCGTGTCATAGCCTCCAATCTGACAGAAGAAGATCTGGCGGCGCATCCCCAGATAACTCCGCTCGGCAATGATGCGGGCCACGGTGTGCAGCTGCTGCTCGAGCCCGCTCAGACCCGCATACGTCACCGATCCCCCGATCCCGAAGGCGGTATCGATGGCGGCTCCGGCCGCCGCGTCGGGATTCCCCGCCGTCAGGCGCGTCAGCGCCGTGCTCAGCGCCGCCCCGTTGAAAATGGCACGCTCGTTGACCCGCTGAAAATCGCGCAGGTGCAGATTCTTCCGCTCGGCATCAAGGGCCCCGCTCCCGCCCGCAGCGGGCTGCCGCAGGATCTGATCAATGACCGTCTTGCGTGCCCCGCTGTACTGCTGAAACGCCACTGCCCCGGATGTGCTCACCTGGAACTGACTGACCGTGTTTCCCACTTCCCAGGTATTGCTGCCCGCCAGGGAAACCGACATGGAAATCGCTCCGGTGGGCAATCCAAGGTTCGCCAGTTCCTCGCGGATCCGGTCGGCGGTGCGTCCGCCCCAGCCTGTCCGGCTGATGTTGTCGGGAACCGAGGTCTGCCACTGCGTCACCTGATCGTTGTGCGAAAACAACTGCGGCGGCATCCGCTTCAGCTTCGCGAGGTACTGCGCCTTGGTCACGGGTTCCACGAGGACTCCGGCATTCGCCACAAAGGCCAGTCTGCCCTGCGCAAAAAGCGACTGCACGGCAGGCATGGAATTGTGTACGCCGTATTGCCCACCGGGCGTCGCGGCGAGCGGCAGCACCCAGTAATTATTGGGATTCGCCGCGGCATCGGGCCGTCCCGCCGCAGCTGCCTGGTCTTCCCAGAGAGCCAACCGGGGACCGCGCGTCTGCTGGTAGCCCTTGTATCGGGCATCGCCGGGAGCGGGCACGAGCAGATTGTTGTTGTCGTTGCCGCCGGCCATGAACAGACAGAGCAGCGCCCGGTAATCGGACACATCCACCGCAGCCAGCGCATTGCTCACCAGCCGCAGATCGAGCAGGGTCCGGCTCACCGCCGCTCCCGCCGCCAATCCGGTGGCGCGCTGCAGAAAATTCCTCCGGGATGTCAGTTCTCGCGATGTCATGGCAGGATCAGGGGATTCAGTTCTGGTGGGCAAATTCCGGGCAGAGCGACACCAGATACAGTGCCTCGCAAACCCTTGTCATCCGGTCAGCCGGTGTGCTGGCGGGTAGCGATCCAACGTAATTCACCAGCAGGGAACGCAGCGCCGGCGTCATCTGACCAGGCATGAGCAGGCCCGCCATCCGGTC
>JBIICE010000036.1:0-24708 GCA_044239025.1 Verrucomicrobiales bacterium
TGTTCTGATTGGTCACCTCCCCCGCGGTCATCGGCTGCACGGGCCGATCCCGGTACCACCGCTCCATCAAAGGCTTCACCCGGTTCGGCAACCTCACATGCCCAAGCATCTGCTCCACACTGTCCGATGCCAGATACGCCCGCACCGCGTCCTCCGCTCCCGCAAGGTCCTGCAGCGTCAGATAGGTCCGGTCGGGCTCAAAGCTCTCACCCCCGGCCTGCTCATACGTCACTGCCGTCCAGCGACGGCTCATGGTCTTCCACCCGTAAAAACCCGCCCCGCCCACAATGACCGCACAGAGCAGTCCAGCCACCACCTTGGTCTGCCCCGTCAACCGGCGGAAAAACATCTGCGCCGCCGTCGCCTCCCTCCGTCCCCGACTGCGCTTCACCCGGTGCACCACCCGACCGTTCCGCTCGGTGCTCCCCGTAATCAGTTCCTTCTCCCTCACCTCAATCACATCCTCGGGAAGCGACAACGCCTGCACCCAGGGATCGGCCTTCTGTTCATCATCCGCGAGGCCACCACCGGACTCATCCCAATCGGTCATGCCAGCGCCCGATCCCCCGCGCCGACGCTTTTTCACCTTCACCCGCGACGTCCCGGCAAACTCGTCGGTCCGATGCAGGCGACTGAAGAACTCATCGCCGGTCCCGGTTTCTCCCAAGTCCCCTCCCGCCGCCATCCCACCAAAGTCATCGTGTTCCCGCCTCGGAAGATCCGATTTCAGGGAACTGCCGCCCGCGTCGGCTTCCGCGGTCACCTTCACGACCCCGCTCATGGGAATGCTCCCCCCGAATTCCGGACTGACATTCTCCCGTCTGGCCGACGGCAGCACCTCCACCTCCGAAACCAGTCCCCGGCACACAGGGCACAGAATCCGGACACTCCCCACCGTCGCCGCCCGTGCCTTCATCCGTGAACCACAGGAAGGGCACGTGAGGACCGTCCAGTCGGAGATCGGTTGTTCAGAATCCATGCTCACAATGTTTTTCGGGGCAAACCGTCCGAATTATGAAGGTTTCGCCCCAAAAGAGCAATTCCCGAGCAAGGCGATTTTCAGAACAAACCTCAACCCTCCCGGATCACCCGGTTTCCGCTGTCCAGCACAACGCGCTGGGGCGGCACGGCCCGCTCGCTCAGTCCAAATGCCATGATGCTCACGAGGTGGCCCCGCGGAATCTTCAGCGCAGCGCCGCCATTCACCACGAAAGCACGCGAACCAGCTGGCCCACGCTGCACATAGGTCTCCAGCCGAGCCCCGCTCGTGATGCTCGCCACGAGCACCTTCTCACCTTCCCACAAATCCACAGCCTGCATCAAATCTTCAGGGATCGTGATGCTCCCCTCATAATCAACATGAGAATCCGTAATGACCGCCCGGTGGATCTTCGATTTCAATAGTTGCCGCAGCATGGCCCAGATTCCGTCCCCTCCGCGAACGGTCAACCGGGAAGCGCCTCGGCCAACCCAGCCCATCAGGGGAAAGTGCGCCCCGGGGCCGCCGGTCAACCGCCAGAATCCCCGTGTTCCGAAGCCATGCGACGCGCTTCCTGTCCTGTAATCCGCAGCGCCGGCCCGGACCTGCCTCGACCCGCGGTGCTTCAGCCCAACCTCGCAACCACGATTTGTTCCTGCCGGAGTTTTACGAGCCTATCGGGCGGCAGCACCCCGCGCCATACCGTTCCCGGATAGAGAATGGATCTCCGACCGATCAATGATCCCGGATTCAGAACGGCGTGCGCGCCGGCATCCGAAAAGTCGCCCATGACCGCGCCGAACTTCGGCAGTCCGGTGCCGACGCGTCCGCCAGGGTAGCGATCATCGACCACGGGTATCTCCCCGTGATCGTGACGCCAGTTGGAAAGAATCACGCCCGCTCCCAGATGCACCTTCCGGCCCAGCAGAGCATCGCCCACATAGTTCCAGTGGGGAATTTCCGCACCGGCCCCCACGACGCAGTTCTTCAGTTCACAGCTGTTGCCGACGATCGCCCCGTTCCCAATCACCACGTTCTCCCGAATCCACGATCCCGGCCCAATCCGGCAGTCTTCGCCAATCCACGCTGGACCCTGGAGACACGCTCCCGGCATGATGATCGTCCCTCTGCCAATCCGCACGTCATCTCCCACAAAAAACCGTTCTCCCACGGTGCCGGGCCGCGGGGACTGCGGTCCCGCATCACGCAGCGCCTGCCCGATCCACGCACGGATGCGCGGAATCGCCTCCCACACTTCCTCTCCAGACCCGAAGATCTCCGGACACGGATGCCCTTCCCAATCGAAATACTCGTCAGCAGGATGAACCGCCATAAGCCCGCTCTCCGCCGTCAGACGGTCAGAATTTCGGTCTCCTTTTTCGCCGCGTGCGCATCGATCTCCTTCACAAAGCGATCCGTCAGGTCCTGGATTTCCTTTTCCATCCGGACCTCGTCATCTTCCGTGATGGCACCCTCTTTCTCAGCCTTTTTGATCGCCTCCATGCCATCGCGCCGCACTCCCCTGAGTCTCACCTTGCCGTCCTCCGCCATGCCCTTCATCCGCTTCACCATTTCGCGGCGGCGTTCCCCGCTCATTTCCGGAATCGGCAGACGGATGGCATGACCGTCCACACTGGGATTGATGCCGAGATTCGCCTCCTTCAGTCCCCGTTCAATGTCCCGGACCGTTCCCGGGTCGAATGGCTTCACGTAAATGAGCCGCGAATCCGGTGTCGTAATCAGGGCCAACTGCTTGAGCTTCATACTCGAACCGTAGGCCTGAATGTGAATGTCAATGCCCTCCACAAGGCTCGGGCTGGCTTTCCCCGTCCGCACCGTCGAGAATTCATGCACGGTGTATTCGCACGACTTCTGCATGGCCTCCTCGAGTTCCAGAAGAAACATTTCTTTGTCCATAATCAGGTTGGTCGTTGGTGAAATTGCAGCAGGTCGCGATGCCGGGTCAATGGGTCCGCGGGAACCATTCAACTGATCGTCGACAACTCGCTCGGAAGCGTGGGGCCTGCGCAGACGAGGGTCCCGATCGCCTCCCCGGCCAGTGCTTTGCGCACGTTGTCCGGAGGATGCATGTCGAATACCATGATCGGCTTGCCGTTGTCCATGCAGAGACTGAAGGCGGTCGCGTCCATGACCTTGAGCTGGCGGGCCAGTGCTTCGCGGTAACTGACCTGAGTGAACCGCCGGGCCGATGGATTCTTCACCGGATCGCTGTCGTAGATGCCATCGACTTTGGTGGCCTTCAGAATCAGGTCGGCATTGATCTCGCTGGCGCGGAGCGCCGCAGTGGTGTCGGTTGAAAAGTAGGGATTGCCGGTGCCCGCGGCGAAAATCACCACGCGGCCAAGCTCAAGATGCCGGATAGCCACCCGTCTGATGAAGGGTTCGGCCACATTCTTGAGTTCCAGCGCACTCATGACACGCGTCGGCACGTCAATCGCCTCGAGCATGCTCTGCAGGGCCAGCGCATTCATGATGGTCGCCAGCATCCCCATATAGTCGGCTGTCGTCCGGTCCATGCCACGGCTGCTGGCCGTCAGACCACGCCAGAAATTCCCGCCTCCCACCACGATGCCGATCTCCAGCCCTCCCTGATACGCCGCCTTGATCTGCTGAGCGATGTCTTCCACGATCGGGGGCGAAATATTTTCCACACTGCCGTCCTCCCGGAGCGCTTCGCCACTGAGCTTGAGGATCACCCTCTTGCAGGGGCGGGGAAGGACAGGGTTTCCAAGGGGATCGGGCATAGAAAAATCAGGCTGCCAAAGCGAACCCGATTCCTCGACGCTTGCAAAAGGAAAATAGCCTGTCGTTCACCAATCCGACCCCGTCGGGCTCCGGGTGCGCCTTCGCTCCCGCTGAGGAGCAGCGCAGCCGTTCCGGAAAATGTCCGGCGCGTCCCCCCCGGGGATTCATTCCGCAGGAATCACCGCGGCACGGCGCTTTTCCATGACCACGAAGGGCGGGTTTGCTGACGTCCCCGGTCCTGCCACCGGCCCCTCATCGTTTCCCGGGCCCCGGAGGGCTCACTTTGGTGAAGTGGTGGAGGCGACGGGAATTGAACCCGTGTCCTGATGACCTTCTGCGCAGGTTTCTACATGCTTAGCCAGAACTTTGATCTAGGACCGGGAGCTTCCTCTGGCGGAATCTCCCTGCCCGGTCACCCTGTTGAATCTCACCACCTCGCCCGGATGCCCGGCTCGGCGGCCAGCCTGCTGGTAGTCAGCGATCGTAGTAGCAGACATTCTACGACGGCTGTTGCTGTCAATTAAGCAGCGAGGGCAAGCTCGTTGGAGTTTGCGTTTGTTTGTTTTGATCCGATTGTTAACGCGGCCGACGAATCATCCGCGGCATGCTGCCTGAGCTTCCGATTACCAGTCGAAACCGGTGCGCCCCCTTGCATCCATGGTCATACCGCCAAGGCCGCGCTTCCGCAAGCGCGCATTTCCATGGCCGACAAGGCTCTGGCCCATGCCCGACAAGGCTCTGGCGATTCCAGTCGGTTCATCTTTCTCCGGACTTGGGCGACGGCATCGGCTAACAACTGCGGGGACCATCGCCTGAGAGCCTGCTGCAGAGCCCGACCCGGCAGCGGATCCAGAGGATGGGAAGGGAGGGAAGAGCGGCTGCGCCGTGGCATGGTGCAGGGATCCCCTGCGGGCGGCGGGCCTTATTCCAGAAGGCTTCGTGGCTCCGCCGTCGAAGGTACTCCTGAGAAGCCAGTACCCGGGGCATCGCTGCGCGCAGCCCCTCGCCGTCCTCTCGCTGTCCTCTCGGTACCGGTGGGGACGCACGGGTTCGGGCTCACCCTCGGGCGGTCCGGGGCGTTCTTGCGGATGGAAAAATGATTGCCGGGCTGCGGTCCGGACGGTGATGGTGTCGTCATGACATCTGTTGACTCCTCTGTGCGTGGCGTTTCGCGCCGCCGCTTCCTCCGCACTTCGGCCGCCGCTCTGACCGCCCCGGCCATCGTCCGGGGACAGAATCTGAATGGCAAACTGCAGATCGCCGCCATTGGAGTCGGTGGGCGCGGAGCGGGCAATCTCGCGGACGTGGCGGCCGGAGGCGATGCCATCGTTGCCCTGTGCGACGTGAATGAAAACAATCTCAAGGCGGCGGCCGGACGCCATCCGGAAGCGAAGACGTTCATCGATTTCCGCCAACTCTACGCGGACCTCAAGGATTACGATGCCGTGGTCGTGAGCACCGCGGAACACACGCATGCCCTCGCAACGCTTCCTGCCCTCCGTGCCGGCAAGCATGTCTACTGCGAGAAGCCCCTCACGCACAATGTGCGCGAAGCAAGAATGATCCGCGAGGCGGCCCGCAAGGCCAAGGTCGCCACGCAGATGGGCACACAGATCCACGCCGGCGGCAACTACCGCCGCGTCGTCGAACTGGTCCAGGCCGGCGCCATCGGCGACGTCACCGAAGTCCATGTCTGGGTCTCCCGCGCCTGGGGCCTGCAGTCGCCCGAAGACGCCGAACGCAATGGCGACATTGTCCGCATCCAGAACCGCCCGCAGGAAGCCGAGACCCCGCCCGACTACTTCCACTGGGATCTTTTCCTCGGCCCGGCTCCCAGCCGACCCTTCCACAGCGCCTACTTTCCCGGACCCAAATGGTACCGCTGGTGGGACTTCGGCAGCGGGACCATGAGCGATCTTGGATCGCACTGGAACGACCTTCCCTTCTGGGCCCTCAAGCTGGATGCTCCGCTCACCATCGAAGCCGCCGGTCCCCCGCCCCACCCGGAACTGGCTCCGGCTTCCATGTCGGCCACCTACGAATACGGAGCCCGCGGCTCCATGCCGCCGCTGCGGCTCACATGGCACCAGGGATCCATGAAACCAAAAATCTGGCAGGAAAAAGGCATCCCGCAGTGGGGCGACGGCTGCCTCTTCATCGGCTCCAAGGGCATGCTGCTCTCGGACTACGGCCGACACATTCTGCTGCCGGAGGACAAATTCAGCGACTTCACCCGCCCTCCCCAGTCCATCCCCGACAGCATCGGTCACCACGCCGAATGGCTCAAGGCCTGCCACACGGGTTCACCGACCACCTGCCATTTTGAATACTCAGGCGCTCTCACCGAAGCCAATCACCTCGGCAATGTCGCTTACCGCCTCGGCAAAAAACTCCAGTGGGACAGCGCGGCCCTCAAGGCCAGCAATGCGCCGGAAGCCGACGCTTTCCTCACGCGGACCTACCGGAAAGGCTGGGAAATCTGACACCGCCGGCCGCGGCACCGCTTGCAGGCCGCCGCCGGCCGCGGCACCGCTCAATTCATGCTCTCCGATCTCAAGCAGCAGGTCCTCGAAGCCAATCTCCGGCTGCCGTCTTCCGGGCTGGTTACGCTGACGTGGGGCAATGTCAGCGGACTCGACCGCGGGCGCGGCCTCATGGTCATCAAACCCAGCGGCGTGCCCTACGCCCACCTGCGCGACGATGACCTCGTCGTGCTGGAACTGGAAACGGGCCGCACCATCGAAGGGAAACGCCGGCCATCCTCGGACGCCCCCACGCACCTGGAACTCTACCGCGCTTTCCCTCACGCGGGCGGCATCTGTCACACGCACAGCCCGGCGGCCACGGCATGGTCGCAGGCAGGCCGTCCGCTCCCCTGCTTCGGAACCACGCATGCGGACCACTTCCACGGCGAGGTTCCCGTCTGCCGCATGCTGACGCCGGAGGAAACCGCCGACGCCTACGAACTCCTCACCGGCCGCGCCATCGCCGCCACCTTCGCGGAACTCGGCATCGACCCAGCCGCAGTGCCTGCCATCCTCCAGCACGGCCACGCCCCCTTCACATGGGGAACCGACGCCCTCAGCGCCCTCGACAACAGCATCGCCCTCGAAATGTGCGCCCGCATGGCCCTCGATACCATCCGGCTCAACCCGGATGCACAACCGCTCCCACGCTTCCTCGCCGATAAGCACTTTCTCCGGAAGCACGGCCCGGCGGCCTACTACGGCCAGCACTGAACGCCGCCCGGCTCAGAATCCACCCCCAAGCGCCAGACACAGATCAATCCGGGTCTGCAGCCGCTGATTCTCGGCGCGGATCAGACTGCTCTGCGAATCAAAAGCCCGACGCTGCGATTCCAGCACATTGAGAATCCCGGTGAGCCCGCGCTCGTACTGCGAAACCGCCAGTTTCTCGGCTTCGCGCGATTCCTCCGCAAAGCGCCGCAGCGCCCGGATCTGGGCCTCCAGGTAACTCTCGGCCGCCAGTGCGGTCTCCACTTCCCGGAAGGCAGTCAGCGCCACGGAGGCATACCGCTGCGCCAGTTCCTCGGCCTGGGCCTGCGCCAGTTTCACATCGGAGCGCAGCGCCCCACCCTGAAAAATCGGCTGCGTGAGGCTCATCACGAGACTCCGCACCAGCTTCTTCTCGTCGAGCAATTCCATCAGTTCCTCGGAAATCGTGCGCGCATCGCCCGTAATCCGGAACGATGGCAGCAGGGCCTTGCGCGCCGCCTTCGCCGTCTGCAGTGCCGCCGCGGTGCGCCGCTCCGCCGCCGCAATGTCGGGCCGTCGCAGCAGCAGATCCGACGGCATCCCCACCGGAATGTCCCGCCGCAGCGCCGGCAGTTTTCCGCTCGTCTCGAATACCCCGGCGGGATACCGCCCCATGAGACCCTCCAGCACCCGCCGCGCCTCGTCGCGACCTCGGTTCCGGTTCTCCCGGTTCGCTTCAGCAGACGCCAGACTGCTGCGCGCAAAGCGCACGTCCAGGGCCGTCACCCCAGGCACGCCTTTGTCGAAATTGCTGTCCACGGTCGCCAGATTCTTCCGGAAACTGGAGACGGTCTCGCCCGCAAGATTCGCCTGCCACTCGGCCTCGAGCAGATTGCACCACGCCCGCGCTGTGTTCGCCGCAAGGGAAAGCCGGGCCGCCGCAAAATCCGCCGCCGCCGCCTGCGCATTCGCCCGCCCCGCATTCGCATTGTTCCGTACCCGGCCCCACACATCCACTTCCCACGAAACATCCAGATTGAGCGCGTAGACGTCCTGACGCTGACGGATGAGCGCGCCCGGACCACTCACCACCTGACGCCAGTCTTCGTTGGTCCGCAGACTCATCCCGGCCGTCGGAAACCGCTGCGCCCCACTCCGGATCGCGCGCGCCTCGGCCTGCACCATGCGGGCCGCGGCCGCCCGCAGATCGGGATTGTCATCCACTGCCTCCGCGACCGCCGACCGCAGGGTCGCATCATCAAACTGCTCCAGCCACGCCGTCGGTTCAGCCACCATCCTCGCTTCCCCGGCTGCCACCCAGGCGGACCCGGGCTTCGCCTTCTCCCCCAGCGGAAGACCAGCCACCGGAGCCTGCGCCCGGCAACCAGCCAGCACAGCCACCGCCATCACTGCAAACATGCGCATCATCATCTTCGTCATCAGGGGATTCTCACAGTCACTCAGCGCAGGGTGCCAAGCCACGCCATGAGATCCCGGAATTCCTGCACGGTAAGGCCAAGTTCAAGCCCTTCCGGCATCAGAGATGCGGAACCGGTTTCCTGTCCCGCCACGTCGCCGGCATCGACCGACTGCACGCTCCCCCCGGGACCGATCAAATCAATCCGGCCAGGCACGGCAGGATGCCGCAGCAGACCGCTGACCACGCTGCCGTCTTTCTTCCGCACCGTGCGGACTCCGTAGAGCGGCCCGATCTCGCGCGACGGTGTGAGGACCGATTCCAGAAGCCGGGCCGGGCTGGACGACCTCGCGATGGTGCTCAGATCCGGACCGGCCATCACTCCGCGACCGGCCACCTGATGACACGAAGAACACAGACCGGCTCCGCTGAAGAATACCCGCCGACCCTCGGCGGCGTCTCCCGCGCCTGCCCGCAGCGCCTCTCTCCATTGCTCGTCATTGACCGGACGGATTTCCACAGGCGGGCGGCCCAGCGCCTGAGCCAGCTGGGCTTTCACCGGAAACGGCGTCGCCGCGGAGGCGAGGGCCTGCTCCATGGCCGCACGCACCTCCGCAACACCAAGGGAGCCGCGCAGGGTCCGCACCACCTGACCCGCCAGCGGCTCCTCGTTCAGCAGCGGCAGGAGTGGCAGCAATGCCGCATCGGCCCGACCAGCCAGCGCCACAAGGGCTTCCAGCCGCACCTGCCGGGGAACATCCGGCGCAAGGGCACACGCCTGCAAGGCCCCGGTCACGGCTTCCTCGCCGGCTCCCGCCAGCACACCCGCGGCGGCAACGCCGAGGGTTTCGTCGGCACCCCGCAGCATTCCCAGCAGTTCCCTGACCTGTTCCCGCGGCCGCGCGAGCGACTGCATCGCCATCACCCGCACGCCGGGGGTCTGCGCACCATCCCCCATGAGCTTCACCAGCAATCCCTCGACCTGTCCCTCGGGATTCTCTCCGGGTGCCTTGCCCATCATCTCCAGCGCCGCCACCGCGGTCCGGAAAAGATCACGGTTCCCCCCGGTCTGCCCAAGCACCTGCGCCACGTCGCCACGCAGTTCTCCCATGCGCCGCTCGGCTGCCACCATCATTGCCAGCCGCACGGCCGCCGGACCACCTCCCCGCATTGCTTCCTTCACAAAGGCAGCATCGGCAGCCTCGTTGCCGCGGCGCATGGCCACGAGACGCCGCTCCACCGGTCCCAGCCCATCGGGAACTGCAGGCACAGGACCCAGCACGGCCGCCGACTCCGCCACCCCGGACGCTTCGTCCGCGGACAAGCGCCAGATTCTCCCCTTCCCATGCACCGGATACTCCCGGTCGGCCCAGTCGCTCACAAAAACACTGCCGTCGGGTGCCGCGGCCAGACACGCCGGACGGAAGCCCTCATCCCCCTTCACCACCACCCGGCTCTCAAGGACCCGCAGGCCCCGCTCCCCGCCACCGATCCGGTACAGCTCCAGCTGATTGTCCCCCCACGACGTCACCAGCAGATGCAGTCCCGCCCGCCGCATCCGGGTCTTCCGCAGATCGAGCAGGTCAGTCGCCGCTTCGCCAGTTCCACCAACCATGCCGCGCGTTCCGGCAATCTCCCCATCCCAGCACTGAAAGGGATGCACTCCGGCCCGCCCATACGCCATGTTGAACCCATAATCCGCCCCGGCCTCGATGTGCAGCAACCGGTTCGGAGGACAGCTGTCCGGATCGTTGTCGACGGCAAAGACGCGGCCATCGCCATCCATCTCGAGCCCAAAACCGTTCCACAGGCCGGTCGCCACCACTTCCAGCCCGCTGCCATCCCGCCGCAGCCGGAACACATTCGCTCCGCCAGGCGTGTACTCGATCCGCTTCCCGTCTTTCCCCACGGCCACATAGCGCTGCTGCAGATTCTCGCCGCTTCCCACATAAATCCAGCCGTCACCGCTCCACGCCAGCCCACTCAGCCCGTTGTGCGGATAATCCCCGGCGGTCTCCCACCGCATCAGTTCCGTCGGCCCGTCGCAGCGGCCATCCCCATCCCGATCCTCCAACCGCAGCAAGCGGTCCCGCTGCGTCAGATGCAGCACACCATCAGGATCAAACTTCAGAACCATCGCATTCCGGAATCCCTCGGCAAACACGGACGATTCCCATGCCCCGCTGTCCATCCGCCGGAACATCAGGATCCGGTCGGACCCCGGTCCGTCGTATCCGGGCCTGACCTGATGCGTGTGGTTCTCCACCACGAACAACCGCCCCCCACGGTCCACCGCCAAACCCACCGGCGTCCGTACCGCTGGCTCGCAGGCCACCAGCTCGATCTTCCACCCGGCCTCCCGGACCACCGGAACCGCGGGTGCCGCCCAGCCCGCCACACCAGTCAGCAACATCAGAAAAATCGTCTTCATGAGCCCCATCGGATCACGGTTCACCGCGGAACGCGAGGCCATCCTGATTCCACATGCGCGGCCAATTCCAGCAACCCGTGACCCGGCCGCCGCAACTCCCACACTGACATCCCGGCCGCCCGCGCCCCGGCCCAGTCCCGCTCCGGATCATCTCCCACATGCAGACAGTCAGACGCTTCCACCCCTGCCTGGCGGCACGCCGCCGCAAAAATTCCGGGCCGCGGCTTCACCACGCCCACCGCACTCGAAGGCACCACCACCTCAAAACAATCCAGCAGCCCATGCCCACGCAGCACCGGCCACAGCCTCGCATCAAAATTCGAAATCACTCCCAGCCGCACGACCCGACCCAACCGCTCCAGCGCCGGCTCCACATCCGCATACAATTCCCACGCCCCCGGCTCGCCATAATGATCCCACAACCTCCGGAAACAGTCCTCAAACGGAAACCCCGCAGGCATGTCCCCGCCTCCCGCGCCCTCCAGCGTCCGCTGCACCACCTCCCGCCACCATCCTTGCTCCACCCGCTCGTCCCCACCGCCATCCCCATGCGCCGGTTCGCCCATCTCCCCCCACACCCGGCGAAACACCCGCTCCGCTTCCCCAGCCTCCAGTCGCCAGCCATACCGCCCTGCCGCCTCCGCATACACGTAACCAACCGGCTCCACGAGGCGCAGCAGCGTCCCCGCAACATCAAGGAAAACCATCTCAGGCCGCGTTTTCTCCATCCACTAAAATGAAATTTCAGACAACCAACGCAAGCGCACTCCTCCCCACTCTCTCCCTTTTTCCAAGGGCCCCAACTTGCATTCCAAAACCCTACCCTCCATCTTGTAACGATCCTCGACCAACCAATGACCCAAACCTCCGACTCCATCGAAGAGCGCGCCAGACAAGCAGACAAAATCATCCGCAACCCGGAGAACTACAAAATCTGCGAAGGATGCGACTCCATCGTCCTCTCCAAGGTCCACACCTGCCCGAACTGCGCTTCGTACCGATTCCTCGAATCGCCGACCGCGGTCATCTGCCAGGCCCGCATCCTCGGTACCCGCGAACGACGCTCCGTCGTGCTCTCGGACTTCGATTAACCACCACCGCCACCATGGTCGAAGTCATCTGCCCTTCCTGCTTCGAACCCTTCTCGGTCCATCCGCCGGCCGCGGACGAACTCCCCACCTCATGGGACTATGACTGCGAAATCTGCTGCCGCCCCATGACGATCTCGTTCCTCCTCGAGGACGACGAAATCCTCGCCGAAGCCTTCGGTCTCGGAGCATGACCGCCCGTCATCACCATCACCGGGATCGTTTTCCGGGCGCAGACCATCGCTGCCATGGCGTTCCGGATTTCCCATGGAAAAATCATCTTCCCCTTGACCGTCTGGCGTTCCGAACGACCCATTCCCCCGGAGCGTCTGTCCCTGCTTTCCGGGAAACGCACAAACTCAGGTTCCGGAACCCTCAGGGAAAACCTCCGGCCTTCCTGCCCGGCTGTGCCCACCCGATAGCGCCGGTCAGCAGCACGCCCTGCGCAGACGGATCCGCCCTGCCCGGTTCCTTTTTCCTTTCTTCCCTTGTTCACCCTTTCCCACTCTTTTCACCCCTCTCTCTCCCGTGATTTCCATCCTCGGAAAACTCTTCGGCTGGTTCTCGAATGACATCGGCATCGACCTCGGCACCGCCAATACTCTCGTCTACGTCAAGGACACCGGCATCGTTCTCCGCGAACCCTCGGTCGTCGCCGTCAAAAGCGGCACCAGCGAGGTCCTCGCCGTAGGCGACGACGCCAAACGCATGCTCGGCCGCACCCCGGGCAACATCGTCGCCATCCGCCCGCTCAAGGATGGCGTCATCGCTGACTTCGAAGTCACCGAAGCCATGCTCCGGCACTTCATTCAGAAGGTCCACAACTCCCGCCGCATGGCACGCCCCCGCGTCGTCATCGCCGTTCCCTCGGGCATCACCGAAGTCGAGAAACGCGCCGTCAAGGAATCCGCCACTCAGGCCGGAGCCCGCGAAGTCTATCTCATCGAGGAACCCATGGCCGCCGCCATCGGGGTCGGTCTCCCCGTCCAGGAAGCCTCGGGCAACATGATCGTCGACATCGGCGGCGGCACCACCGAAGTCGCCCTCATCTCCCTCTCCGGCATCGTCTACTCCCGCTCGGTCCGCGTCGCAGGCGACGAACTGGACGAATCCATCGCCCAGTACATGAAACGGGCCTACAACCTCATGATCGGCGAACGCACCGCCGAAGACATCAAGATCCGCATCGGTTCCGCCTACCCTCTCAGCAAGGAAACCACCATGGAGGTCAAGGGCCGCGACATGGTCGCCGGTCTCCCCAAAACCATCACCATCACCTCCCAGGAAGTCCGCGAGGCCCTCCTCGAACCGCTCAATACCATCGTCGATTCCGTCCGCGTTTCCCTCGAACGCTGCCCACCGGAACTCTCGGCCGACCTCGTCGACCGCGGTCTCGTGCTGGCCGGCGGCGGAGCCCTCCTCCGCGGTCTCGATAAACTCCTTTCGGAAGAAACCGGACTGCCCGTCCACGTCGCCGAGGACCCCCTCAGCGCCGTCGCCGAAGGCACCGGCAAGGTCCTCTCGGAACTCGCCTTCCTCAAGAAAGTCACGTCCTCGGACCCCTGATGCTCCCATGCGCCTGACCCCGGCCGTGCCCGCCAGATCCCCCGCGGATCCCACCGCACCGCCCCGCGTCACAGTCACCGACTGAATAAGGGCCCATGAACCGACTCAACGTCATCGCTCTCGCTGTCTTCACGGGATTGCTCGTGTGGGTATTCCTCTTTGATACCCCGACGACCAGACTCATCCAGACGCGGGCCAATGCGGTATTCTCGTCGTTCAAACGCTCCGGAGCGGAAGTGCAGGGTGCCCTCACCGGCACCCACGACCCCAGACTCACCCCGGAACAGCTCCAGACCAGGGCCGACCAGCTGACCATCGAAAATGCGGAACTCCGCGTCCACCGCTCCCGCATCGCTCAGCTGGAAACGGAGGTGAAGGAACTCGAACGGTTGCTCGGCTTCGTCCGGCGCCAGGAAACCTCTCTCATCCCCGCCCGCCTCATCGCCCGCAAAACTTCCGCATGGTACCGGCGGGCCACCATCGACAAAGGCCGCAATCAGGGCGTGCTCGACGGCAGCCCGGTCGTCGTCCCCACCGGAACCGAGGGCCGACCCTCCCTCGTCGGACGCGTCGGACGCGCCGACGCCGACGAAGCCGAAATCGTCTTCATCACCGACGAGGAATGCAAGGTCGCCGCCCGCATCGAGGGCACCACGGAACGCGGCATCCTCGAAGGAACCCGCGTCTCCACTTCCCGCCGGCCGGAACTCCGCCTGCGCTGGCTTCCCCGCAATGCTTCCGTCCAGCAGGGCCGCAAGGTCATCAGCTGGGACAACACCAACCGCTTCCCGCCGGACATTCTGCTCGGCACCGTGATCGATTTCCGCGACGGCGACGCCTCCAGCGAGGCCATCGTGGAGCCTGCCGTGAATCTGGACGAATTACCCTTCGTCCTCGTGATGCAGTTGGTGCCGGAGGATGACCATCCGCCTCCCACCGACGCGCCACGATGATCTTCGTTCTCTTCCTCTTCGCGCTCTCGGGATTCGGGCTCGTCCTCCAGGACTTCGTGCCGTCCGTCGCTTCGGCCTACCACGCCCGCATTCTCATCGTGCCGGTCATTTTCTTCGCCTCGGCACTCAGTGTACCCTACCCGGTGATGCTCCTCTTCGCGTTCGTCACCGGATTCATGTGGGACGCCCTCAACCACACGCCGACCGTCTTTCCGGACATCGCCGCAGCCGCTGCTCAAGTCGGTGCCCCCCCACCGGACGGAGGCAGTACCTTCGGCATCACCATATTCTTCTATGCGCTGCTCGGATCCCTGATCCATGGCATCCGCCCGCTCTTCCGCACCGGCCGCTGGGAACTGCCCCTCCTCATGACGACGGTTTCGCTGATTCTCCTGCTCACCCTCGAATACGCCTCGATCGGCTTCCGCCGCGGCAACTTTTCCTTCCCTCCGGAAGTCTGGAATCACATCCTCGCCACCGCCCTGCTCTCCTCCGTTCTCGTCCCGCTGATCTTCCTCCTCATCTACCGTCTCGCCAAACTCACGGGCTACCGCATCCGTTTCGACAACCCCTATTACCGCCGCAGGCTCCCGCCGCTATGATCCTGGCCGTACGACTCCGCCTGATCCTCGTCGCCGTCATCATGACCGGTGGCTTCGTCGTGCTCCTCCACAGACTGTGGACCCTCCAGATCGAAAAACAGGACCAGTTCATCCTCAAACTCCCGGAAACCCAGAAGTCGCGCCAGCGGGTCCCCGGCACACGGGGCCGCATCCTCGATTCCGGTGGCACCGAACTCGCCCGCAACGAAACCTGTCTCGAAGTCGGACTCAACCTCGCCGCCGCAGAAGCCGCATGGCTCGAACGCGAAAAAGCGAAACCGAAATCCCAGCGCCGTTCCATTCCCAAGTACGTCTACGACCCCAAGAAGGAACCAGCCACGGACATCATCGCCATCCTCAACGAAATCGTCTTTCCGGAACTCAACCGCATCGGCCTCTACGTGATGCCCTCGCCGCGCGAAGTCCGCAAGATCTACGAATGGTACCTCACCTACAAGGGTGTCGTGCCCTATCCCTACGTCCGCAATCTGCTCCAGGCGGATCCTGCCAAATTCGAACTGATTGCCGCCTACGCTGAAAATGCTCCGTCCATCCCGGGCATCATCATCCAGGAACGCCCGAAACGACGCTACCCGCTCCGCGCGGCCGGAGCCCACTTCATCGGCTACCTGCGCGAAACCAGAACCGAAAAGCCACCGGAGTCGGAGGGTTCATGGGACTTCTTCCAGTCCGATGACGTAGGCCTCGCCGGCATTGAGAAAACCCAGAACGAACTCCTCCGCGGCAAACCGGGCGAACGCGTCTGGCTCCGCAATGAACACGGACGCCTCACCGAGGAAATCGAATCCCTCCGCCGGGATCCCCTCCCCGGCAGCGATGTCTACCTCACGATCGATTCACGCATCCAGATGGCCGTGGAAACTGCCTTCCGGCAGGCGGGCGTGGGCCGCGGGGCCTCGGTGGTGATGAATGTCCACACGGGTGAAGTCCTCGCCATGGTCTCGGTACCATCCTACGACCCCAATATCTTCATACCGCCGCAGGACACGGAGAGCATCAATGCCATCTACCGGACCGCGGCAGAACCGAGCATCAACCGCGCCGTCGCCGCCGACACTCCGGGATCGACCTTCAAGATTCTCACGGCCATGGCCGCCTCCACCACCGGCCACGCTTCCCGCTACTATCACTGCTCGGGCTCGGTCAATTACGGGGCCCCCTTCAACTGCTGGACGGTGCAGAAACGCATCGGCGGACACGGCTCCCTCCCACTCTCCGATGCCATCCGTTCCTCCTGCAACTGCTACTTCTACCTCCAGGGCAATGCCACGGGCATCGAATCCATCGCGAGCATGGCCCGCCTCTTCACCTTCGGTTCCTCCACCGGCATTCAGCTCGACACGGAACGCAATGGTTTCATGCCCACCCCAGAATGGTGGACCGCACGCCGCAACGAACCATGGAACAAGGGGAAAACCGCCCACGTCTCCATCGGTCAGGGCGAAGTCACCGCCACGCCGCTCCAGGTCTGCATGCTGGCCGCCACCGTCGCCACAGGCGGGAAATGCTGGCAGCCCACCATCATCAGCCATACCCGCTCGTTCGAATACGACAGCAATGGCCACAAACAGGAACGCATCACCCGATTTGAACCAAAACTGAAATTCGACCTCACGGAACACGGGGTGCGCAAGGCCGACCTCAAGGCCATGAGCGATGGCATGTACAAGGCCGTCAATGCGAAACGAGGCGGCACGGGCACAGCCGCCAAATCCAAGGTCGGCATCTCGGCCAAAACCGGTACTGCTCAGAAGAAGCGCCGCGAAATGGTCTACGACGAGGAAAAGGGACGTCTCACCGCCACCGGGCCCCTCCTCAAGGACAACCGCGCCTGGTTCATGTCCTTCGCTCCCTCGGAGAACCCCCAGATCGCCGTCTCGGTGGTCGTCGCCAACGGGGAAGCGGGCGGCAAGGTCGCCGGGCCGATCGCCCGCCGCATCATCGAACAATCCCTCGCCATCCTCGCCGGAAACCTCCGCATGGAGGTCGGACCCCTCCCGCCCGCCGAAGGCCATTTCAATAAACTCGAGAAGGTTTCCTTCCCGGATGACATTCCGGAGGAAAGCCCGCCGGAAGAGGAACCAACGGCAGACGACGCCGGCGAGGAAGCCGCGGACGTCGCCACGGACTCCCGCAGCCCGGATGCGCCCGGCACCGCCCGCCCGGATGTCGCCGAGGAGGGCTCCACCGAAGCCACTCCCTCGGTCCGACTCCGCCGCGCCCGCTTCGCCCGGCGCACCGAAACCCAGAACCCTGTACCAGCGCCCCCTCCGGGCGTCATCACCAATCCATGAATTCAAACCCGCCCGCGGAATCCCGCACGGCACATCCCAACTCCCCCACCATGGTCAATGGCATCGTCAACCGCCTCCGCCGGCTCTTCGGAGTCAGCACCGATTTCAACAAAGGCATCCGCATCGTCGTCAATACGGAACGCCTCGAACAACGCGTCGCCCTCGTCGAGAACGGCATGCTCGAGGAATACACCATCGAACGCACCGGCACTCAGCACATCGTCGGCAGCATCTACAAGGGCCGCGTCAAGAACATCGAACAGGGCCTCAAGGCCATGTTCGTCGACATCGGCCTCGAAAAAAATGCCTTCCTCCACTTCTGGGATGCCATCCCGGCAGCCGACAACGAGGAAGGCGGCCGCGACGACATCGAACAAATCGAACGCGCCGGACGCCAGAAGCCCAAACGCAAGAAAATCACAGCCAAGGACATCCCGACCCTCTACCCGGTCGGCTCGGAACTCCTCGTCCAGGTGACCAAAGGCCCCATCGGCAACAAGGGCCCCCGCATCACCACCAACATCAGCCTCCCCGGACGGTTCCTCGTCCTCATGCCGCTCAATGACATGTTCGGCATCAGCCGGAAAATCGACGACCCCAAGGAACGGGAACGACTCCGCAAAATCCTCCGCAAACTCAATGTTCCAGAAGGCATGGGCGTCATCATGCGCACGGTCTGCCAGGGAAAACGCGCCCGCTACTTCGTGCGCGACCTCTCCATGCTCGTCAAACAGTGGAACGAAATCTCGGCGCGGGCCTCGAGCCGTCATGCACCGGCCTGCGCCTTCAATGAACCCGACCTCGTGGAACGCACGGTCCGCGATTTCCTCACGGAGGAAGTCGACGAGGTCATCTGCGACGACGAAGCGACCGCGGAACGCATGCGCCAGCTCGTCGGTCAGATCAGCCGGCGCAGCAAGAAGCGCATCCGCTGCCTCAATTCCGCGGAACCAGTCTTCGATCACCTCGGCATCCAGAAGCAGATCGACAATGCCTTCTTCCGCCAGGTCTGGCTCAAGTGCGGTGGCTACATCGTGATCGATGAAACCGAGGCCCTCATTTCGATCGATGTGAACACCGGGCGGAACAAGGGATCGGACGACCTCGAGAAAACCATTCTCCAGACGAATCTCGAGGCCGCCGAGGAAGTCGCCCGCCAGCTCCGCCTCCGCAACATGGGCGGGCTCATCGTGGTCGACTTCATCGACATGAAGCACCGCCGCGACCAGCAGGCGGTCTACAAGATCATGAAGGACCGACTCCGCCGGGACAAGGCCAAGACGCAGGTCCTGCCGGTCTCGTCGCTCGGCCTCATGGAAATGACCCGCCAGAGGCTCCATGAAAGTCTCAGCACGGCCGTCTATGACTCGTGCCCGACCTGTTCGGGGCACGGCCGCATCAAGTCGACGGAGACGATGTCGGTCGAACTCCAGCGCCGCATCAATACCATCCTTCAGAAGTACCCGGACAGCGATCACGACCTCCTGATCACGGTGAGTCCGGAAGTCCTGCACCGCCTGCGCACGAAGGACGAACAACTCCTTGTGGAAATGGAACGCAAGCACCGCGGGCGGCTCTCGTTCCGCGCGGATCCGACCTATCACCGCGAACAGGTGCAGATTTCCAACGCCCAGACCGGCAAGGATTTCAAATGAACGGCAGGCCGACTGGTCCTGCGGACACGGAACGTCCGCAGGGCTGGTTGCTCTGAAGGAATCTGATCGCCATGCGCCGATTCATCCGCCGGTTGCTCACCCCGCCGATGATGGTGCTGGCGGCGCTCTTCCTGCTCTGGGAAGAATGGCTCTGGGTGCACCTTGAGGCGGTCGCCACCCGCCTTGCCCGGGCCCCGGCCCTGCAGCGGCTGGAAGCACGCATCGCGCGGCTCTCCCCGGCTGCGGCCATGGTCACTTTCCTCGCGCCGAGCGTTCTCCTGTTTCCGGTCAATCTCGCGGGGCTCTGGCTCACGGCGCAGGGCCGTCCTGCCGCCGGAACTTCCCTGCTCATCGCCGCGAAAATCGTCGGCACCGCCGTCGTCGCGCACCTGTTCCGCATCTGCCGGCCGGCCCTCCTCTCGCTCCGCTGGTTCCGGGCACTCCATGATGCCTTCCTGCGGCTCCGGAACCGACTCTATCATTCGGAACCATGGCTCGCCGCAGTGGCATGGAAACAGCGTCTCTCCCGCCGTCTCAGAACGGCCTTCGCCCGCTCCCGCCGCGGCTTCCTCGGTTCCCGCTGGCAGGCCGTCCGGGCCCGTCTGCGGCGCTGACACCCGGCACGATTTGTCTTGCCTCCTCTCTCCGCCTGCGGAATTTCCTTTCCCATGGGAGCACAATGGAAACAGAAATGGCGCGAACTCGCCGCGGACAAAAAAGGCCGCATGACAACCAAACTCGTGCGCGAAATCCAGGTGGCCGCGCGCATGGGCGGACCGAACCCGGAATTCAATCCGCGCCTCGCCGCCGCCGTCGAAGCGGCCAAGAAACAAAGCGTCTACCGCGATACGATTGAACGGGCCATCGCCAAGGGATCGGGCCAGGATGGCAAGGCGGATTCCATCGAAACGGTCATCTTCGAGGGCTTCACGCCCCACCGCGTTCCGGTGCTGGTCGAATGCCTCACGGAGAACAATAACCGCACGGCTCCGGAAATCCGCGTGCTTTTCCGTGCGGGCTCCATGGGCAGCGTCGCCTGGATGTTCGATCACGTGGGACTCGTCGAAGCCCACGCCCCTGCCGGAAGCGACCCCGAAAGCGCCGCCATCGAAGCCGGGGCGGACGACCTTGAAATCCTCGGAGCCGATGAACTCGAGGACCTTCCGCCCAATGCCGCCGCCGCCCGCTTCTTCAGCCAGCCCGCGGAACTCAACAATGTCACCCAGGCCCTCAAGGGGGCCGGATGGACGGTCACCACCACGGAACTCAGCTACCGCCCGAAGGATTACCCGGAACTCACGGACGCCCAGCGTGAGGAAGTCACGAGCTTTCTCCAGGCCATCGACGACCACAGCGACGTGCACCGCATCCACGCGGCCATCCGCTAGAACTGCGCCCGGAATCTGCCGTCTCTCATGAAGATCGCCGTCCTCAGCGACTGCCACGACCAACTCGGAAATCTGCAGGCCGCCCTCGCCGCCGTCCGGGCGGTGGAAGCGGAACGCCTTTTCTTCCTCGGCGATTTCTGTGCACCATTCACGCTCGACGAACTGGCGAAGGGCTTCCGCGGCCCCATCGATGCCGTCTTCGGCAACAATGACGGCGATGCCTTTCTCCTCTGCCGCATCGCTTCCCGCCACCCGCACGTGACCCTCCATGGCCACTTCGCGGAACTCGAAATCGCCAGCCGCCGCGTCGCCCTGCACCACTACCCGGATGTCGCCCATTACATTGCGGCCTCGGAACGGTTCGACGCGGTCTTCAGTGGCCACGATCACCAACGCTATGTCCATAGCCTCGGCCGCACCCTCTGGGCCAACCCGGGCGAAATCATGGGCCGCTTCGGCACGGTCTCGTTCGGCATCTACGACACGGACGAGCACTCGTTCAGCCATCACGAGGTTGTGGCCGCAGCGGCTTCCTGAGTGGCCCGGATCCGCTCCCGCCGTCCCGCCGGACATTCCTCGCCTTCCCGTTTCCACCTGGACAGCCCTCACGGCTGCGGCCACCGTCCCGGAGTCATGGACGACCTCTTCACGGATAGCGACGGACCCTCCGAATCCCCGGATCCGCTCCCGGGCCGCGGCATTCCCCTCGCCGCCCGCATGCGCCCGCAGTCGCTCGATGAATACGCCGGACAGCAGCACATCCTCGGACCAGGAAAACTGCTGCGCCGCGCCGTCGAAGCCGACCGCTTCACTTCTCTGATTTTCTACGGTCCTCCCGGCGTCGGCAAAACATCGCTCGCTCAACTCATCGCCCGCCGCACGGAGTCGCGCTTCGTCAATCTCAGTGGCGTGGAATCGAATGTTGCCGACATCCGGAAGGCCGTCGAAGCAGCCGAATCACTGCGCCGTCTGCACGGACGGCCGACCACCCTGTTTGTCGATGAGATTCACCGATTCAACAAGTCGCAGCAGGATGTCCTGCTGCCATGGATCGAACGGGG
Organism: Verrucomicrobiales bacterium; assembly: GCA_044239025.1. GTDB lineage: Bacteria > Verrucomicrobiota > Verrucomicrobiia > Verrucomicrobiales > V1-33 > V1-33. The sequence continues at coordinate 21,437 of JBIICE010000036.1, forward strand.
CACCGTCCGCTTCATCGGTGCCACCACCCACAATCCGTTCTTCTACGTCAATAGCCCGCTGGTCTCGCGGTCGCAGGTTTTCCAGCTCGAACCACTCGCCGGCACGGACATCGAAGCCGTGCTGCGCCGGGCCCTGAACGATGCAGAACGCGGGCTCGGGTCGCTGGCGGTTCAGGCGCATGACGACGCCCTCGCGCACCTCGCCACCATGGCCGACGGTGACGCCCGCAAGGCCCTCACCGCCCTCGAACTCGCGGTTCTCACGACGCCGCCCGACTCCGGCGGCGTGATCGTCATCGACCTCGTCACGGCCGCGGAAAGCATTCAGCGCAAAACCGTGGTCTACGATGCCGACGGAGACGCGCACTACGATACCATCAGCGCCTTCATCAAGAGCATCCGCGGCAGCGACCCCGATGCCGCTCTCTACTGGCTCGCCAAAATGCTGCACGCCGGCGAGGACTTCCGCTTCATCGCACGGCGTCTCGTGATTGCGGCGAGCGAAGACATCGGTCTGGCCGACAGCAATGCCCTGCGCGTCGCCATCGATGCATGGCAGGCCGCCGAATTCGTCGGACTCCCGGAAGGCCGCATTCCCCTCGCCCACGCGACGGTCTATCTGGCCACAGCTCCCAAGAGCAACAGTGCCTACGCGGCGCTCGGAGCGGCCCAGCAGGACATCGCCAGCGGCCGTACCCTCGAAGTCCCCCGCCACCTCCGCTCGACCGCCTACAAGGGAGCAGCGTCCCTCGGCCATGGGGATGGCTACCGCTACGCCCACGACTACGACGGCAATTTCATTCCCCAGGCCTACCTTCCCGAGGGCCGCCGCTACTACGAGCCCACCAGCAATGGCCAGGAAGCCCGGATCCGCGAACGCCTCGAATTCTGGCGCCGTCAGTTCGAGGAATCAACGGGTGGCGGCCCGCCCTGACCCTCACCCTCAGCGGTGCTGCCGGATCACTTCGAGCATCGGCTCCAGGTACTTCCGCGCCTTGGATTCCCCGATTCCCCGGATCCGCAATCCTTCAGCCATCGTGCGGGGCCGCAGTCTGGTGAGGAATTCAAGGGTCTGATTGCTGAATACAAGGTAGGCCGCCACTCCCTCGCGCGCCGCCATCGCATTCCGCACCTCGCGCAGCCTCCGGTAGAGTCCTTCATCAAAACCCATCTCGGCCAACTGCACGGCCGCAGTGCCTGCCGACGCCGGGCGCTGCCCTGCCGCAGGAGCCACCGGCCAGTTCAGCCGCAGCCGGCCACCCGACTTCATGAATTCGGCCCCGGCGGGAGTGAGGGTCACCATGGGATACTCACCACCGGATGTCACCAGATAGCCCGCCGCCTCGAGTTCACGGAACAAAGCCAGCACAAGGGCCTGCCCGTGATCGCGCAGGGCTCCGTAGGTCGACAGTTCATCCAGCCGCGCGCCCAGCACTTCCTTCGAGCGGCTGCCGACCAGCATCCCGGCAATGCGGGCACGCCCGAAGCGTCCCTGCCATTCCCCGCCACGGCGCTCGCTGCAGCGTGCCACTCCGCTCAGCAGCTTGCGGACGACAGTGACCTCTTCGGCGGTCGCTTCACGTGCTCCTTCGCGCTGACTGGCAGCCCGGCAGACGTCGCAGCTTCCGCAGACCGCGGCCTCGGCCTCCCCGAAGTACTCGAGAATCCGCTGCTGCCGGCACTGGCGGGCGTCGGCCCATTCAATCATCCGCCGCAGCTTGTCCCGGTCGCGCCGTTCCTTTTCCTCCATCCCGGCACGGTCCATCTCAAGGTCGGACGCCTTCACTTCCGGCCGCCGCAGGCGCGTCCCCCGGATCCGCTGACCAGGCACATCGAACCGCTCCACGTATCCCTGGCGCACAAGGACTCCGAGGGCGCTGCCCACGGTCATCCCGTTCTTCTCCTCGAGCCACTCGGACAATTGCTCAATGCTCGCCATGACCTCATGCCGCCCGTCGGCGCGGTTCCGCAGCAGCTGATACAGTGCCGTGACCGCCGCGGGGGCCGGATTGCTGCCATCGATGAAGAAATCCTGGGTCCTTGTGTCGGCATAATTGTAGAGCAATTCGCACCAGCCCGGTTCCCCATCCCGGCCCGCGCGCCCGGCTTCCTGGTAATATGCTTCAAGACTCCCCGGAATCTCGAAATGCACCACGAAACGGACGTCGGAACGGTCAATGCCCATCCCGAAGGCATTGGTGGCCACAGCCACCGCCGCCCGCCGCGCAATGAATTCCTCCTGCAGCCGCGCCCGCTCGTCCTCCCGCATGCCCCCATGATACGCAATGACCTTCACGCCCCACGACTCCATCTCCTCAGCCACTTCATCCACCCGGCCGCGCGTCGCACAGTACACCACCCCGGTCCCATGCTGCTCCACCACGGCCCGGAGCCGGTCGAATTTGTCCCGCACCCGGGCGCAGGGCGTCACATTGAGACTCAGATTGGGACGCGCGAAGCCGCTCACGCATTCCTCGTGATCCACGAGGCGGAGCTGACGCACGATGTCCGCACGCACTTCGGGCGTCGCCGTCGCGGTCAGCGCCACCACCTGCGGCCGGCCCAGCGCCTCCAGCGCTTCGCCGAGGCGCTGATAATCGGGCCGGAAATCATGACCCCACTGCGAAATGCAATGCGCCTCATCGACCGCAAACAGGGCGATGTCGACACTCCGCAGGGCCTCCACGAACGCCCGTTGCCGGAAGCGCTCGGGAGCAATGTACACGAGCTTGAGGTCACCGCGCCGCAGTGCCGCAATCCTCTCCCGCTGCACGGATGCATCCACCGTGCTGTTGATCACTTCCGCCGCCACCCCGCGGCGCTGCAGGGAATCAACCTGATCCTTCATCAGTGCAATGAGCGGACTCACCACCACCGTGACCCCGTCCATCATGAGAGCCGGCAGCTGGTAGCAGAGCGACTTCCCGCCGCCCGTGGGCATGATCGCGAGGGCATCGCGGCCGCTGAGCAGTGCGGACACGATTCTTCCCTGCCCTTCCAGAAACTGCCGGTGGCCGAAGACCCGCTCCAGCACTGCCAGAGGATCGTGCGGCCGCTGCGCTGCGCTCATGGCCACCGCTCCCTCCCGCCGCTCACATCGTCCCCCGCCCGATCCCGCGGTAACTGAAGCCAAGGTCCCGCATGGCATCCGGATCGAGCAGATTGCGTCCGTCAAAGACAAGCGGACTCATCATGTGCGCCTTCACTTCGCTGAAGTCCTGGCTGGCAAACTCCGGCCACTCGGTGGCAATCACGAGTGCTTCGGCGTCCTT
>JBIICE010000228.1:0-6252 GCA_044239025.1 Verrucomicrobiales bacterium
GACGGCTGCTTCCTCCAGGGAACGCGGCGAAACTGTGCGACGCGCCATCCCGCTGGAATCGGAACCATCGGAACCGATCGCTCCGGAAACGCCGGCTCCGCCGCCCCCGCCGCCCGCACCACAGAAGATCGACATCACGCACCCGGATTTCCGCATGCCGCCCCGCAAGGGTTCGCCCAAACCCCACGGCACACGGCAGGATCCCCCGGACCGCCGCCGCACGCGACCCCTCGACGAACCGAAAGATATCCCGCTTCCCGGAGGAGCGAAATCCTCGCTCTTCGCCGCAGCTGACGCCGGGGTCACTCCCTGATCCCTTTCCCCTCCGGACTCCGCACCCGCATGGATCATCAGTCGAAAGCCCGTACCATCATTGACCTCGAAATCAGTGAACTCAGCCGGCTGCGCGACCGCATCGACGATTCCTTCTCCCGCGCTGTCCAGATCCTGCGCACCACCATTGAATCGGACCGCAAACTGATTGTCTGCGGGGTCGGCAAAAGCGGCAACATCGCTGCCAAGCTGGCGGCCACGCTCACCTCCACCGGAGCCACTGCCGTCGTTCTCAATCCCCAGGACGCCCTCCATGGCGACCTCGGACTCGTCAACGACGGGGACACCATCATCGCCATGAGCGCGAGCGGCGAAACGGATGAAATCCTCCGCCTGCTCCCGTTCCTGAAACGCTGCCAGATCCGCCTCATCGCCATCACGGGCGGATCTGCATCGGCCCTCGCACGCGCCGCCGACGTCGTACTCGATGCCAATGTCCAGCGCGAGGCCTGCCCGCTCAACCTCGCCCCCACCAGCAGCAGCACGGTCATGCTGGTCCTCGGCGATGCCCTCGCCATGGTCCTCCTCGAGGACCGCGGCTTCAAAGCGGAGGATTTCGCCCGCCTCCACCCCGGTGGCAGCCTCGGCCGCGCTCTCCTCACAAGGGTCTCGGATGTCATGCGCACGGGCTCCCAGCTCCCCCTCCTCTCCCCGGACGCCTCGGTCATGGATGCCGTCGATGCTATGCGACTCTGCCGCAGCGGCTGCGCCATCATCACCCATCCCGATGGCTCCCTCGCCGGAATCTTCACCCAGGGCGACTTCACCCGCGCATGGAAAGAAACCGGCGACCTCGGCCCCCTGCCGGTTGCTCAGTTCATGACCCGGCAGCCGATCACCATCCAAAGCGATCGACTCGCCGCGGAAATCCTCAATCTCCTGGAACGCCATCCGGTCGATGACCTCGTCGTCGTCAGCCCGCAGCACCGCCCGGTCGGTCTCGTCGATACTCAGGACCTGACCCGGCTCCGCCTGCTCTGACCGGGACGATCGCACCCGCAATCAAGGAAACCGGAATCACGGGAGAAATATGTTCATCGTTTCCGGGAATGGGTTGGTAGCATGCGGTACTTTTATGTCGACCAACTGAACCGACCGGCGGGCCCGGTCGATGCCACCGCGCTCTGTGAGGCGCTTCTTTCCGGGGTCCTGACGGCCGATTCCCTGATTGCGGAAGAATACACCGATGTCTGGCAACCGATCGGCTCCCTGCTTCCGTTTTACTACAGCGGGAATGGGGAAACCTGCGGCCCAGCCTGCCTCTCGGAAATCCACGAGGTGGCACGATCTTCCCCCGCGCCGATTCTCATCTGCCCGCTGGGTGGTTCCTCATGGCACCCGCTCCCGGGCACTTCCCTGACCACGGCGCGCCCTGCCCTGCCCGTGGTGGCGGCCTCGCCGGTTTATGCCGCCCCGCGTGCGATGCCGCAGCCTGCCGTTCCCGCCGAACCGAGGCGACTCCGCTCCGCCGTCACCACCGCGGGCATCATCTGGATCGCGGCGGGAGGCGGCAAGATTCTCGACACACTCATCGCTGCCGTCATCGGGGCCACTCACCTGATCCGCATCCACGTCGAACCCGTTGTCATCGTCGTTTCGGTCGCCGCTTTTCTTGTCTCCATGCTCATCGGCATCGCTTTCCTCCTCACTGGCCTCGGAACGGTGCGCGGCCGCCCGGGCAACCTCGTCCGGCGTGGCGTCTACTCCCTCGCGGCCGGACTGATCTCCCTGATCGTGGCACTGCGTGACGCACAAACCCTCCCGGAAGGCAAACCAGGTCAGTTCGATTCACTCCTCACCGCAACTGCCACCATCCTCTCGGTCCTCCTCATCGTGGCCGGAATCATCGCCCTCAGCCACCACCGCAATCCATGGCGCAAATCCCGCCAGGTGTCGGCTCCGTAGTTCCCTGAGGCCGTCCGCGCGCTACGGCATGCGGGATGGCAACGCCGCGCCGAGCAGCTCCGTTTTGGCGATCGGATGGCGGCGTTGCGGGAATCAGGGTTGCGACTCAGCTCAGCGGTTCAGCAGCACGGCCCAGAGTTTTGGACCGAGGATGAAGAGGCCGGCGGCGGCGGCGGTCACGGCGGCGACGAGCACGGCTCCAGCCGCGGCGTCCTTGGCAATGCGGATGACTTCATCCTGTTCCCGGCAGACGCGGTCGGCGAGGCGTTCCACGGCCGTGTTCATGACCTCCGCGGATATCACCAGTCCGACCGCAAGGAGGAGAACCGCGGCCTCGAGGGCGGAAACCCGCAGCCACCACGCCATGCCGGCCACGGCGGCGGCGGCCGCAGCATGCACGCGCATGGAGGGCTCGCGCCGCAGAGTTTCGCAGAACCCGCGGATGGCAAAACCGAAGCGCCGACGCCATGCCTCCATGGTCGGCATCATGAAGCGGGAATGGCGTTGCGCACCGGGAATCTTTCCGCTTTCCGAGCAGCGCCGATCCGCTTCTGCTCGGGCATGACCGCACCGCTGCGCATCGCCCTCGTCGCTCACGACCACCGCAAGGAACAAATGACCGCATGGGCGCTCCGGCATGCCAGTCTCCTCGCTCCGCATACGCTGTCAGCCACCGGGACGACAGGACGCCGCCTATCGGAAGCGCTCGGGCGGTCCGTTCATTGCTACCTGAGCGGCCCCATGGGGGGCGACCTCCAGATCGGAGCGCACCTTGCGGAAAAGCAACTCGATGCCCTCTTCTTTTTCTGGGATCCGCTCACCGCGCAGCCGCACGATCCCGATGTCAAGGCGCTGCTGCGCGTGGCGGTGCTCTGGGACATTCCCTTTGCCTGCAACGAAACGTCGGCCACGCTCCTGCTCAAGGCGCTCAGCGCGCAGGTCTGATTGCCTCAATCCCAGCGATGCCGCTGGCAGCCCAGCCATGCGAGCACAAGGCCGGTCAGAATGTGCGCCACCAGTACCGCCACGCTCACGCTGCTTGCGCTGACCACCGTGGTCGGCACGGCCTGCGTGACCGCGAGAAAGTAATCGGAATCACGCATCGTCGAAAGCTGCCCGCTCCAGCTCCAGTACGCCGCAATGAGGGGCTGCACGACCTTCTCCACCGCCCCAGGCAAGGCCAGCACGGCCCCGGAGAGCGGCAACTGAAACCCCACCAGATAAATGCTCAGCAGCGAAGCCTGCTCCGGCGATTTCATCATCGCGGAAATCGCAAGGCACACGGACGTCATCGCATAGTTCACCAGCAGCAGCAGCTTGAGCCGCTCGCCGAAATCTCCCGGCAGATTCGTGAAGTGATTCACAAAGAGCGCCATCCACACCGCCTGAGCCGTCGCCAGCAGCGCCAGAAAGACAATTTTACCCGAAAGGTAGGCCATCGGCGTCACCCCGCCCATCCGTTCCTTCTCGTAGATCAGCCGTTCCCCCGCGATTTCGCGGGCGGAATTATTGGATCCCATGAGCGTCAGCAGAATCACCTGAAACATGACGAGGCCAGAGACGAGCCCGCCCAGTTTGGCCTGTTTGGCCACGATGGCGCTCTGCTTGACGATCGCTTCCGCGAGCGGTGTTCCCGGAGACATGGAACGGTCGGGCATGGGATCGATTCCCTTGCTCGCAAAAATGACCACGAGGAACGGAAATCCGAACAGCAGGGCCAGCTGGAGGACAAGCTGCGTGCGGTCCCGCACAAAAAGCGTCCAGCGCCGCCGCAGCATCGTCAGGAATTGCCGCAGGAAACCGGCTGGCCGCGCCCCCTTCCGCTTCTCGTTGCCTTGATCGGCAGGATCCACGGAATCCGGTCCCTGACTGCTGTCGGGACTGGCCGCGGCTGCCGTGCATCCGAGGGTCCCGTAATAGGCATCCCGGTATTTGTGCCATGAATCATGCCATTCCTGCGACGGACGCATGGCGAGCCGAGGGTAGACCTCCTCGGCACTGGCCACGCTGAAGTAATGAGCCATGGCATCGGGGGGCCCGTGAAAGACAATGCGGCCCTCATACATCACGAGGACGGAATCGTACTTCTCCATGCCGCTGAGACTATGCGTCACATTGATCACAATCCTGCCGTCTTCCCCGGACAAGGCATCGAGCAATTCCACGATGTCCCGTTCCGACTGCGGGTCGAGTCCGCTGGTGACTTCATCGCACAGCAGCAGACCGGGACGGCTCACGAGTTCCATGCCGAGCCCGAGCCGGCGTTTCTGACCACCGGAAAGCACGGAGACACGCTTTTCCCGCATCGATTCCATGCCCACCGCGGCAATGACGCGGTCGACGACGGCATAGAAGGAATCACCGTTCTCGCGGGTGCGCAGGCGCACGGCGTTTTCGACGCATTCTTCGACCGTGAGGTGATCGTAGGCGATGCTGAACTGGGGAACGTAGCCGAGTTCCTGCGGGGGAATGTCGCCGCCGTCACTGATGTCCTCACCGCGCCAGAGGATCTGCCCGGAACTTTCGAGCTGCAGCCCGGCAATCACTTTGAGCAGCGTCGTCTTTCCGCAGCCGGAAGGACCGACGATGGCCATGAAGTGCCCCGCGGGAACCCGCAGAGACACGTCGCGCAGCAGGTGCAGGTCTTCGCCGTCCCGGTCGATGGTGTATTGAACATCCTTGAGTTCCAGCATGCAGGTCAGTGGTTGGCCCTCAGGCTATGCACCCGCGTGGAAATGTCGAATGACGAATGCCATCTCTTCCGCTAAGAAGGAAAACGTCCCATCCCCATGAGCGAGACCGCCGACACCCCCGCCCCCAGCACGAGCCGCCGCCGCCGCCGATCCCGCCGCACCGGGGGAAAGCGCTGGCTCTGGGCCCTTGGAATCGCCGCCGTGCTGCTGCTGGCGGGCTACTTTTCGCTCTCGGTGTGGCTGGATGGGTATCTGAAGAGCGACCGCTTCCGCGAGTGGATCAGCCGTCTGATTTCGGATCGACTCCGGGCCCCTGCCCGCATCGACGGGGTTTCCTGGCGCGGCAGTTCTGCGTTCGTTTCCACCTTTGGCGCAGCGGGATCGCCGGAGGCATCGTTTGCGAGCCTTTCGGCGCATGACATCCGGGCCGACCTCAATGCCGGTGCCATCTGGGACCGCGCATGGCACGTCGAGGGCATCCAGGTCGCCCGCGCACACCTCGAGTTCGCTTCCGGCGGTGCCGGGAGCGGCACTTCAGAGGGCCGTGCCGGGAGCGGCACTTCAGAGGGCGCGCCCCCGCCCGAGGAGACCGCCGCCGCGCCGACGGGAGGATTCCTCGCTTCGCTGCTGCCGAACCGCGTGGTGCTCGGCCCCATCAGAACCGACGCCGTGAGTCTCGACTGGAAATCAGCCGACGCCTCGGCTTCCGCCCGCGGCATTTCCGTGGAGATCAAACCGTCGGACGACGACGGTTTTGTGCTCGCGAGAGGATCCGGGGGCAGCCTGACGACCTCGTTCCTGCCGGCGACGCCCATGGAGATTGAGGAATTCGATGCTTCCTGGCAACGGGGGGAAGTGCGGCTCGACAGCTTCCGGGCGACCGCCGCCGATGCCTCCATCACCGGCGAAGCCACCGTCCGGACCAGTGGCTCGGCTCCGCAGCTCGACGCACGGGCCACCGTGACCGACCTCGAACTGGCCCGCGTGATTCCGCCCGACTGGCTGAAGCGGCTCAGTGGAACCGTGCGCGCCGAGGTGCGGATCACGGGCAATCCGCTGGAGGCGGAGCGGCTTTCCTGCACGGGTTCGGCCGCCCTTGCGAAGGGCTTGATCGAAGGCCTCCCGATTCTTCAGATCATTGCCCGCAAGACGAGGAACGAGAGCTTTGTGCGACTCGTCCTCAAGGAAGCGCGTGCCGACTTCAGCCGGACCGCCGATGGCGACTGGCTGTTTGAGAAACTGCTGGTTGATTCACCGGGTCTGCTGCGGCTGAAAGGCATGGCGGCGCTGGGATCCGGCGACTCCCTTTCGGGTTCGCTGC